>JAJFHC010000315.1 GCA_021775835.1 Hyphomicrobiales bacterium | reverse complement strand
TTGTCGACCTCTGGTTCCAGTTTTACCTGATCCTCGATGTCCTTCTGTAGAGATATTAGATCTCCCGAAGGAAGTGGTTCTTTCACCCGAAGTCCAACTCCGAACCCTGGTAGATGGCTGAACCCACCCCTTGTGGTCATCATTCGACGAAGGATCATCTTCCGAGCAAAGTCGGTACCGCCATGAAGTTGATAATCTCCATCGGTGGCCACTGTGTAGACACCTCCGGTGCTTCCGGATGGAAGTAACCCCTGAGGGTTGAAGATGTCACGGATCGCGTATTTGTCTTGTGCCGCCCTTCTCTCAGGGGTGGACTGTGAGGCGTCCAGTAGACCGAAGAAGTTATGGAACATCGGATTCTCAATGAGCCCCCCGTCTTCCCCTAGTAGCGTTTCGGATGAAACCTGATGCTGTACGTTTGAACTGCCAAGCGCCTCCAGGAGGCGAATCTCATACTCTAGATTTGAGGTGATCGCGACCACCTCCATGACCGTGAATCCAACACCGCTGTCGAGACGAACTACTGTCCACGTCCTAGGGTTGAATACGTCGCCAGGAAGTTGCGACGATATGGCTTGAGGTTCCTTTGCTAAAGTCACACGTATGGTGTGAGTGGACACTGGCTTTGCGCCAACTATTGACAGACCACCGGCTACGGAGGAATCAGTGCTTCCGTATGGATCGATCCCATATTGTTCTAATCCGTAACTCATCTAATGGCTCTCCAGTATCCGGGTTCCTACTGCATTTAGTTGAGGTGTGGCCGTCGGTGCGATCGTGCCCGGAGTCGCGGTTGGTCCAACCGTAGCTGTTGTCAAATGTATATGCGCATCGAAGATAGCCTTGTTGTTGTCAACGTCCGACTTCAGAGCTAGTGGGACTGGCGTCCCTGAACTGTCTTGAATGAGAACCTTGCTTGTGTCTTGTACGACGATTCGGATATTGGCATCATTCTTCGCAACAAGGACAACGTCATCCCGGTTGTCACGGGCAATCTGTGGAGTTGGGTCGGACTTACTCCAAAGCCTACGCAGGACAACAAGTCCCTCATCTGGATCTCCGTTCGGGAATCCAACCACCACCTCCGTATCTTTCTCGAGAGGGAAGTAGAGTCCAAAGCCTGGGCCAGCGTATTCAGCGCCTACTCTGGCTGTCTCTGGGGTATTGTCTGGGACAAGGACCACATCTACGATAGGGCCTTCATCGTCGATGTTGAAAGCAGTGACATAGGCCAGACAGTTCCAGCAACGAGGGTCGATCCCAGGGCGCTCCAGCGCCTTGGCTAGCCGGTTTACGTCAGGGGTTGTTGCAACACGAGACTTGAGCATTAGAATCCTGACCTTGTGTTAAACGAGTCCAGGTTGACACGTTTTCGTTGTTTGGTGGGCCTTGGTAGCTTCTTGCCCTTGACTCTTCTTCTAACCGTTAGGCATTCAACGGTCCCTCTATTGTCTAGTTCACTGTCGTTTGTTAGGTCCGATGTTTCATTCGACCGCACAACGACATAGTTCTGGAAGTCGAAGTGAATCTGAACCACACCGCTTGCCCAGTTGTATCGAATATTGGCTATGCGGAAGAACTGTTCTATATCCAAGATACTGCTTCTGGATGTTGCCACGATGACTCTAATCAGGTTCTCGTCTACCGTCCCAGACTTACGGAGCATGTCCTGCTTGATAGCCTCAACCCTCTCGGAGAAGCTCTGGCGGTTCGCGTCAGTGAACTGTGCGGATATTGGGCTGCGTGAGTTTAGAGTCTGAACGTCAACCGCAAACTCGACACCGTCCCCTGGCTGCATGCGGAGCATGTCCGGGTCCGAGTTGTCGCCATACATGCTAGCTAGAGACTTGGTGGTCGACGATCCGCCGATCTCCTGTCTTCCTATCTCCTCGTATAGGTCTCGCGCAAGTTCAAGGAGCTTGTCCTTGTCTCTGATTCCTGGTTTGTTGATTCTAAGAATATCTGTCTGCGCCACCTCTCCAGATGGAGACACCCCGCTGATTCTGGCCAGCTTCTTGTCCTTGGGAGGCCACTGGACCACCAATATCTTGCCAGGCCCTCGATCGCTTCCGCTCTGATCGTGTGATGTGACTTCGATGACTGGAACTTTTGTCCCGGTGAACTTCCTCTCATAGGTAAGAGATTGAATATTGCGACCGTAGACCATGCGACGGACGGATACTTCGTCTCCGATATCATCAACCCTATGGACTGGAATCTTGCTATTAGGAGCTCTGAACGGGGACCTGCTCACGTCTTTGCCTTCATTCTGCGCAAAGATAGACCGAGACCTTCGGATGTGAAGCTCTCGACCCTTGAAGAACGGAATTGCTCCAACCAGGAGACACATCTTGGTTATCATGTCCCAGTAGTTCGCCTTGCTACTAGACGAGCCCACAGAGGCACCCTCTCCGCTGCATTTGCGACGAGGACGAGTAAGTCCATCAGTGTCCGCTGGGCTTGGCAGTATTCCTCTGGGCCATTCTCCTGGGAACGTGCAGATTGTCATCTGCTCTCCAGCCGGATGCTTTTCGAGCATCGCGGCAACAACGTCTGCGATGTCTTTTCGCAGGTCGATTTCGCTGAAGATCCTCAGGTCGATCGGGCTGTCCAGGAAGAGGCCCCGGAGATCGCGGCCCTCGATATGAAGAAACGATCCTTTGTCGTCATGAGTGAGACGCCATAAATCCACAATGCCGGCGAGAGTCATGAGTTCGTCCCGCGGGTTGCCGGCCTCGTCGTAGACATTGAGTATAGATCGGCGTGTTCCGTCCGCCTCCACCTGGACCATCCCAGTAGCAAAATCCTCTGGATTCACTGCGCCTTGGAATATCTCCACACCTATGGACCGAAGAAGACGCGGGTCGATCGGAAGCTCTCGGTAGTCGAACAGGAAGGAGAACTTCCCAGCCGTCCTGTAGCCAGGGAGTTCTACGGTGCCATTCTTGGGTACGCGGTTTAGGATATGAGAAAGGTTGTCTTTGCCTTGCTGAAGGATGAGTGGGCGCAGCACCGGCCCAGACGCTCCGGACACCGCATCAACTACCCCCCTCTGGTCTACAGGCTGGGGCAGGTCAATAACCTGAAATGCCTCGTCGAAACGAAGCCTCAAATTCACCACGATGGACGGGTAATAAAGTGGGGTTGGATCAGGCACCTAGCACTGGTCTCCCCTCGGTGGATTGCGAGGAACGAAGATCAACTGATTGGATGACAGGCGAGACTCATCCAGATTATTGAACCTCATCAGAGACTTCCACTCGTCGGCGGTTCCATAGTGCTGAAGCGCCACATCTCGCAAATCCTGGTCCTCTCGAGCAACGAACGAACTAATCAGTTCTGGCCTGGCTTGCTTCTCAAGCTGTGCCTGCCTTATGGCGGCAACTGCCGAAATTCGTCGCGCCGCTCTCCTCTGCTTTGAGAGCGTATTTCTTTGGTCGAGCTTCGTACCGAAAGTGTCCTGGACGTTTAGGATCGCGGCATCGAGTCTCCTGTCTATTCCGTTAGCGGTGCTATCCCCGACATCCTTCATGAAGGAGAAGATTCCGATCGAACGCTGCACTGTGCTAATTGGCGACAGTAGGGCCTGGGTGTTGTTTATGACCGTGTCCTGCAATTGCGTGAGAGCCTGTTGGATCTGATTAATACCCTGGTTCACCTCGTCCAATGCCTGCCCTGCCTGAGTAAATGCCTGCCCTGAGTCTCCTTGCAAGTCGAGCGAAGCGGACCCATCCATGATGCCGTCTAACTCCTCGAGCTGGTTTGATATCTCAACAACAGTGTCGGACAGGTCTACGCTTCGGTCTTGAATAGGAACGTCCGATAGCTGAAAGCCCTGGTTGATCCACTCGAATCGAATCTCCCACTCAAGGTCTTGAGCGGCGTGCCACGACTGCCTGAACGTTCTAATGATCCCCTGTCTCTTGATGTGGAGCCATGTAACTTCGACAAGTTGTCCTTTGCGGCGAACGTCGTCTACTGTGTCAGCCAGTTCGCGAACATTGTTGATTGGAAACCCATTAATCTTGGCACCAGGCTCTCCAGACTGTCCCGCTGCTAGCGAAAACGGCGCTGCGTTTCCTCCGACAACATCGAACCCAGCGGCTACAAGCTCCGCTGGAGACATGTCCACAACTTGACGAAGGAATCGATCTTTCCACATCCCGTTGATGGTGGTTTCGTTCTCCTTGGCGCCAAGCATCTGAATTGTTCCCTCAGGAGATCCAGCGTACCAGTTGATATCCGCCCGCTGGTCCCCTGAAAGGGTGAAGGGTCGGTACGGCAATCCTCGACCCGTGAACCTGAATTCACGCTTGTCACCGGTCAGTTCTCGGATTACGAATGGTGAGACTGTCGCTGTCACTGGTTGTTACCTCGCAGAGAATGCTGGGGCTAGTCCAGACTGGAGTCGTCGCTCCCCTAGCGAGCTCAGGTCGTTAGAGAATGCTACGGCTATCCTATCTGGGTCGAATCCTTCTGCGAAGTTTTGCTGGATGTCGAACCGTGAGCCGCGGAAGTCGAAGTTAGTCTTCTGTCGTTCCTTCGGGGTTACAGGAAGAGCAGCAAATTTACCAAGGCCACGTGTCTTGACTAAGTCTTTCCATTCCTTGGACTGGTCAAAGTCTTTCAGATGAGAAGTTGAAGCCATCCAGCTCTTCTTCATCTGTCCAAGCATATCGATCTGAGAGAGAGTTACTTTCCCCTGGTGCTCAAGCAGGGTGTTCATGATGCCGCGTGTCTTGCTTGCTTGTTCAACGTTCTTGTCGATAGCTCTTTTCTTAAGAATGAACTCGGCCTTGGCTGGACCAACCCTCTCTGAAAGCATTACTGATGCTACAGCCAGTGCGTGGGTGACCTTCTGGAACGCCCAGAGTAGTTTTTCGAGTCTGGACACAAACCCTTTTCCAACATAGGAGAAGAACTCTCGCAGGAAAGATCCTGGGCCAAACAGGTTTCCTACCGACTCTCCGATGTTCTTGATGTCTTCCCAGACCTTCCCCAGGAGCGACCCTAGTCGATCTCTGATGCCATCAACGTTGTTCATAATCTGCTTTATTCCAACGACGACAGCGGCGATAACAACTCCGACAGCCGTTAGCCTCATCAATATGCTGGCGACCTTGATCAGTGGTCCGACCGATGCGACTACCCTGGAAAATACCCCTCCTATCTTTGTTGTGAATTTGAAGATTTTACCAAACACGATACCTATCTTTTTCGTTCTTCCGCCAGCTGCAGCAGCCGCTGCCTTCTTTGCAGCAACACCTTTTCTTCCTGATATTAGAGCCCCGGCACCCTTCCCTTTTCCGCGTCCGAGCACCGACGATGCCACATCCGCAACAACGGAGGATCCTCTGCTGGCAGAACTTGCCCTGCTCATCTTGAGTAGTTTTCCGGCATTACCGACAAGACCTTCTCCCGTGAGCTTCATGATGGCGTAGTTCGCCATCATGACCTTCCCGAATACTCGAGCAGTAACAAGTGCGGTGCCTATATGGTTTACCAATAAGTCGCCAAACTGACCTGCACCCTCTGTCCAACTGTCAATATTACGCTCAACGTATGCCATGAGCTTTGTCAGAGATGGCGCAAGTTTAATCATGACGGCCGTTGTGATTCTGGTCCATGATTGCTTGACGCGGGTCATCTGGATCGTCATCTGCTTGTATTGGGCGATGGATGTCTTGTTGATGTGGGAGTTCTTCTTAGCGCCCTCTGATAGCAGTCGCTGAACCTCTACGGGTCCTTTGCGGAGTAGGTCCATTGCCTTAGAGCCGGACTCCTCTAGGAGTTTTACTACCTCACCGGTACCAATCTTCCCTTCCTTTACCGATTTCGCCATGGATACAAGAGCTTTGTCTGGCCCCTTGGTTAGTTCCACGCCGTACTTCTTAGCCATCTTGGCCAAGTCTTTGGAGCCTCCAACGATCTCAGCCTGCTTGCGAGCCATCGAAATCATGATTGCTTTGGTTTCCTCGCCAGCTACCCCGGACTGCTCCATGGCGTGAACCATTCCGGCCGTCTTGTTGGCAGTTTCACCGGTAATAGTCGATAGCATCTCTATAGTGCTGAGATACTTGTTCGCACTATGGACAGAGGCACCGAACCCGAACACTGTAGCCAGGCCGCCGAGAGCGCTAAACCCGGCGACCTTCCTTGTGATGTTGTCAACCGTCTTTCCGAGTACACCAGCGGACTTGTTGATCCTTCCTATTACTGAGGAGGTCGAATCCTTCGCGGTAAACTCAACCGCTACGTCATGCTTGGTGTCACTCATCG
The DNA here is from genome assembly GCA_021775835.1 of Hyphomicrobiales bacterium. Next base: position 79,547 of record JAJFHC010000315.1, on the reverse strand, counting down.
TGTTCTATTCTCTTCCGTTACGAGTTGATTTAGCGCCTTGTTAAATGAGTCGATATCATCAGATCTGTACCTAAGGAGCATATCTAGGCTTTGATTTCCGTACCTCGCTGCGAATGCTAACCGGCTCCATAGTTCTTGTTTGTACCTTCTTAGACCTCCCTGTTTCTCATACGAGAGTGCGAGGATTCCTATCGTGGCGATTCGCACGCCACGGAAATGGATGACAATCAGCCGACTTTTGTTGTCATTCCTGCGAGAAAATTTTCAGTCTCATCGTCCTCCGGTGTGTGCAGTTTGGCGTAAGCAGCAACGATCAAAGATCTGAGCTTTGGATCAAACTTATCCCACTTAGTGTCCACCTGACCTTCGTGGTGAAGAAGTCGTTCTCCGTCCACCTCACATAGGGACATCTTGGATAGCTCCCAGGCAAGTCTCATGGACTCTCCCTGGCAGGCCCGTGTCGCCTCGACCTCTTCGGCTGATCTAAGTTTGCGAATACCTACGCTCTCGCGAACATGCTCGCTCCTGTATATGTCGGGAACCGGAAATTGGTAAACCTCTCTCGCTGGTCCTTGGGGTACGCCTTGAAGTGCTCCGTCCATTTCTATCTATCTCCTGTGTTTTCTGGTTTGTGTTAGGTGTCGCGAGAGACTCGAGTCTTCCGCGACAGTTAGATGACGCTGTAGTCGCCGCCTTCAACTGGGAGCGTGATTGTTCCGTATTCTCCTCGCCCACCGAACGACATAGGGATGGCACCGAAGAAGCAGTCCTTCAACAGGACGCGAGTTCGGACACCGTTCGGGAATTGGAGGGTCGTCTTGATGTTGATGATGAGACCAGGCTCACGGCGGCGAGCTCGGTCAATTATTCGGCGTGTGAGGTCGAGAACATCGGGGTTGGAAAAGTGCATGGCAATACTTCCGGTAAAACCGTTGTACTTCTCGTCTTTGCGGTCGGTCGTCTCTCCGAGATAGCCCTCGGACAAGATTTCCAGGTTCGCCTCCATGTCGAATGACTGGATGTCCCGGATAGTGTTGAGAGGGTTGCCATTCTCAACCATGACTACTTCTGTCTCTTGTCCTTTAATTCTTTGGTCGGCCATCGAAATTGCTCCTGATTGGAAAATGAAAAAGCGCCACGGAAGACCTCTGAGAAGTCGCCGTGACGCCCTATCCTACTAGTGGTAGTGAAGCGTCCCTCATCGAGCCATCCCGATGGGTGCCCCTAATTGGTATCAAAGAAACGGCCCCGCTGGCAATTAAACCAGCGGGGCCGATGCGCTTGTGAGCCGAAGCTCTCGTTTTTTATAGAGTTGTTGTTATGACTACGCCCTCACCAATCTCGGCCTGGACTGTGATGAAGTCGGCGGTCGCCAGCGTTCGCACACTCACAATGATGACGAATACACCCTTGGCCTCAAGCTGTGGGGTGTTTCCAGAAACATCATCGACAGGATTGAATCCTGAGATTCTCTGTGCAGCCGGGTTGTCGATAGAAAGAAGTCCTTCTAGGTAAGCCGTCGCCTCGGTGACGATGGTGTCCTTCAGGCTATCCGTTAGGGGCTGCTTAGCGAGCTGGACGAACCGTTGCGCCAAGCTGTCCTCAATCTCGTCGGCCATGCGCCGTCGGTTGATGTTCTTCTGCCCAGAGATAAGCGACGACGTTATGCCCGACTGGATGACAGGGCCAACGACCCGGTCGATACGTAGACCTGCAATGCCCTTCTGCCTCATAGTCGTATAGCTGTTGATATTCAACTTGGGAACGTTACGAGCAAGGCCTAGAACGCTAGCCTGTGCTCGACGGGTTGTCGGAGTTGACTCGCCTGGGTTCCTTTCTGCTGCCAAGTTCGACTCAACAGATGCCAGCCAGCTGTCGTATGAGATATCCAGGTCTCCCTGGTCTGTCGTCTTTCCATCGGCGGTCGCTATGACCTTACCAACAGCCTCGGGAATGAAAGTCCGCGCCGGTGGCCAACTGTAGTCGACTCGCTCGTCTCTAGTTGCTCCAACCCCTGGAGCCGAATCGCCTCCGACAATAGCCAGAGCGGTTGCCTTTGAGATGTCGAGTTCAGGACTGACAATAGTCCGACGACCGATGCCGATAGCACTAGCGTCGAGGACGTGTTGCTTCTGCTTGGTTCGGATATTGTCCGACTTACGAGCCGACCAGACGATGTTGATTTCTCTAGCAGGGGCTGCCTCGTCGAGAAGCGAATCGAATGCACTGGCATAAAGCGCATCGATAGCCGCATCGTTCGCAGCATTCGCCTTCTGTACGAGGGCGACAAATGCCACGGCGACCGTCGGTCCAGTGGCAGCTCTGAGTCCGGATAGTGGGTCTGCTCCGGTTGCAGTTAGTGCTGGAGGAACGATCGCTGGTGTCATCACAGTTCCGACTGTCCAGTTCCCGTTGGCGGCATCTGATCCCGTACCCTGTCCGTCCGTTAGTGGACGACATGGGACCGGGTATCCTGGCTGCTCGCTAAACTGGTGGTCGTTTCCAGCATCCGCAGCCGAGGCTGGGTGGATACGGAAAGGGAGAGCCGCATCCGTAACGAATGCGAATACCGTCCCGTCCATAGCCTCGAGCACCAGATCGGTCTCGTTGGTGATGGATACAATTCTAAGAGTGAATGCGTTGGGTCCAGTTGGCGTCGCCGCCCCGATGACACCTGACACGAGGATGTCGCCCTCCTTCACACCATCAGTCTGGAACGTTGAACCAGGAGATGAGAATGGGTTGGTGACAGCAGGAGCAGCAGTTGTCACTGCGCCGTCGACTCCGTCTATGAAGGCTTGCGCATCCGAGAAGATGACGCGGGCCGCGGTCTTCATGCGATCGAGTCCGCTTCTGAACTCGTGGCCAGCAGCGATCAGAGCGCCGGACACTGGAACAACTGGGGTCGGGTCGGTTGCGCTCACGTTCGTAGGAAGCTCGCGCCAAACACGAAGTCCAGAGTTGGAGGCTATATTGATCGGAACAATAGCCAGGCGAGAGAATCCCTTGTTTCGTAGCGATGCAAAGGCGTTGCCTCCATCGCCGCCGAACTGTCCGATAGTCTCATCAAAGCCGCCGCCCTTGTCGGTGAGGTCCTTGGCCGACACGACTTCGATGGGCTCGATGTCCTCACTGAACAGGCCTGTTGCTTCATCGAACTCGACGGCAAATGTCACGTCGGGGAACTCACCGACGATACAAGCGAAGCCCGTACCGACTCCGGTTATTGAACCGGGTGGTGGTAGGTCGATGATGTTTACGCCTTCGATGGCGGTGAGGACTGCCTCAGGGGGGAACTCTCCAAATCGTCGAATAAATCCAGCCATCTTATGGGCCTCCTAGCAAGGGTCGTTTCCGTCCACAGCGATAACTTCGGTGCGAACTTCGGTAAGGGGTGCGAATTTCTTGAGTCGTACCATTGATACTTGCCCTTTCACCGTGAAGGTGAGGTGACGATTACGCTTGAACACTTTTGGTTCGTCGTCTGGGTAGTTTCCGTCTATGAGTTGGTATACGCCTCGAAGGTTGTGATAGTGCGGCAACTCTAGTTGGAAACCGGACATCCAGTCCACTGGGTTCAGGGCATCCTCCATCTGCATTCCAAAACAGATGCGCTCTTCTGGATCGGTGCTTAGAATATCGATGACCATGTTGAAGTTGACCTCTGCATGTTTGACCAAGTACGTGGTCGCGTCAACTTTACACGCGGGATCTAGTGTCGGCGTCATCCCGTGGGCCTCGTATGGGTGCTTCTCAATCCCATAGACGATGGCACTAGGGTACTCAGTTTTGTCCTCTTGGTCGGGCCATACATCGTAGACTTCGCGGAGACGAACCGTTCTCTCGTGAGTTGGGTGGGTGAACGGAGGTAGAGACTTTAGGTAGTTGGCTAACCCTCGCTTGAGCGAGGTCCTAGCATCCGTCGTACGGTTGGCTGTGAGGACATGGTTCTTGGCCTGTTCTCGAGTAAGGATTAGGCAAGAGCCTAGAACTGGGGATGGCTCCGGTTCGCTAGAAATTTCGATCGGGGGCGATGTCTGGTCGCAAGCGCTCATTTGGAACCAAGCTCCAGACTAAGTTCGTGTTCGACTTCCTTCATCACGACCTTTGTGATCTTCGGGATGGAGTCTTTGAGGATGTTCCGAGCTTTGAGTCCTCGGAGTTTGATGGCTCTGGCTATAGCAAAGGCCACCCGCTCGGCCTCTTTTCTGGGTAGTCCGCGCCGCTGGGCCCACTTGGCGATGTCTTTTGTAGGGGGCTGCTTCGCTCCCTTGCGACGACCACCCTCGACGACAGGGGCATAGGATGACGCATTGAAGATGCTAACACCTGAAGGGGTGTTTCCAGTCTTCCAGGCTCTACGGAAGGCCCCCGTGTTGTTTGCGCCTCTCTGGGAGCGCTTAGAATCGGAGGCCTTTGGGGCTCGATCTGTGGCCGTGTGGAGGACGGGGATGGCCCTCATCGCTCCGGCTCGGAGTCCACGGGTCGCGGCCTTCTCGAACGAGAGTTCCCCCAGCCACTTCTGCCAGGACTTCAGGTTGAATTTAACTACCGTCGCCACTACCTAAGTTCTCCCAGGCGGGCTCTATCGGCGTCAATTTTCTCCATGGTGAGGAACCACTGAAACTCCTGTGGCCGGAATGTCGGGGCTCCACGAAGCTCAAAGCGGCGTCTGGTTCCTGGACGTCCGTCCTTGCGCGGGAATTCTACTTCGTAGAACACGTTGTCCGTATCCAGTGGTTCAAACCCATCGGGGTCGATACCCATGAGGAAGTCCTCAGTGTATTTCCCGGATACCTCGCTGATCTGGATGGTTCCAGACTCATCTAGGCCATGCTGAGTAATGAGTTCAGTCAAGGAGCCCAAGTCGGCAACCAGCGGCGTTGGTAAGATGTCCTGCTGGAAGACGATCGACTCTTTGCCTTGGCCTCGGACTGCGCCAGTCCAGCGAGTCCTAAAAACGGTTACGCTGTAGTTCCTGAGGCCGAACTTGGTATTCAGGTCTCGGATCTTGTCAACTGGACCCTGTAGCTTTGAAGCCAAGGTGCGACGATACTCGGTGCCCCGTAGCTTAGTGAACCCGTCCTTTTGGCTGAACTTGTTCGACATTTATCCACGCGGAATCATCCCGCCTCGTCGACCTCTGGCAGATCGAAACTTCTCGGCGTAGAGGTAGAGAGGCACTCCCAGTTGGCCAGCTAATCGCGTGGCCCATCGGTAGTATTCGTCTTCTAGGTAGTTGATGTGGTCCTTACGAATTTCGATTCCGTCGAGTCGGTTGGCTACTAGATAGGAGATTCCATCCTTCATCTCGCACTCGATGTTGTCCATATGGGACACCATGGATCGAACGCGGTCCTCGGCTGGTCCTGGTATCACCTTATCCATCGCACTCTCCACCATGAAGAGTTGCTGGATTGGCGCCGGGATTCCGAAAGCAAGTCCGGCCGCCGGCTGGATGTTCAGATAACCCAGGTGGTAGCGGATCTGCTCCTTCTCTGCGTCCAGGAAAGACAACGGCTAGAGCTTAGAGCTCCTCCAGCCGTAGTCCGCCATTCCGAAGCTTATCGATGCCAGGCATGCCGCCGTAGTGTTGGGCGGATATGACAGCGCCGGCGGATAGCTTTGTGACATGACCGTTGCGAGAAAACGTGCAATCGGCGACGACTCGAAACCTCGGAGTAGCTTTTGCTGGAGCCGCGGCTTTCGCCTCAGGCTTCTTCGCCTCCTTCATTTCGGGCTTGGCCTCAGGCTTCTTCGCCTCCTTCTTCGCCTCCTTCTTGGCCTCGGGCTTCTTGGCCTTTTTGGCTGGAGCCTCACTGCTAACCTTTGCGTCTTCCAGTGGATTGTGTCCTGCTTTGCTCATGATTTCACCTTTCATTGGTGTGATTAAAAAAGTGCGGAGGAACATTGTGACTTGATGCTGGTTGACCGGATGTTTTCAAAGCCCGTCCGTAGGCCACTTGCCAGTTTCAACGATACACTTAGTTCGGGTGTCTGTTCTGTTCGGCGTACCGAACACGGGTTAGTCACCACACTCCGCGAGGGTGCAGGCGTTCTCGAAGCCGTGAGGCTCGGTTTGCCTGCGAGGCTACAGTGCCTTGCTCTGAAGAGAGACCGAATCTCCTCCTTAGCTGTTGGCACAGCCTTTGTGCTACCCGGCGTTGGCGTAGTCATCACCAAGGATGACATCGACGGGGCGAGTCTAATCGGAGCTTGCCGGCTCTGAACATGAGACCTATCGAATAGTATCTTAGACCCTATAGGGTACGAATACCCGGACGTGGACGCATGAGTCGAACATGCGCGAGGACCATCCCCACGTAAAGCCCTGGCCCCTCTCGAGGCCAAGGCTGCATCTCTGTGAGAAGTGGAGAGCAACTCTATGCTGCTCCGTGCTCCACGGTGAGCAGTCGCTTGTAGCGAGCCGCATCGCCGGTTGTTGCGTCCGTGCGCACCGGCCAGTCGCCGATGAACTTCCAAGAAGTCGAGACCTGGTCTTGGAGACGGTTCAAAGGTGCCCGGATTATGAGCTGGATGCGGTCGGTCATCACCTGGATGCCGTTGTTGGTGATGCTTGCATCTCCAACCTTGCCGGTAATACCGGCCTCGGTGATGAGTTGGTCGAGCGCCTGGTGGTACTCGTAGATTGCACCCTCTCCAGAGAACAGGGCACGGTGGATGCGAACACCGGCTGTAGTGCCGTCGCTGTACAGTTCGCCGGCGAACGGATCGTCGTCGGTGTACGCCGCAGTGGAGCCACCTTCCACAGTGTCGACCTGTGGGTTCTCGTTGTTGCGGAAGAACACGCAGTTGAGAAGCTCACCAATGGTGAACTGCTTGTACATGTAGTAGTCCGGCAACGAGGTAAGGAGACGCTGCCACTCTTGGTCAGCGAAGACCTGAGCTTGCGACGTTGGATCGAGGTGACAGTGGAAACGACCGTCTGGCATTTCGGGGACGTTGGCCTGCCAGAACCTAGAGACTGCCGAACGAATCGCAGCCAGGTTCAACAGGTCGGTGCCCGCAATCGCATCAACGGCGTCACCGCCACCAACGCGCACTATGTTGGTACGGTCTCCGGCGAGAACTGGATCTCTGTCGATGACGCTCACAGCAGCGCTGAGAAGAAGAACACCAGGACCAACGCAGTCACCAGGAGTATCCGCTGTGAAACCGATGACGTTGCGAGTAGCCGGAACGCCGCTCTCGTGAACAACAACGGCCAGTGGGTTGCTTCCGGATACGGTATCGAACCGAACGTTCGAGCCCACCGAGGAGCGAGCTGTGGTGAACCCGTTCAAACGCTTGACGCGAAGAGAGGTTGTCACCGCCTGGATTCCGTCGGCAACGCTACTACCAGAGAGAGCCGCGTTGAACATGCGGTTTCGGACGATGCGGTTAAGCGTCTGACCGGCTTGAAGGCCGATCTGTTGTCCGTTTCGCAGGAACAAGTTGGCGATCGCAGCAATGCTGGTGGGCATATGCGTGTCGATCGACGAGGCGTACTGCTGAAGAGTGGCCTGCCACTGCTCAGATTCGTAACTCTCTGGTTGAGGGTCTTCGCCCGGAGTGATGGGCTTCTGCTTGACCTTGATCAAGCCAGGAGCGGTGAAGAACATCGAGTCGCCGACGTTGGCTGCCCATTCGTGAGGCGTTACCTCAGCGCGGAAAAGCAAACGAGGGAAGAGCGAGTCGTGGAAGGCTCGCTCCAAGAGGTTCTCTTGGACAAGCGCACGGATCTGCGGCGCTTGGACGATGGTACTGAAATCAGGGACTGCCATGGTATGTTTCTCCTACTTGGATGAGTAAAGAGATGAGACCTAGCCGACTGCCATCGATCCGCTAGTGGATAGGCCGAGCTCGCGCATGCGCTTGTCGACATCTTCCTTGCTAGCCGTCTTGGCATCAAACTGAGAGTCATCTCCGGTTTGTGTGAGGACTTCTCCCGGCTTTGGTTCAGGTGGGGTGGTTTCATCACCCGTCCCTGTTCCGGTGTTGGCCGGGGCAACGGTCTCTCCGAAGAGATAGGGTTTTGTGTCTCGAAGACCAGTGAAGAACTGGTTCTCGTCGAACTCGGCGAGTTTGTCCTTCGGCAATTTTGCGCACTCTCGAGTCATCAGTCGAACTGCATAATCGACATCCTTAACTCCAGCATTGATGGCAATCTCTCGTATCTCCATCTCAGCCTGAGCGGCAGCCAGCTTTTGCTCGGCAGCTTTGCGGCGCTTCTCTTCTTTTCGCCACTTTGCGCGGTCCTTCTCTCGTTCTCTTCCGAGTCGAGCTATCTCCTTGGCGTCTTTTGTAGCCATCCTATCGTCCTTGCCGCGAGTGTTGCTTCGCTTGGGTTGTCCGTTCCGCTTGCTCTTGTTTGGTGTCTTGCCTTTTGATTGTGCCATGGTCGTATCGTCCTTGTCTGCTGTTGGTTCAGGGGTTGAGAGTAATTCGTCGATGCGAGCGGAGAGTTGTGGGATTTTGGCTAGTGCTTCGTCCAGCGACTCGTACCCGGCTTCTTTCACCTTCTTGGTGATTTCCGCCAGCGCTGCATTGCGTCCTTTGTCTCGTTCCTTCTCCTTCAGCTTCTTGAACTGATCCTGTGGCACTTGATGGGTAGTCACCTTGCCTTCGTCGGTAGTGGTATCGGTTTCCTGGGGTTCGGTCGCCCCTATAGGTGGAACCGCAACGACTACTTCTGGTGTGGCTGTTACAAGTGGATCGGCTGGTTGTTGTGGTGCTGGGGTTCCTGCTTCTTGGGTTTCGAGTTTATCTGGTGGCATCGCGTCCTCTTTTGCTTCGGGTGCCCGCTCGGTCTTGACCGACTGTTAACCGCCGTCGTCGCGTTGGTGACGGGGCTAGCCGTCAAGCTATCTATCCGAGTTGGCGACTCCTCCAGGTATGGTGAGTGGCTCTAGCTAAGATAATTCTTAGCCGTTACCGGTTTGCTGAAAATCTCCGGTCATATCTGCATCTGACCGAGGGATGTACTGGACGATCAAATCTGTGACCGCTGCAGCGAAAGTGAGAGTCGCGCCATCGTCGGAAAGCGTTGCTAGTCCGAGAGTTGCAGAGTCAACTTCGGTAGCGTCGGTATCAGCGACTTGGTAGACCCCGGAAAGCGCTGTTCCTGCGGTAACGCGAACCATATGCACAGAAAGTGCTGGCGGGTCCAACGGCACGGTCACGGCCGCCCCTTGGCTGATTGTTTGCTTCACTGGGGTGAGAAGTTGTCCGAGCTTCACCTTCCGGAGAGCATCGGATATCTTGTTTGGGTCGGCTTCATCGAGTATGCCGGCCAGGGTCTTGTTGACTGTAGTTGTCATCGGGTTTCTCCTTCAGGGGTTTGGTTGGTATTCGCCATGAAGCCTGACTAGGTAGTCTTCTCTCCCAAGAAGACTTTGACCTTAGTAGCCGTTGCCGGCAGCCTGGTCAAATCAATTGCCGTCACCGGCGCCGAGCGACAGATCAGAATTAGCGTGTCGTCGACTGGGATTGCCTGGGCGACACCATCCGCACTCGTTATGAGTGCAGTGATTCTCGCCCCGTTCACGGTCGATATGATGACCACGGACGCATTCGTAACCGCTCCGAATTGTACTGGGACCGGTGTGTCCACAAGGAGGTCCGGCTCATCGTAGTTCTTGGTGGCGAGCGTCAATTCCTCAAGGAATGGGAAGTCAATCGTCGGACACCCTGAACCCAAAGGCAGTGTGTTGTTCGGAGCGGACCTGGCGCTTGCCTGGAGTGTGAACTTGTCGGACATGATTACGAGAACACCGCCCGTTCATCAGAAGGGGCGGTGCGGATATTCAAGTGTAAGGGATGATTGATGGTCGCGTTACCGAAGGGAGCCGAATGGGCTCGGGTCCGGGGCGGCCGGCTTGGTGTTCGGCAGGCGGGCGTCCTCAGATAGGCCTTCAACCGGACACTTGTAGGTGCCCTTGTCGGCCCCCGCTGGCATCGGCGTGGTTCCTGTGTCGGGTGTTCCTTGTGGCATCATTTCGTCTGGCATAGGCATGTCTCCTGTGAACTCGTTGGTGGTTGAAAGTGGTGCTAGCGGAGGTTGCTAAAGGGACTCGGGTTTGGCCCGTTGCCGGCCTTGGGTTTCTCGCCGCCGTCGGTTGGGTCAGCGTAGGTTCCGCCAGAGTGCTCGGTAGGTGCTCCTCCGGCGTGGTCGTACGGCACGTCGTCTGGGAACTTGCTCTTGTCTGTTCCTATCTCAAGGGCACGATTTCGAGGGCTACGGGTAGCTCCTGGTGATTTTGGTGCTGCCATTATCGGCCGCCTTTCATATTCTTGAAGGGTCCGCCCCCGTCGGGAGCTTTAGCGGGACTTCCGCCGTAGCTCTCGTCGAAGCCGATGTTCCCGTTGTCGGAGTCATCTGGCGATTGCCATTCCTGTTCCTTGTTGAAATTCTGAGTACCACTTGAGTTCCCAGGAAGGGGCAGGACCGCGTTGTGCTTGGATTTCGCCATGGACTAAGGGTAGGCGCTCTTGGATGCGCCCGTCAAGGAAACGACTAGTACTCGCCTTCAAGCTCGTCGGCGGCTGGCTCGGCTTCGGGGTCAGGGTCGTCGTCCACCTCGTCGTCCACCTCGTCGTCGTCGCTCTCCTCGTTGCAGCACTTGCCAACCATGTCAAGGAAACCGCCTACCTTGGCGACCATCTCATCAGAGTGCTCGCCTGGAGGGGTGTCACTTTCGACAGCGTGGTCAAGGGCGGCGCCGATGGCGTCGAGCTCTGGACGCTCCTTGCCGGCAATTTGCTCGGAGAATCCTTCCTGCATGAATCCGGGCATTCCGTCGGCGAAGTCGGCCGCGGCATCCTCAGTCTCTTCGGCTGGTTCCTCGCTGGCGAGGTCCTCTCCGATATCCATAGCGTTCTCGACGATGATGTCGGCGGACTCTTTGAGTTCCTCTCCGAACTCTCCCATCGAAGTGAGTAGCTCCTCACCTCGAGCGAGGATGTCCCCGCCTTCTTCGTCGGAGGTCTCGTCTTCGGCCTCTGCCATGGGCAAGTCGCCGAGGGGGTTCTTCGAGTGCTCTTCTACGAGAGCGCCTAGTTTTTTGGGATCAATCATTGGGAATTTCTCCTTAGTGTGAACGGAGCCTAACGCTTCCGTTTTCTCTGAGCAAGAGATCTGCGGCGGCCACCTTTGAGGACCCATCCGGGTACCCCCCAGTGTGGACGCCAGGGTTGTAGGGTTGCACGGTCATTAGGTCTATTGGGGGGGTGAGACCAACTCTTACCCCACATCGCGACTGGGACGCCTGTTTTTCCTGAAGGCATTGTGAATTTGCCGCCAGGAGGTGCGAGTTGCCCATGCATGGCGAGAGAATCGGGTTCGACTCTGTCATCTAGAGCCTTCCCGGTTGAATCGCTCACCAGTTCGACCCATCGCATCATCATGTCTGGCAACTCGTCCACGGAGTCCGCAATGGCATCGGCGTGGGTCGCGTTGAACGCCCATGCTTGCTCCGTGCGAACTATTCGTTCCGATTGCCACCACTCGTTTCCGGTCACTTTCTGGACGCGATCGATTGCGTCCCCAACAGTCTCTCCGGTTGCGAGGGACAGCGCAAGTTCCTGCTCCAGCTTGCGGATGGTCCGAGCTCCGACCTTGCCCATCAGGCTCTTACTGTGCTTCTTGATCAGGGAGGTATTCTTCCCCAGAACGCCAGCAAACCTTGACGCCTCCTCCACTGGCAAAGAGACGCCAGCGCCGAACTTCTTCTCCAAGCGGTTAAAATCCCTAATAGCTGCTCGGAGGGCGTCGGCTTTGGTCTCATACGTCGCCGCGGCCAGGGCATCCCCCATGCTGGAGGCTATATGGATCTGGCCTTGCCGCAGAATCGTCTTGAACATCTGCATCTGAGCCTGGGTGAATGCACCGGCTCCACGTCCAAGGCTCCGCGAGAGCTTGGTTTCAAGCTCGGCCTGTGCCTGTTCGTAGAGCTTCTTCAGCCGATCGACTCCACCACGCTCGATCAGCCGGTTGAGTCTCTTTGCTTGCTCGCGGCTGATCTTGTCGAAAGTGGTTGGCACCTACTCCTCTGCTGTAGCTTCGCGGTCGTTGGTGTGGACCGTCCCATGACACTTTTGGCAGAGAACTACTAGATTCGTCAAGTTGTTGGCCTTCCGCCTCCAAGCATGACGCGAAGACTTCACTCCTCCTTTGTGGTGGAGGCCAAGATCGTCGCTAGCGCCACACCCTTTACATCGCCAATTATCGCGACGATACACTCCGAGAGCCAAACTAGAAGGGAGCCCACCAAAACCGTTCCGACGAATATCAGCGCCATTCTCTTCCGCCTCTCTGAGAGTGTTCTCCATCGCCCTTCGCTCAGACTTTGGCATCGCGTCGTAGCGAGCGTCGTTGCGGAGGTTGTGGAGGTCTACAAGCAGCTTGCCCAATCAGCCCGCCACCTGAACCAGCGGCCCGCCGCCCTGTGGTCCTCGGTCTATTTCAACTAGCACCCAGCTTGGGGCCTTTGCCGCCGTGATCTCTAACTCCTTCTGGTGGTGCATGCAGGCGTAGACTTGTGAGAACCTGACCATCTTCCCGTAGGTCGTGGCGATGTATGGGACTCGGATGTTTCCGTAACTGTCGACGGCTCCGTTCTGGGCTGCCGAAGCGCAGATGGTCGCCCAGTACTCCGGGGACTGGCGCTTGATTTCGTTGATGGTGGCCATCATTCTGACCATGATCACGGGTGGTCCGTCACAGATATCGCACCGTCCGCGCATCCCGTACTCGCGGTGAATCTCCTGGGCGGTCTTCTTGCCCTTGAATAGCTTAGACCGGTGGATGATGGTCTTAGGCTTGTTTTCGTCCCCTGGTTTTATGAGTTTCATCCTACGTCTCCATATCTGGCGGCGATTTGCCCCCAGTGCATTCCGAGTGGTCCGAAGGTAATTGCTTTATCGTCGATGAACAAGTCCGCATTGGGTTTGCCCTGGAGACCGTCGTCGATGGCGTCGAAGATTCCAGGGAGCGTCTTACTCACGAAGTCGACCATCTGTTTATACCTGGCCTGATTGAGTCTCTTGCTTTGAGCTCTCTGGTTTCGATTTACGACTCCCGCCCGATGTAGCGGATCGACGTTGGCATAGTCGCCCACCAGGGCCTGGTTTGCTCTAGCTGAGTAGAGCAGCAGGATATGTCCGGCTTGCTTCAGGGCCATGAGAGCTGGACGAGCCATCGGCTTGAGGATTAGCAGAGTTTCCAGGTCGTCGTAGCTACCATCTTGCTCCACCACTGTGTTGTCGAAGTCTATGGCTATGATCATAGCGTGACCCTCAAGGGAGCAACTTTCTAAACGGTGGCCATGAAGTGTTTGTCATCTCCCTAGTGTCCTCGAACTCCATCATCGGGTCAACATCCGTCGACTCGTTGTCTTCATCGATGCCAGCAACGAGGGCCATGATCTTCATCATCGCTTCCTCTGGAGTATCTGCGGTGCACTCGAACAGCGGGTGAAGATTGGACGTGCCGATGTAGCACATCCGCTTCTGGCAATAGTCGACGAGGAACCCCACGAGGGGAGTCTAGTCGAATGAGCCCCAAGCTCCGACTAATTCGCCATCCTCGAAGCGCCGTTGCTTGGAGTAGGCCCATCGCTCCCATAAGATCATCCTGTAAGCATGCCAGATATCATCGTCCGGCACTCCCCCCCCGTTAACATGGCGCTCCCACCAGTCGAGTCTCAGCTTCACAATCACAAAGAAGAACGCAAACGACAGTAGATAGGTGATTGGAAAAAGGACCCCGAACAGGATCGACTGAAGGACATGGACTCGCTCATGGACTTGGAGCGGCTCGTTCTCGAAGTTTCGTCCGTTAGCGCAGAATACGATGATGCCCCACGTCTGAGCTCCGGGCTGGAACCATATACGTGTGGTCCCGTCCTTCTTCCTTCCTGCCATGACCTCGATGGCACCAGCTCGCCACCTCCACTTATCCACTCCGTAGATTGGCATGAGTGCCAAACCGACGAGCGTGTGGAGGATGATGAATATCGGCGGCGACAGGGCTAGTAGGCTAACCAGGAGGAAGGTTGACACGATCTTTGAGCTCCTCAGTTCGATAGAGTTGGAAGTGGAATGGGTAGATTCGGCCGGCCAGCTTCAGGATGTGGAATGCGATAAACCATCGCCATCTTGCATGTCCGGTAGGTCTCTTGACCGTGACCTCTACCGTTAACTCCTTGCACCCTACCTCTGCGGTCATTTTGCTACTGGCCAAGTCCTCCGCCTCCGTAGCTGCTCATCATCGCTTGGTCGATCTCCGCCTGCTTCTTCTTGAGCGCCTCTAGCATCGCTGGGATGTCCTCGACTCGGAAGTATTCGGAGATGAACTTTGTGGCGTGCTCCTCGTCGACAAGACCTGAGGTCTTCGCAGTGGACGCCGCGGTGACTGCGTTGGTGATGTCCTGGGCGCTTGGCTCGAAATAGCGAGGCCAGTCGAGACTGATCTGGAATGGTCCAATTCCTAGTTTGCGAACAGTTCGCTTCTTGGTATTTGGGTCGACCTTAGACGGTAGGTTGATGGAGTAGCGTCGAATCGTGCCATCGACAATGCTCGGCTCCGTCATCTTCTTGATGGCTGCCAGAACCTTTCGCATGAGCGGCTTGACTCCTCGCTCGCCATATTGCTCCCGGAGCACATCTCCCTTGGCCAGCATTGAGGAGTATCGGCGCTCGACCTCAGTGGCTGTCATGGGGCCGCCGGCTGCCTGGTCTCCCTCCAAGAAGCACTGAGTGACCTCAAGGATCATCTTTCGATAGTCCTGGGCTAGTTCTCGGGCTGCCTTGGCACCAGCTCCCTGGAGTTCTAGGTAGGCAACCGTTCCGCCTGGGATGTGGATTGCGTTGTCTGATCCGGTTGATACGCTGTCCATCTCACCCTCTGATGAGATGACTAGGGTTGGGTCGCAGTTGGCAATGACTCCGCGCTGGGCCTGGGCGTGGAGAGCGTCGATCTGCTCCATCATATCGAAGGTTCCGTGGCAGTCGGGTAGCCCGTCCACGTCGCCGACAACTGGTAGGTTCTGAATCCATACGGCTGGACAGAATCCGAAGTTGTGCTCGACCTCTTTCTCAGGTACCCAGTTAGGCTCCTCGCCATCTCCAACTGGCTCAGCCTTGAAGATGATGTCCTTCTCGGTGTCGATGACACGGCGATACCAAAAGGGCACCTCCGCCCATCCCTCTTCCTCATCAACGTAAACCTCCTGGAAGAACACGTATCGCTTCTCAAGAGCCTTTAGCTCGAGCGTTGCTCGATCGGCGAAGTGAGGGAAGACCCAGCGTGGATCGTGGACCTCAAAGAATGGTCGTCCGTCAATGAACTGGAAACCAACGGCGACAGAGCCGGTTGCTCCACCAAAGGTTCTGGCCATCATCATTGTAGGCCAGAGCCGGCCGGCTTCCGCGACAGCTTCCACGAAGTCCTCGGAGATCGGGTCTCCTTCAATAGATAGCTTCGGGTGCCGCTTCTCAGAGAAAAGTAGAGACGTGAAGCGGTCAACGATGACCTTGCAGAGGTGATATGGGGCGGTCGGTCGCCTGAACTTGAGTGGTGCCGACTGGTTGTTCGCATCGTAGAATCCTGGGTCCATCCCGCGACCAGAGGAGATGGCGACCTTCTCCAAGTGCTCAAGGTGGTCGCTGCCATCCCAGGAGATCGAACGATCTGAATACTGGACGCACATGTAGTACGACCAGAGCCAGTTCATCTCTTGCTGGCGAGGCGAGAGTCCTAGGCGTCCGATCCGGTTGTTCTCGCTTACGAACTTGCTGGCAAGTGCCATCGACATGTTGCGCCCGGCGTTTGGTTGGGAGGTTGTCATTTCATTATGCCCGTGAGTGAAAGAATGGATAGACTAGTAGGTCTCTCCCTGGTGTTGGTAGCGAAGTCCCCGAAGCTACTCTGGCTTCGGGGTTTTATCTTTCTTGCTTCGCCTTTTTTGTTCGGATGGTCGGGTCTCTTGGGTGACGGGAATTTCCGAGACTGGAATCACCTCACCTTCGATCATGTCCATCATGGCGCCAACGTCCTCGATGTACTTCTCGGCATAGAGAGTCGCCCCTTTCTGTCGCTTGGCGAGGTCTCTATAGCTGTGTAAATCCCGCTTGATCTCTTCCAGTGTTCGCATTGCGTGTCTCCTTTTGGTTGTCGAAGTAGCTCGGGTCGGTGGTCGCAATCTTCCGACGCCCCACCGCTGAATCGAAGCCGAAGTCTATCCAATCGGGTAGCCCTTCGACACCCTCTATGCTGAGCGTCACCAGCCGATGGTAAGCGTCGATCGGAATCGAAACCCGATATAGACAGGCGTCCCCGATGAATCCGCACAGGTCGCTGGGGTTCCCCAGGCTCAACGGCGCGGACCTCGTCGTGTCGAGGTGTCATCCACCTTCTTGTAAAAGAGCGTAATAGATAAGCAGTGGAACTCGTTGTCTGAGGACTGGGTCACTATCTTGTCGACAACCGTGAAGCACGGGGACAGCTTCTTCTGCTCATTGAGCCAGGTGGTAGCCTCATCTCCGAGCTTTGCTCGGTCACGTGCCTTGGTTGCTGAGAATATCTTGATGCCGTCCATTTCTATCTCCGTCCTCTTTATCAGCGGTTACAAGGGCTCGTCTATAATTCCAACGACGATCGCCACGAGCTCCTCAGTGGACAGTGTGCCATCAAGAACGGCAATCGGTCTATTATCCTCGTACATCGCAGCAAAGGCGAGGTACCTGGACCGAAGTATCTCGGTGTGTTCTAGCCCCTTCTCGAAGAGTTCGTTCGTCTGGGCCTTCCTCTTCTCGCGGCGCTCCATGGCAACTTCGGCTGGCACGTCGAGGATGAAAACCACATCTGGAACCACCTCAAAGTTCTCCGGGTTGGTCATGGCAGCCAGGGTGGCGATGCTGTGCTGCGGCGCCTGGTAGGCCCAGGTCGTCACCATCGGATGGCGATCTAGCACCAAGAAGTCCGACTTGTCCCGCTTCTCAACGAGTTCAGGGTCGAGGTCTAGCCCGTCGGCGATGAAAAGGGGAAGCATTGCACGCTCGTCGATATTCTCCCTGCCAATGAAGCAATCCCGGATCATGGCCCCGACTGCCCTGTGGTGGCTTGGGAATGTTTGGTGCGTGATGCTCTTCCCCCTCTCCTCCGAGAGTTCAACGAGAAGCTCCCCTATTAGCGTCGACTTCCCCGAACCGTCCATCCCATCTATCAATACGACTTTACCCATCTATCTATCCTAGCTTGGCACTCCGACCTTCGTCGAGTTGAGCGTGTTCATCACGTCCTCTGCCTGTTCCTTTGTGCAACTATGGACCGTTGCTCGCCTCTCGAAAGCCATTCCAGCAAGGTTTCCTTTGAACGCCGAGGCTCCTGATTTTCCGACTGGTGCCACGCCAAACATCAGGGTTTTTCCTGTGTTTCCGCGGTAGGCCCGCCAAATGTTCCAGTCCGTCTTCATTCCTTGCCCTTCTCGGTTAGATACCAAACCTTCCCCTCCTGGTCGTAGGACGCCCGCTTGGCGAGGTCAAGGTAGGAGAGAAGGTTGACAGTGATATGTACCTTGTGGCCTTTGAATCGCATGGCGGTTTTTATAGCCCTAAGCGACATCGACCCGCCCTTCTCCTTTAGAACTTCAATGAGAACGACAGCGAGAGGCTCCCAATATTCATGTTCTGAAGTTGATGGCGTATGGGTCACTACCAACTTCTATCACGATGGAAGCGAGAGGGCGAACTTCACCCTTATCGGCGCATCAGGTCTGGCTTCTTTCGGACCTGGATCTTGGATGCTGGCGACATCCTTGAACCCTCTCGAGCGAACCAGGATGCCATGAGCCGATCGCCTGTGTGACCTGCTGGGTCGTAATAGAGCATCTCGTCAACCCAGGCCGCTACCTCAGGGTGGAGGACCTGGCAATTCTCGGCGCTTGGGATAGTCCACTTGCCGTTGTACATCTCGGTGGCGAGCGATTGGACGCCGTGGGAAGGGTCTGCCTTGTTTCGCCCGGTCGTGAAGGCTTTGATTGGGACCGCTGAGTTTCCGCGGGTGAACTGTAGGATGTAGTCCTGGGCAGCGTTATTCTCAACGATGACGATGGATCCGAAGCGCCGGTGTACACTCTTGATCTTCTGTATGATTTCTGGGCCGCTGATCTTGTCTGTGTCGATCTCCAGTACGTGTCGCTGTCCGAATGGGTCGATAGCGATAGTGAACAGGCAGGTCTCGTCCGATGCGTCCTTCTTCGAGACCGCCAAGTCGACACCAGTGTAAACTTGGTAGCCACGCGGGATTACGGACAGGGCTTGTGCCATTGACTGGCCATCGCCAAGTTCTAGGCAACGCTCAATCCACATCCGCTTGAATGTCGAGGATGAATCGTCTCGGGCTTGGCATAGAAGCTGGCGTGCGAATTCAACTGGGCCGAGTTCCTCTAGCTTGGCGGTAAGTCGAGCTTCATCCCATGCCTCAGGCCACCGAGGAGTTCCGTCCGGCTTGCGGGCCGAGTAGCTAAAGGCGTTCCAGGACTTCATCTTGGCGAACTCGTGGAGCAAGTCCTCCGGGTGCCAAGCGTTGCCGATGTTGCGGACCTGGGCGTTCTTAGTGAGACGACCGAGCAGCGTCGACTTGACCCAGTTCTTAACGTCCTTGCGAGCGTGCGAGGTCCTAGTGTTCTCGTAGCTTAGGATGTCGTCGAGGACGAGCCGGTCGATACGAGCTCCGAGGATGTTGCCGTGGAGGCCGGTGCATTGGACGCTGGGATCTTTCGCGAAGCTAGTCCGCTGGACCGTGAAGTCGTTCTCGCCCCAGGGTTGCCCTGGAAGGAGATCGGGGAAGATGGCGCGAAGAGGCTCGGACCCTTCGATGTATCCCTTGATGGCGCGGGCGATCTTCTTCGCTTGCCCCTTCGTGCTCGAGCAGATGACGTTCCGAAGGTTGGGGTTGCGACCGAGATCCCAGAGCGTTCGGGCGACCGCCATCTGCTGGGTCTTGCCATGCTCAATGGCGGACCAGATGAGGAGCCGATCGTACTGGTCGGCGAGCTGGTGCCACTCCATATGGAACGGAGCCATCTCGATGGGGAGACCGGTCTCCTCGTTGATCATCACCAACTCGCAGAAGGACTTCAGGTGTCCCTTGCGAGCCATCTCTATCCTCTTGGCCCGAGAGCGCTCGGCTAGAATTCGGAGGTCGGTGAGCTCGTCGTATGACGCCTCTATGACCATCTACTCGGAGGGGATCGCTATTCCCTCTTCGAGAAGGATGCTGTTCACAGAGACCCAGCGCTGCGGGTTGTTTGGGTTGATGTTCGAGAAGTCAACGAAGGTGAGAACGCTGGCTAGGTAGCGCCCTTTCTCGTCCTTCCTCACCGTATGAACCAGGAGGGGGAATTCTCCCCAGTGCTCGTTGACATCTTTTATCAGGAGACCGTGGAGACGCCCATGCGCATCCCGAGGATGCTGGATGTTGATGTCCAGCTTGACGATTTGGGTCGTCTGGATATTGAAGCCCAGATCTAACTCAAGCTCTAGGTCTCCGGCGCTGGTGATTCCAATACATCTCGCCTGGTATTCGTAGATTGCCATCCTGTTCCTATCTCCAAAGCCAACTAAAGTCTCTCACACTCACCAGTCGCGCCGCCATGGCCTCTAGCTTTCGGGTGGTTTTCTGTCCACTCCTCTGGTCCTACAAGGTAGGCAGAAGCACTGGCCCCTTAGTAGCCACCGCAGATCATTCACACATCTTCGCGTGTAGGAAGTCGACCTCGTCGTTCGATAGGATGATTTGCGTATCCGGGCAGTGGAACGGGTTCATAATGCCGCGACGGCCCTTCGGCTTGTCCTTGCATCCGAGGGCGTGGCAGATCTCGTGGGCTGCGATGCATACCTGGAGATGGATATCGCCTGGCTTCTCGACGTGTACCTCCCAAGGGAAGCCGCGATACTTGGGGCTATCAGGGTTACACTGGTAGGTTCCGGCAGAGTGCCCATCCTCGATGTTCTTATGGAAGGTCAACCCGCATGGCTCTCCGTCCGTGCTCATGATGCGGATATCGTTACCGCCAGGGATGAGGAACTCACAACCAACGAATCGGTTCATGATTTCCATAGCGTCATAGACTGAGCGCTTGTGGATGATGCCATCGTCCTCGATATGGATGCCGATGGTCTTGGTGGCTTCCGGCAATGATATGCAGTTCTTGACTGCAAGAAACCCCATCGTGGCCAAGACGGTAACGAAGAATGTAAAGATGAATCCTAGCTTGAGCTTTCTCATTGGGTCCTCAGTTTCTCCACAACCTGTGAATAGCACAAAAGCTCACTCCTGATCGTCGTCCTTCTTCTCCAGCCGCCCCAGCTTCGCCCGAATCTCTTCCGTGAGGTGGGTGTGGAGTTCGTCCAGCGTCAAGATCTCCAGGCACTTGTGGTCCTCTTCGCTGAACTCTTCACGGCACTTGAGGCAGATCGCGCTCATGGCCAAGACCCTATCACGCTGGCAGCCAGTTCTCGGGGAGGCGCCATGCCCCATCCCGGAAGGTGAGCCACCGGACGTTGACGCTCTCACCCGGCCGCTTACCACCGGATCGCGTGACCCGCTCGTATGTCACCTTGGGCTGGTCGCCCTTGCGGACGCGGACGAGCTTCACAAAGGCGGCGGGCTTGCCAGCTCGGGGGACCTTGTAGGTCTCTCCGCTCTTGACTGCGATCGTGGGTCTTCTTTGCTTCATGACCCATTTTACCAATCGGCCATTTCGGTTTTCGCTCAAACAGGGAGATCGGGCGGGTCGACCTCGGCGTCCTATTGTTCGGCGGTGAGCTTTGAGCTCAAAGAAATCTCTAGGTCGCGAACCGGCGCCGCACGACGCTTCTCTCGGAGGTGCGAGTTTCTTGGGGTGCCCTTGCTCGAGGAGAATGAGCCCGATGCTCAGGTCTGATCTTTTTTCTCGGCCTCTTCGCGCTCTTCGGCTTCAAGTGCCATCTGGGTCTCTCGCTCGGCCATGAGGAATACCCAGATGATATGCATACAGACAACCAAGAACCCAGCGAGGAATGCCTTCCCTAAGCTGCCGCTCCGGTGGTTGACCATGACGGCGATGAGTGTAGCGAAGAGGCAGACGTTCATTGACTGCCTAGAACGGGATGTCCGCATCACTGTCGCTCATTGGTGGTGGCTCTGGAGGTCGGTCGTCCCTGTCGTTGCCTGATGCAGAACCAAGGAACTTCACATCGCGAGCGACAACCTCAGTGGTGTAGCGCTTGACACCCTCCTTGTCTTCCCAGCTTCGGGTCTGGAGCTTGCCCTCGATGTAGACCGGTCGACCTTTGCTCAGGAACTTCTGGCAGTTCTCCCCAACCTTTCCCCAGACTATGATGCGGTGCCACTCGGTCCGGTCTTGCTTCTGGCCATCTTTGCCTTTCCAGCTTTCGTTGGTGGCGAGGGAGAAGTTGCACACCGGTGTATCGCCAGCCATTCGGGACTCTGGGTCGCTGCCAAGGTTCCCCACGAGGATCACCTTGTTGACGCCGGCGCTCATTAGATTCCACCTGTGAACTTTGACCCGGTAGCCAAGTTGATTGGGGTGAATAGGTTGTAGAACTTCTGCCGTTCGTCCCAGAGATATCCAGCCAGGCTGTTGGTGGTTCCGTCCTTCCTGCTAACGACAACTTCTTCCTCCTGGCTCTTCAGTCCAACATGCACGTTCTCGCAATTGTCCTGGTAGCAGTTGCCGATGATGCCGTTGATGGCCTCGGAACTACAGTCCACAACCTGCATGACTCGCGTCTTTCCGTCGTGACCATGGATGGCGATAACCTCTTCGATGCTCGTATAGAAAGCCGCAGAGGTGTGCGAGGTGTGCTCCGTCAACCAGGAGAGCGAGCACCGTCCGTTGTCGAAGATGACACCTTGGGCAACAACTCCGGTCCCGCTGATTCCGCTCTCGTCTTCGTCTCTGTGTAGTTCAAATAGCTTCACTGGTTCCTCCTGGTTGGCTTTGCTGGTCTACTCGTTCCGTGCGATGGCTGCGTTCGCATGCATCACCGCTTCTTCGAGCTTGGTGAGTGCAAGCGACTGCTCTCGACTCGGCGGGGTGTTCTCCGCGATCGTGACGGCTAACCCCTTCGCTGTGTCGCGGATGAGATTGTAGCGAGTTGGCTGGTCGGCCTTGGGTGAGTGGTAGGTGAAGCACTTCTCAATCTGCTCGGCTACTCGGTCGCTTACTGGGTATTCTGGCATCGGTCTCTCCTGGTTGGGGTTTAGGTTCCGTCTTGTCCGTCGTGAAGGATGTCGTTGTGCATCCAGCGGAGCTTGACGAGTTCGATGGCACCGAGGCGCCTGATGAAGTTCACGGTTGGAGTGTAGGCGCTAGCGGTGTCTCCGCCTTCAAGGAAGCCGACAACGACCGCCTCCTGAATCTTCCCGCTCTTCGCGTCGGCCAGCATCTCCTCAAGGAGATCGACCGTCAACTGGTTGACCGTTGACTCGTAGGGCTTGATGTCGACGGCCTTGAGCTCGGTCTTCTTTTCCCCGTTGTAGTTCCGACAGCCAGGACACCAGTTGCAGTTGCTAGGCACCGAGGTTCCGCACTCCTTGCATGTAGTCGAGTGGTCCGAGTCCTGATGGATGCCAAGGCAGTCCTTCTTGACCTGGGTCTCGTCGGTACAGCAGAAGAACAGGCCACAGCACTCGGACATGTCTGGCGCTTTATCCATCCCCTTGTTACAGATGCTGCACCGGCACTCGACGATGTTGGTCAAGAGTTGTCCACCACATCGAGGCGCCACCAGGCCGGGAATCTCCGCAGAGTCTCCTCAAGTCGTAGGCTCATCTGGTAGACCTTCGCGGGTGGTAGCCCGTGTTGCTGGCGCTCGGCCGCGACTTGCCATGGGCACAGAACCGCGAGGACTTTGACATCAGCGCCGAAGCTCTGGGCCGCCGCGTAGTACGGAGCGATCTCGGCGATGGTCGTGTTGGTGTTGTCGACGATGATGTGCGGAGGGTTTTCCCGACTCACACACTCAAGGAACCTCTGGAAGTTCCAACCGTGCGCCTCGGTGATGCGAGCCGGATCGAAGTCGTACTGCCCGGTCGCTATCTTCCAGAAGTCGTCGGTCGAAAGAATCACCCCTGATGGGATTAGCCCGCCGGCGGTGTGGCTCTTACCTGAGCCGGGGATGCCGGCCATGATGGTCACTTGTGCGACCGGTGGAAGTTTCTCGTTCTCCATTCCTATATCCTATTCCCAAGTTGGTGCCGAGCTTGCCCCTCTCGACTGGACCCCCAAAGCCGGGCCTCCCCACGTATCCCTGCCCAGCTCTTCCTAGTTCATGGGTTCGGACTCTACGTCGAACTTCTCGATAAGGTCAACGGTAGTTCCGGCCAGCTCGTGGGAACAGTCGGCGAGGAACTGGAGCTTCCCGTCGGTGAGATAGGTGTGGCACCGGCGCTGTTCGTGGTTCTCGCCGTAGGTTCCGGTCGCCAGGTATGAGGGCTTGAATGTCGGAGCGTCGTGGTCGCCGTTGAAGCTCCACCGCTCGTCGTAGACGTGGGGGCTATCACAACCAGGACACCAGGCCATCCAGCCGTGATGGGTTCCGTTCTCAAGGGTGACTTCGATGATCTTGGCTTTGGGCATGGGCTCAGTCTTTCAGGCAATCGAGGCAAGGGCAATCGACGAGCTTAGTCCCATCGCGCTGGAGGCACGGGATGACCACCGCGGTCGCTGGCCACTCCAGCCCGGTCTTTATGTCTCGCATTAGGTATTTTCCAGACTCGAACCGCTCCTCTCGGTATTTCTTGAACATGTCGGTCCGCTCGTCCTTGGGGATCTTGAAAGTGAGCTTCTGGCTCATCGTGTCTATTGCCACCGGCGCGGGATCGACCTTCTTCCCGGTCTTGGTGTCGATGATGACAGTCCGCATCGCTCGCTGCGATCGGCCTCGTTTCCCGTCCGGTCTGTTCCTGGCGTCGATGATCATGGGTTCACTCTACTCCTTACGGGGGATCGCTGTCGCTCTCGGGATAGTTCGTCGGAACTTCTTGGTAGATCGGTGGTCTCCAATCCAGATGGCTCCCCGGTCCTCGCGGTCCTTCAGTCGAACCTGTTCGCAGCGTTGGCAATACAGCCCAGAGTTGGGGAACCTGGGCCGACTCACTACGATCCAGATGTGCCCGGTGATGGCGCACCATCGACTCTTGAGCCAGCGCTTCATTCGATAACCCTGGCGACAACTACGTCGACGGTGATCCACTTGCTGTGGAGATAGGGACCTCCAGCCATATCGACCCGGCGCTCGGATACCTTGTGTTGAGTCTGTCCACACCGACCGCACCGACGATGCGTGGCCTCTGGCCACTTACGACCAGAGGCTGCTATCTTCCCGTGCTCATCAAGCGACCAATGGCTTCCCCACTTGTGAAGAGCCAAGGCGCAGAGAATGCTTCCGGCGCTCATTCTATCCCGAAGAGCTTCTCGAGGGCCTCGCGGTCGTCGTCGCTGAGGAGGGCCTTATCGGCCCTAAACGTGGCGATTACTTGGCGGGTTGTTGGTAGCCCCTGGTATTTCAGAGTGAGGGACTCAAGCGTCACCTGTTCGGGCTCGGGCAGGTTGAACTTGATGTTGTTGAGGCGGATGAAGCT
This sequence comes from Hyphomicrobiales bacterium, assembly GCA_021775835.1. Next base: position 54,895 of record JAJFHC010000315.1, on the reverse strand, counting down.
CAAAACTGAAACCGAACGAGGCCAAAGGCCAGGTATCCCATCCGCGAGTCCTTGGATGCCCCCGCGTCGACTCGACACGATGTCCCGTGGATGGTGACGAAATCGAAGTCCTTGGGAAGCTCGTCGTACCAGTTGACGGGCATGAGCCAGAGAACTCCGCCGCGAATGAGGTCCTCCCCCTCGGCCTCGTCGCCAGCTTCGTTCCAGCGCGAGAATCCCATGGAGAACAACTCCTCCTCGCTGATTTCGCCAGCGTTGGCGGAGTCGCGGAGCTTCTCCCAGCCAGTTGGGCACGGCGGGCAGTTGGGGACCGAGGGCGGCTGGATGAGAGCCACAATCTCCGGGTAGTCCGCCAAGCTGTCCATGAAGACCTCGGCGAAGTGGTGATCGACCTTGAGCTTCTTGATGTAGCCAGCAGCAGCCGCGGCGAGGTGGTTGAGACCTTCGAGCGTCCCGCAGTCTCGAACTTCCCGGGGCGGGTCGCTGTAGCCGTTGAACTGGACCTCATAGCCATCGGAGGTCCCGACCTGGAAGCGCTGGCGCTGTTTCTTGTAGACGTAGTTCGCCAGCCCCTTGTAGTTATCCTTGAACATGTCGCTGGCGGTGTCGATGTCGTCAAGGAGGCCCCAGAGGGTGATAGCGACCCAGCGGGGAACCCATGCGCCATCCGCCGGCGGAGTTGTGACGTCGGGGCCGGCGTTATTAGCCATCAGTGGCTCAGTGGCGCTCTTCGGTTTAAGGAGTGCATCGAGCATCGGATGATAGAACTCGTCCCGCCAGCGTATGGCGGCTTTTACCCAGTCGGAGGAGTTATCTGTGCCGGACATCCAATTGCTCGCGTTGGCGATGATGCCCCACGCGGTGTCGGCGCCGTCCGCCATGGCCGTGAGTTTATCGTCGAGAACCTTGATACGGGTGGCGTGGGAGGCTGTCGTCTCGTTGAGCTCATTCATCTCGGAGTTCACTACCTCCGCTTGGTCGATGGAACTGTTTAGAAGTTCGGCTAGTTGAGTGGTGAGGCCCTCGCACTTCTTGACCAACTCTACGCGAGTCAAGCTGTCGAACGCACCAGGCGCGGCCTCGAACTCTATCCCGCCTGGCGGAGTGTCGCCCGGGTCGGGCATGACGGCCATAAAGTCTGCCGGGCTTCCCTTTTTCATTCGGAGGGTAGACTCGGCCAACTCCAGGTTCTTGCACTCACCCTGGGTCATCTGCCTGCCGCCTTCGGCCTTGAGCTTCTCAGCCAAGGCCAGCATGTAGGCCTTGGGTTCCTTGGTTGGCGAAGGCATCGGCATGACCTCAACCTGGAACTTGGCCGTCGGATTCCTGAACCCGCACGCCAGGCACCCGGTGTTGCCGTTGGGTCGTCTCTCAGTGCTGAAGGATTGGTCGTTTCCGCATTGCGGGCAGAGCCTGATTGTTGTCATTGGTGGTCTCCGTCGGCGCAAGCCATCGAGCAGTAAGGGGTGGATTGGTCGGTACCTCGGAGGATGTCGTTCTGGCAATTGGGGCTCTGGCAGCGCTTGGCCCTAACAGGTTCCGGCACTTCCTCAATCCAATGAAGTTCGTCGATGTCGGCCGTCACCATGCAGCCGTGGAGATATAGGCGGAGGTGGGGAAGCTCGCCAGCCGCGGGGCCAGTCAAGGCTTCTACTGCAGTCGCGACAGCTTGGGCGACAATCTTGGAGTCGATAGACTTGTAGCTCTCGCCCCCTTCCATTTGGCACACTTGGTGGCTCAGATGGACCTTCAGGTTGACCGTCGCGTGGTAGGCGAACGCGGTGTCGGTGGCCGTCATCCTGGGCTCCTCTTGCTCTGGTTCGGGTTTCCAGTCTTTCAGCTTCTCGCGGATGTCGGCAGCCAGTTCAAGGGCCTCCTCTGTTGAGACGAGCCCGTTGGTTCCCATGGAATTCAGGGGGCTGTAAAGCTCGTACCCGTCCTTCGTCTCCAGGGCGGCGCATCGCCGGAAGCTCACGCTTCCCCCAATCTCGATAGCCTCGGCGATAGCCAGCATCTCCTCGGCTGTTCCTTCAACGCTCGCGCTTGTGAGTCTGTTTGGCCCGCAACTCTCGATGGAGTACCATCCGCTTCCGTCGTCGTCTAATTCGCATCGCATACTATCTCTCCTATCTGCCCCGAGAGCCCAATGTCCTCGGCGGCTTGGCGGCAAGCACGGGGATCGAACCCGCAACACCCCCGCTACCTGGCGTTACCCCTGTGCGGACTTGCCATTTGCTTATCTGTTGCCCAGGTGGTCCACCCACCACTGGAGGTCGTCGATCGCGACGGCGAAGGTCAAGAATGGGCCCTCTCCGTCTTGGGCGACCTCCTGGCCGAGCGGGAACCAGTCCTTGGTCTCCACCGCCTCGAGGGACCGCATTACTTCCTGGACGGGCCGGGCGGAGACGCGGGTCATCCGCTTGCCGGCAATGACTCCGAAGGGGGCGCGATTGGGGTCGAGGACTAGCTGGATCATAGCTCCTCCGGTTCGTAGGTCGCCTCGAAGATGTCGGGCTTGCATGGGTACATCTCGCCCTGGACTCCGATGATAATCCAGTCGTTAGGGCTGGCCTCCATCGTCCCCTCCAGGGTGTGGATGAGCAACGCGCCGTTGTGGCCTGATTCTAGTTCGCGGCTTCCGGCGTGTTTGTGCAGCCAACCGACGAGTTCGTCAGATGCGTCGTCGCCCTCTGGTGGGAGTTGCATCGCCTCAATGACCACCGGCTTCTTTCTAAACTTTGCCATCCTGTCCCTCCTTCTCTGTCAACTTCGCCTTGGGCTTCTTCTCCTCGGTCTTGCCCTCGTATATCACCGAGACGACGGCGCCGCCGTCTGAGCTCAGGGTGAAATCGACATCCTGGATGCCGGTGTGGTTGCGCGGCGGAATGAACCCCTCGGTCCCGTCCTTGGTCCGGTTGTCGTTGATGAAGTCCCGGAGGGCGTCTTCGTGCTCCTTGGCGGAAAGCTCATAGCTAACCACCTGTTGTGTCATCGCTTTGCGTATCATCCCTGCTCCCTATCTCCTAATGGCGGACCACTTCGGCCTCGCCAGCCTCTACCACTGTACTATCGTCTCCGTAATCATCCATAGCTTCTAGTGCTTTGCGGATCTCCTTTTTAAGTGTCTCCTCGTCGGCGTCGTCGAAGTGGGTCGTCTGAACCCCTACGATCTGAGAAGGTTCACCCAGGTGGACCTGCTCCAGTTCAAATGCTCTCTTGGCCGACTGGGACACGCTTCGGACGTCCGCGTTATGAAGCCTAAGTAGTTGAGTTGCCTTAGTCAGGTTGAATTCCTTATCAGAGGCCTTGGCTAGCTTGCGCATCTCCTTGTTGATTCGGTCGGCAAGTTCCGATGCTCCTTGGAATCGCTTACCGATGAGGGCCTCGCATTGCATAACAAGCTGGCGGACGCCGGCTATCATCTTGCCCTGTTCGACCCTGGCCTGGATGGCGTTCTCTCTTGCCTTGGCTCTGTCGGACTGAGCTTTCAGGTGAGCTTCCCGGCGCTGTTCAGCTACCGCGGCGATACCTCCCACCGGGTTGATTAGCTCCTCTCGGACTTGCTCTGCCTCCTTCTCATCCTCGATACGAGCTCTGGCAATCTCTTGCTCGTTGGCGATAACGTCTTGAATTGGTGGAGCCCAGTCGAACTTTTCCCAACCTCGAAGCCATCCACGCTTGGCGGTTGGGCGACTGGTCCCGACAGCTTTGGCAGCGGCCGTGATATTTCCTGGGTTAGCTCTGAAGGCCTCGACTAATCCCTCATAAAACTCCGCTGAAATCCTGCGCGTCCCAGGCCCCCGTTTTTTCTTAGCTTTTACTTTTGCCATGAAGTGGTGAACTGAACATATCTGCGGGGGAAACTTACGTCAAGTCGATAGGTACTTTCGGAAATGTACATCTTGGTCATTTGTGGTAGTCTACGACTCTCAGCCAACAGGTTTAATCCAGGTGAGATCTGGGGCCGAGGAATCGGCTACCTGCTGGGACCCAACTTCTAGGAGTACTCGCACGACGGCTGGCGCCCGTGCTATCCTGGTGTCCTGTTGCTGTCTGGTCTTTATCGATTGGCAGTTGTGAAGGTCCGGTTACTGCCGGGCCTTTGCTCTTTCCGCGGTACCGCCACGACGGCTCTAATCTCGCCCGCGGACCCACGGTTTGTACCGACTGATCACACGGGACGAGGGAAGGAAGCTGGTCCGTCACCGCTTGGGCTCTGCTCGCGCGGGCTTAGCTTTTACCCGCCAGCGTAGGGTTCGTGCGTTGGCTGCCAGTTCGCCCCGGCAGTAGGGGAAGTCTGGGTGGACTAGAGGATGGGTCCACACTTGGGAACTAGTCCAAGGGATGCGGCGGCGCGGTAGGGGCTTGAGGTTCTTCATCCGTCGCAGGAGCCGGCGGAGAGTCTCGACCGCGGCTGGGTCCGCGAAGTTGTCGTAGTGCTCGGTGTTCGACCCGGTTCTCGTAGTCATATCGATGATGTGTACGGTTCGGCCGCGGACTGTCACGCGCCGGACGTGAGGGGCGACCATCGTCCCGGTGTCCATGTCTTCAATCATCCAACGTTCCTGCCGCAGTGGATGCAATCGAAGAGGGCATCGGGGACGCAGCGGGCGATGCATACCACCTCGGGCTCCTCAGGGCGATAGGTCGCGACTGCAGCCGGGACGGGTCGCTCGTCGACGCGAGACGGCTGTAGCTGCTCGGCGAGACGGTTCTGGGCCTCGGTGAGTCTGGAAGGCGCTCCCTCATCACCACGCGACGGCTCCGGGAACATGGAGAGTTGAGGTGGCAAGCCGGGCGCGAAGAGTTTCCAGGCGCGGGCAACTGCTCCAGATCCGGGGAAGATATCGTCCAAAGTGTCGGTAACCTCCGCGCCGAGCTGGCGAAACATCCATTCGCAGAAGGCGGCGGGCTTCATCCCGATAAGGGCGTCCGGGTGCGAGTGCTGGCGGCCACCCCAGACGAGGTCGTTGCTCAACTCCTCGGTTTCCTCCATCCGTCGAGGGCGGCCGCGCACGACAATTAGGGGCTCCCAAGCGTCCCGAGGCCTGTAGGAGACGCTGCGGCGCGAGCCCTTGAGCCATGCGGCGACCCGGGCTTCGGGTGGGCAGAGGGCGAGGACTTCGGCGAGGGCGCTGGGCGCTTCTCCCTATCCACGGCGCTCGGTCTCCTGTCGGTGCCACTGAGCAAGGGCCGCGGCGCTGGTGACGATGTGGTGGAGGCGCTTCTCGGGTTGCTGGACTGCCTTCGATATGAGCCAGCCGAGGAGCCACATCCAGTCCTCTGGGGCCTTGCTGTCGTCGTGCTCTCCTCCCCAGCGCTTCGTCTGGTGGGCGGCCTCGTTCTTGACAGCCTCGATGAAGTCCTCGGTCTGGGGTGTGTTGATGGTCTTCTCGATAGCCTGGAGGCGTTCGATCTCCTTCTTGGCAAGTCGAAGGTCCTCGACGAAATGCTTACGGCATTCAATGAGTTGCTTGACTGTTCGGGTGTCCTTTCCGCATGTTACGCACGGGATAACCTTCAACGATTTCAACGATTCTGCTAGTTCTTGCTTTGTCATCGTAGGCAGGCTCCGTCGGCGTGGTAGTAGCGGCAGCCACCGGGGACAGGGCGACCGCAGCGACCGCAGGTTCGGCCGTGGTTGTGGTCCTCGTTGTGGATGGCGATTAGGTGGGCAATCATACCCATGAATGCGGCGAACTGTTTCATTGTTGAATCCTCGCTCTCGGTTCTCGGTAGTCCTCGATGAGAGGAACGCCTCGGCAGATACAGGTGGGTGGATTTTCTAGGTTGTCACCAAGGTCTCGCCAGTGCCAGACCTCGGCACACACGGGGTGGTCGACCCACCAAAGCTCCCAGCGTCCGCCAATCCAGCGGCGGAACCACTGGAACCGGGCGAAGAGGATGCCCAAGTCGGAGACCATCAGTTTATCGCTGAACATGGTCCTCCCATGGCGGAGTTCGCGGCGTAGCGGGCGGGATCCACACCTCAACCCAAGTGCTCCGGTCCTTCCGGCCTCCGTGGTCGATGTGGGAGAAGGTTTCCACCTCACCGCACGCCAGGCACTTCCGGCTGTCTACGCAGTGGGTGTCCTTGCGATCGGTGTCGATGCGGTCGAACTCCTTGGGGATCATGAGCCCGCCTTCTGAGCTCAGCCAGTATTTCCAACTGTGACTAGAACACCGCATCGATAGTTCCTCCTCCGCATCGCTCGTGCTCCGCCTGGGTCCTGGCAATTGTCGCGTGGCGCCATTCCCGCTTCCAGGGCTTGGGACGGCCGCGGAAGAACCCGGTGCAAGCGTGGCGGTCCAGGTGATGCCCGGAGCAAAGGGGGATGCAGGTGTTGTCGGGTGCCTTCTGTCCCATGCCGCGGTCGCCCGCGTGGTCGGCCTCCACAACCCCGGTGCATGGCCCCGCGCCCTCGGTGTCGGCTAGGACGCACGGTTGGCACTTCACCCACTCCATGTAGTCGAAATCCCTCTCGCGCATCGCGTACTTGGTCTTGTGCTTCCGCTTTTTCGACTTCGTTTGAGGATTCGGTGAGTGTTTCGGAGTGCCCGACGACATAGGACGTGAGCGATTCATCCCGGTGCGCTTCATCCCGGTGCCTCGTTTCATTGGTGAGCGTTTCATGACGGCAACTCCCATCGCTCCAAGGGCGTCGAGTACGGCAGCATTAGCGGATGGCGCGGTGATCCATCCGCGCTAGTCCCAAGACACCAGAGCTTTTGGTGTGGCCCAACGATCTCCATGAATCTGGCTACACGAGCGGCCTTGGACACAGCCAGCCTCTTTGGTAGGATATGGGCTCCCCATGCCACAATCACCATGGATGCGGCGGCAATGGCGTGGCCCAGATATGCGTCATTCTCTGGGCCCACTGGATCTGCCACCTCATGCGCAGCCAGTGCCCTTGGCTTCGTTGCACGCCAGGCGTACAAATTTCCCACACGGTGACGATCGTAGCCCAGTCTGGCCGTGAACCCGTTGCACTTACGGATCGTTGGATCGTCCAGTTCGGCACCCGCCTTGCTCGGATTGAGCATGATCCACAGAAGCACCCGCCAGTCGATTCCAACGCTGTCAAGCTCACGCTCCAGAGTGTATCGGTATAGGCCACAAGGACTGATGACGGCGCTCACGAATCAAGCTCCGGGTGGGTCCATACTTCTAGGACTTGGTGGTTCATGGCCAGAGCGATGTCCCAGCACCGTTGCTTGGGGAGTTGCCCGAACCAAGACTCCACGGCGTCCCGAGCTGCCTGCTCTGAGGCATAGGAAGCCAGGAATGCGCGGGGGCGGCCTCGCTCGCCCGTGTCGTAGTAGAGCTTGAAGTGGCGGCTCATGTCACGAGCTCCCAGGCGTAGCCGTCGAAGTCATAGCCTTTGCCTTTGGCATCATCGTGCGTGAATCGGTACTGGAGGCTCTCGTAGACCAACTCCTCGCCCTTGCCGTTGTAGAGGTCTCGCTCGCTCATTATTGGGCCCGTTCTAGGGACGCGGTGGTGGTAGCGCTTAGCGAGCGTACCCTCGGGACAGTCCGGGTATGGGCACGGAAAGAGGGCGACCCAGGGATGGCCGCCTGGTGCTGGCTTTTGAGCATGGCCACAACGAGGGCCGACCCGCTTTGGAGGGTATGGCTCTTCCGCTGGCCGCCTGGCCTCGAGGAGTTCGCTGGCGAGCCTTGCCTCCGTCCGACTACCCGACTGAATGATCCACCGAAGGTTGTCGTTGGTGAACTCGCTCATGGCGCAACCTCAGGCCAAAGGAATGGGAGTCTCTTGAGCAGCTCTCCAAAGACGGTCTCCGAGTTCATGAGTACGATTGGTCTCCAGTTGATCCCGATTCTGTCCTTACTGCCGATGTCGTAGAACTCACCCATCGTCCAGGTGAAAACCTTGTCCTCCCAAGGCTCGATTCGGTATGGGGTCAGCCTCTTCCATCTCTTGCCGACATAGGTCCCGGACGGCAGCGTGCAGCTATAGTCGCCCAGCTTGTTGAAGTAGCTCTGCCCCATCTCGATCGGTGAGTTGTTCTTGACCGGGCTCCGAAGGCGATAGCCAAACAGTGCGGCCATGGTCTTGATCTCGTTTAGGTCTCGTGAGTTGAACCCTCGGAGCATGTTCATGTACTCGTTCTCGGTGTACTCACATGCCTCCTTTACGGACTTGATGCCGACTCGCTTCATCTTCTCCCTGAGCTTATCGTTCATGCCTCGATGGCTCCGGTCCCTATCTCGCAGACGACGGCCAGGAACTCCATCGGCTTCTTGCATCGGAAGCTCACCCTCCCGTCGTTGCAGCCGGCGCAGTGGTAGTGGAGGATGTTCCCCTCCATCTTCTTGGTCACCTCTTGCTTGCGCAAGCCAAACACCATCAGGCACTCCATCGGCCTAATCTCCTTTTTACACTTCTCGCAGGTAATCATCTCTATCCTTTCCCGTTGTTCTCTAGGTAGTCCGCGTACTGGCGGAGAATCTTGACCATGTCTTCGCGGTTGGCGTTGGACATGTAGGCGATCTTCCCGTCGTCTCCGAAGTCGAAAAGCATCAGCATGTAGCCTGTCCCGTCTGGGATCGCTTCTCCGATGACGCCGGCGAGCGAGTAGCAGGACTCCTCAGTCTTGGAGAGAGTGATGTCGTTGAGCGGCGTCACCTCGCGGCAGATCGCATATCCGCAGGTGTACCAAGCTCCGCCGTCTGAGTTGAAGCTGAGGTTGTGGCCAACCTCGTCGGCGTGGTTGCCACACTTTGGGCAGGTCCTGAACTTCATAGTGTTCTCCTTGCGGGCCGTCCAGGGTGCTCGCGTCTTCTTTGAGAGCGAAGTCCATGGCACTTCATGCAGACAGGTTCAACGTACTCATCGTTTGGTGGCTCATATCCGCGAGCATGGTCGTACTGGACTGCCGGATCTGCACAGTCTGTGCAGCACTTCGTCCTAGCTGGGTCAACAACTCCATTGCGAACAAGGATATCGATTTTGCTTCTTGCCCTTTGCTTCTCTGGGTACTTCGCTCGCATCCTCTTTATTTGATCACTAAAGTATCCAGGATTGTTAATGCGCCATTCGCGCATGTACTCACTTCGGCACTCTCTACACCAGCAGTGCCTGCCGTCTTTCGCCTTAGCCATACGGCAGAACTCGTCGAGAGCCTTCTTAGTTTTGCATTTCGTGCAAGTTTTCATCGTGGAAACTCCGCCCATTGTTTCCCGTCTAGTTCGGGTAGAGATATTTTCTTTCCGTTTTCGAGCCCCTGCTTTAGGAAGAATGGGGTTCCTGCCGCTATGCATTCGTCTCTAACTTCTCGGGCCCAATCCTCGGACATTGGGCGGGCGCCGGCGCCGGACTCCGCTCCAGCGATTACCCAGTTGACGCAGTTGTTTCCGGCAAGGAAACCACTGGAGAGAAGCTGAATTGGTCCAAGCGCTGGCTCGTAGCTCACAAACCTTATCGCTGGCCACTGAGCCTTGAGCAAGTGTGGGATGCGGATGTCCGCTTGCTCCTGGTTCTCGGCCGTGGTGCCCAACCAAACGTTCGGCGGTCGGCGCGAACCAGTCTGCCAGGCGAGTGGAACCATCTCATGGTTCTCCGGTCGCTTGGTAAGTAGTAGCCAGTCGAGGTGTGGTGTCTTCTCGATGAGATTCCAGAGCCTGTGCCTCTCCGTGTCCATGCTCATGTTCATTGTGCTGTCGGCGTGCTCCTCAAACACGTCGGCCATGGAGGCGCAGAAGACTCGGTAACGAACGCCAGCGGCCTCTGCCTTACGGTTACACTTTAGCGGCTGGTTCCAATGATTCTCTCCAAAGAACCGGCGGGGCGCATTGTCTCCCCAATGATTGCCCCTGAAGTGTGCGTCCAAGGTCTCGGCGTAGCAGTTCTTGCACCCCGCCGACACCTTGGTGCATCCCCACCACGGATTAAAAGTATAGTGGGTCCACTCGATTTTACTCATCTCGTTGCTAGCCATCTCCATCTCCATCCTATGCCATCGCCCAAGTGGGCAAGTTTTCATCTGTCTCGCTCAATCTTTCCGGGGCCGTTCTTCCAGTCCTGGAAACTTCCACCGGGGTTCGTCCGCTTCCAAACCTCGAACAGTCTCGCGCAAACCAAGCACGAGAGATGCGGGGGGTCCTTCTGCCTGAAGCATCCAGGTACCTCGCACTCGTCATCCCTATTGAACGCCATCGGGTAGTTGCTCGAGGACCTTGGCCTCCAGTTCGGTCGATAGGTCCCAGAGCTTCTGGAAGCCACGGGTCTCGATAGGATTTGGCAAGAGCCGGACGTTCTCAAGGACCCATCCGTACTTGCCGAAGAACCACTTATCCTGCCCTGGTGCTATCGACTCGATGTCGTCGGCGGCCTTCACGATGATCCCAAGGCGAGCGACGGCAACGATGGCGCCGAACACGCATTCCTCCTTGGTCGGGCAAGAGCCGTGGATGTTCTCCACCAGACCGAGGCGGTCGGCGTCCCACTTCTTGCCGGCATGGATTGCGATGTCCTTGCCGCGGAGCGCTTCGGGGTACTCCCAGGTGCGGTTCTCTATAAGCTTGTGGCCGTGGGACACTAGGTGTGCCCAGGGCTGCCAGAGGGTGATTGCTCTCATGATGCGTTGCCTTTCTGTTGGGCCTGGCCCACTTTTCCTATCTCGGTCTCACAGTCGCATGGTTCCGAGTTGTCCCCGCACCAACAACATGGGTCGTGACCATCCCACCAGCAACGACAGTGCCCACGACTGTCCTTTGACTTTGGGCAATCCTCATTTGCCGAGTCGTTTAGGTTGAGGTCTCCGCAGTCGATCATGAGTAATGGCTCTGGGTACGTGGCGAGGACCGACTCGGGTGAGTTGTCGCTCATGACAGTGCCGACATGGGTTGGACCGGTACGATTAGGTTGACGCCGCCGTTCGGGTTTGGCTGGTAGACCGCCCGGACCGCGGGCTCACCGCAGGCACACTCGGGAACCGCGGCCCCCTTCTTCACTTCGTACAGATAGCAAGTCTCGGCGGCGCAAGCGTAGAGTAGGGTGTTCGTCTCCTTCTCGGTTGGCCATCCGTCCTTGCCGAAGAATAGTAGTTTCATCGTAGTTCCTCGCTGATTCGGTAAAGTCCATCATTCCTGTCCACAAGCCCGTTGGACGTTAGCGTGCTCATGTATGTCGAGAAGGTTCCGCTGGTGTGGCTGAGCCCAACCTCTCTGCCGATCTCCGCTTTCGAGAGGTTCACCGTTGAGAGCGTGAAGAGGTACCGGAGGATCTCTCGCTCCTTGCCCCTGAGTCGCTCGCACCAGAATTCTAAGAGTTCCTCTGGGCCCTCCGGTGTGACTGGAACATCGTCGCCGAGGTACTCCAAACCTTCCTCCGTGATGAACCATCGGTCCCTTGGCCCGTTACCTCCGCCGCCCTTGGCGATGAAGTCGTTGGTGTTGAGGCTTGCCCAGTAAGTCGAGAAGGTTCCGCTGCTGGATTTCATCTTGGCGGCCTGGGCCACTTGCCTCTTGGTCATCCCTCCGGGGGAGATGGCGGCCAGGGCCTTGAGCATTCGGAGGGCGCCGGCTTTGATCTGCGGAGCCTCTGAGCTCTCGGGTCTCCGTGGCGACTTGTGGACCACGACACCCCAGTTCTTGACCGGTGGCGCTTGTGGAATCTTCTTGGCCTCGGCGGCGAACCCTCTTCTCGCCTTGTCCATGTCCGCCTGGAACTTGACCCCAGCTTTGATGATCTCACCTCGGCACGCATGGAGCTTCTCAGCGAGGTCACCAATCTTGTCGGAGTGGTCGGCGAGCCAATGATTCATGGCCAGGACCGTCGCTTCTCCGAGGACCGGGACCTCGACGGTGGTAGCCTTCGCTTGGCCGAGGGTGAGGATCTTCTTCTCCAGCTCGGCGATTTTCCTTCGCAGATGCTTGGGGTCCTCGCTCTTGGCCTTCTCTATCGTCTCAGCCATCGAGACCTCGAGCGCTCCCAGGTCGATGGGCTTGAGCTTGTTCTGCCGCTTCTTGTCTCCGAACTTGGGTGTCGAACTGGCGTCGTAGGTCTTGCGCTTCGAGACCTTGACCTTCGTGATGCCGAACTCTTCCGGCCACCAGACAAAGGCGTGCCCCTTGCCGAGTGTCGCGAGCTTCACCGTCTCCTTGGAGTTCTTGTCCATCCCCTTGTGGTCGATCCAATCGAGGATGACCTTCCGGTCCGCGCCGATCGTGTTCATTGCCACAAGGATGCTGGCTTGGGTGAGGACGGTCTTCGAGACCTGGGCGGCGCGTTGGCAGATGATTGTCCCGCCGATCCCGAAGTTCCGGCCCATCGTCACGAGCTCCTCGGTCGCTTCGAGCATCTCGTTCTTGGATCCCTTGGCGAGCTTCTGGGGCATGAACCGGTACGCCTCCTCCCAGAAGATATGCATCGCCGCTGGCGCTCGCTTCCGTTCCTCGAGGAGTGAGGCGGAGAACTGCGTGACAAAGCGCCGCTGCTTTATCTTGGTCATCATGCTCACGTCGAGGATCACGGACATCCCGGTGTCGACGATGGTCTTGGCAATGAGCGGGCCGGCGGTGTGCTCCAGTGGGATGTCTCCGTTCCGGCCTCCGAGAATCTTGATGTCGAGCCCGCCGTCCGGCTTGCCGTTGGAGCCCAGACGGAGCCCGTACCAATTCCCAACCGGATCGATGACCACAATTTGGGCGCCGATAATTAACATGCCCTCCGCAAGTTTGGCCGCCGTGTAGGTTTTCCCGGACCCCCTCTTTGCGATCACATCTATGACCTCGGTGATGATGTCCGTATCGAACTCCAGATTTGTTGCGAACTCTATCTTCGTCACTGTCTCGTCCTTTCCTGTTTCTGCACCGACCTCACCAAGCTCACAACGAAGCGCCAGTTCGGTGGAATCGTGTCGCGCCATGGGGGCTTGATGCTTGGCCATAGCCTGAGCGGACACGTTGGGCTCTTCGTCTCCTTGACCTCCATCAGCCCAGCATAGAGGGGCAACTCCTCAGCCTTGATCATCCCTGCTGGAGCCACGAAGAAGAACTCGTTGGAGAACCTCAGCGCCGGACGATGCTTCAGCGGGTCCTTGATGTCCCTGAGGAAGTCGGACCGCGAGACTTTAACCTCGTAGGCCGTTCGCTTGTTCCCCTTCGATGGGTGGTGGTGCATAGCCCAAGCGTCCATGCGGCGCTCGTTGTCTCCGCCGTATCCTGAGCCACCGCGAAGTTCTTCGACATAGACGTGGTCGACAGCGTGCCTCTCCTTGAGGAGCTTCAGTATGGTCTCGGCGATCACCGTTACGCCTTACCCTTCTCAGGCGTCTTCATGTCTTTTGGCCTTGAGAGGCGGCAATCAAAGATTGGGAGGGGGCCAAGCATTTGGACGGTGCAGTCCTCGCTGTCGCACTCCTTGTTGGTGAGAGGGCATCGGATCATTGGTCTTCCTTTTTGCTGCATGTTGCGAAGTGGGCACGGTGACAAACAACGAACTCGCCGACGTTGCGACCATCTCCGCTTGGGTGTGGCTTGATGGTGATTGTCCTCATCGGCTGAGGGTCAACCGGGATCCACTCTTGCTTCTTGCCATCATTCGTCTTGGGCATCTGGACCCAGAGAATCGGCTCTCCGCATTTCTTGCATTCTCCTTTTGAGTTCTTCGTCATTTCACTTCTCCAATCACCAGGCAGAGATTTGGGTGCTGCCTGGTCTTCCTAACTCCTAAGAGCTTCCAGTCCGACGGAAGCCCATGAGACTCGCATTGGCGGCGGGCTTCACTTTCCGCCAGCTTTCGGTTCTTCGCACCCGTCTTTGAACAATTCAGGCTGATGAACACTCGACCTAGATTCTTGTACCAACTCGCCCCCACAACCCGACCGCAGAAGGTCTTCCTCGTAAAGTCCTCGAACATCATCAGTCACTTCTTTCTTCGTGAGTACGAGGTAGGCCCCTGGCCTTGGTCCCCAGTATTTGACCGCCGGCATCCGATAGACCGTGGAGTCGTCACCAAAGCAAATATCTGTGAGTGCATCCAAGACAGCGCGGGACAACTTGTCAACGTCCGGTTTTTTAGTGTGGAGAATTGTATCCTGGTGCTTCTTCTTGAGCGGACGACTTCGATCGTTGGCGACGTGGTGGTCCTTGGGACGCTCCATGAAAAACACAAGCTCGGCCTTCACCGCGCCATTGATCTTCTCCGCCTTCATCATCGCGACTCGCGCCGCGCCGCGGATAGACTTCTCCCACGACTTCGTCTTATCGTTGGCGTTGATGACATAAGGGTACCCGCGCTTCCGTAGGCCACACTTGCCACAAGCCGGGCCGCGAGGCGGTCCCTGCATCGCTCGCGCTGAGCCTTTAGGGACCGCCTTCCCGTGAACGAAGAACGAGATCACTCGCCCTCTCCGTCACTCGTCGGGGACTTATTGACCTTCAGTTTCGACTTTTGCTTCGTGTACTTAACGTCCTGGATGTTCCCCTCGCCGTCCTGGTACCGGTGGAGAACCCGCGTCTCTCCGTCCTTCATATCGGGTGGGACCGTTATGTCTCCATTCATGACAATCCGATCGAACGTTGCCTCCATATGGTCGAGCTGCTCCTTCTCCTTAATGCTAAACTCTTGCCGCTGATTCCGAATGATGCGGTAAGCCTCGGCGGATTCTTCGAGTTCTGGGATCTCCGGTAACTCTGTTCCTGGTATTTGTCCTTGTCCTTTTGCCATTTCCTTGTTCTTTCTTTGGTTAGATTTTCACCGCCCCGTACTTCGAGAACTCTCGATAGAACAGGTCAACCTGCCAGGGCTTGGAGCGGTCTGGCAGGAGGCCGATGAAGTTGGGGTGTCCTGGATCGGTCGCTGGAATTAGCTCCCTCTCTGGTTCACCGAAAAGCTGTACCTGATGGTCCTTCGAGGTCGTGGAGAATTCCATCCGGCCGGTTGGGATGCATATCGGGAAGTGCAACGGGTGGGCGTCGACCTTCGCTCGTTGTAGCGTCTGGAGTTGGTTGATGTTGAAACCAATCCAAATCGCCGCGGTGACATTGCCGAGGAGGTATTGCTCGATGAGCTTCTCCCAAAAGCGCTTGACCATTGAGCCATGCCCCTCGCCCGGAGCATTCACCAAGGCGTTGCCGAGCCAGATGCGACCAGGTGCCAGGGCGCTGTTCTCCCTGGTGAAGATGTTCCTTGCTTTGATGACCGTGTTGAACAGCTCGGACGTGCAAGGGTCGAGGTCTATCGCTCCACCGAACACAACGCGGCAGGACTCGGCGTAGTCGTCCGGCGTTCCGTAGTCCGGCTCAAGCGCCGAGAATTCTCCCTTGCCTGCCATCAGAAGATGCGCCCCAGTCCTTTGTCGACGTTGACCGAGACGGTCCCGCCCATGCGGCCCTCGGAGTTCTTCACCACATCGATGTCCATCGTCTGGTTCTCGCCGTCGCTGAGAATCATCATCAGCTTGCACTTCTGTTCGATGGAGCCCGAGTCCTTAAAGTCATCCATCTGGGCGCGTCGAGTGTCTTCGATACGTTTAATCTGCCCGACGATCGGGAACGAGATATCCTCGTAGGCGACCATGGCTTCGAGGTCGGTGAGGTTGGCCTCGATTCCGTAGGTCCTGGAGAGCCCGGCCTCTGGTTGTTGGACGTTCTGGATGTAGTCGAGGGCGGCGAACTTGATCCCGTACCGGCGGATGAGAGCGGTCGCCTCTCGGCAGATCTCCTTCATCTTCTTTCCGTGGATCCGGAGGGTGTGGTACCGGCTATTGGCAGCCCTCATCGACTCAACCGACTCGCGGATCCTGTGCTTCTCTTCCTCAGTAATCTTCTCGCCGGTCAAGAGCCGGATCCTCTCGATGCCAGTCTCGTTGGCGATACCCAGGCGGGCGCTCACGTTGGGGCGGTCCTCGTTGGTTAGGACTAGGACATCCTCCCCACGGTGGGCGAGGTTGTAGCAGATGTTCCAAAGCATGGTGGACTTGCCGACGCCTGGGCGAGCGCCGAGCGCCGAGAGGACTCCGATCGGAACCCCGCCGGTGTAGAGGTCGAGGGCATGGATGCCAGTCTTGGTTCTGGCGATTGCTCCGCCGCCTGCCCATTGAGCTTCAAGGCGAGCCAGTTCTTCATCCGCCGCTTCCTCCATGGTGATCTCGGCGCTCTTGCCGCTGGCCGCCAGTTCGGCGAGGTCGGAGAGAAGCTCGTCCTGGATCTCCCCCGAGTTGCCGGTGCCTGAGCCGCTGAGCCTCTTGGTCGCCTCGGCTACCGATCTCTGGAGAACTCGGAGCCGGCGATGCTCCTCGAGGATGTCCGCCCAGTATTCGGCGTTGTCTGCTGTCGGCACCCGAACCGCCAGCCGTGAGATGTCCGCCAAGTTCACGCCGCTGGCGCCCGCGTTCGCTTCGAGCTGGTCCCAGAGAGTCACTTCATCGATGGGCGTATCGGAGAGGTAGAGCTTCATCATCGCCCGGTAGATCGTTAGGTGCATCGGGAACGCGAAGTGCTCTTCGCTTAGGGTGAGCCAACCAAGGATCGAGGAGTCCAGAAGGACGGCCCCAATGATTGCTGCCTCCGCCTCATTGGCGGCTAATCGGTCGACGGTGTGGATGGTTCTATTCATTCTATTCATTCTCTTCTCGTTCCTTCTCTTCTCGTTCTCTGGTCATCCTGGCCTCCCACTGCTCACGGGTCTCCCCGGGCCGGGCCGGCTGAGGTGGTGGGGGCTTAGGCGGTGGGAGCTTTCGCTGCCCGTTGATGTACTCCGGTCCCTTGCTGGCCTTAACGGCGGCGCGGACGTTCTCAAACTTCTCGCGCAGAGAGCTAGCGCTGAGAACCACGAAAGTGTTCGGGGCGTCGTGGAGCCAGTCGATCACCTTGCCGATCTCCTGCCAACTCTTCCCGTCCTTGCGGTTGAGCAGGTCGAGGGCCCGAGCCCAGTTCTCTCGCTGGGAATCCGTGAAGGTGTGAGAGAGTCGGTGGTCAGGGTCCTTGTCGAGAATCCTCTTCCTGAGGTAGTCCGCGCACCTTAGGGCCAAGTCCGGGGGAGGAGTCTTGGGTTTCTTCTTCTTCCCATCCCCGTCCGACGGTGAAACCTCGGACATAGAATCTTGGTTAAATGGTTTAATGGTTATGTTGTGGCCCTCGCCTGGCCCTTGCTTGGCCCTCGCCTGGCCCTCATCCTGGCCCATCTTACGACGCACCTTCTGGTATTCCTCATAGTTCACGATGGTTACGACCGTGTAAGCCTGGCCCTTTCTTGTGCCCAAAATCAGGAATTCCGCGACCTCAAGTCTAGACAAAGCTCCGCGTATCATCTTCCGGGTGATGCCCTTGCCGCACTTCTTGGCGAGCTTCTCGGTGGAGGAAACAAAGCTCCCACGCGGGATCGTCATGAGCTTCTTGCCGTCGAACCATTTCCGGTCTTCCCAGTTAGCCAGGAATATGCAGGCCACCGCAATCTTGAAGTCACTGGGACTGAGCCTCCAGAGCCACGATTCCATCATGGCTCGATAGAGGACGATGAATCCCTCGTCAACGAAGCCGTCGGCGACCACCGTAGAACTCCAAAACAGGAACGGCCCACCCTCTTTGGAACATGACTACTGCGAAGCAGGTCAATAGAGGGCAGGCCACGCCTGAAAAAAGAGTTCTGTCTGCGTTCGCAGTCATGTTCCAAGACCAGACTTACGCCATCATGGGATATTTTGGCAAGAACTTGGCTGAATTTTTTTCCTAGCCGGGATCGTCCGGCAGGAAATCCTCGGGTTTTAGAACCTTGCCGCTGATCCGTCGGCTCAAGTCAATTAGCTTGATCGCGTTCTGAAGGCTAGGCACCCGCTGTCCACGGATCAGCTCATAGACGTAGCTCCTGCTCACCTCGACCTCATCTTTTATCTCATCGGGGCTGAGTCCGCTCCGAGTATACCACCTACCAAATTCGGTTTTTGGCTTCGAACGAGGCCGACCGCAGATCTTCTTCGTGGTTTGGTCTTTGATTTTTACGGACATGCAGTTATGGTATTCCATGAAAAGAGTAAAACACAACTGAAGAAGGAAGAGAACTCATGGCGTTGAGTGAACAGCAGCTAGCCATCCGGGCCACCGGACTCGGCGGGACCGATATGGTCGCAATATGCGGGGAATCAAACTTCCGATCCCCGATTGATGTGTACTTGGAGAAGCGGCACGCGATGGGGCTCCCCATCAAGATGGAGCCGCCGGCGCCATTCCTAGGCAACGAGCGTACGGAGTGGGGACACATCCTGGAGCCAATACTCGCCGACCGGTACGCGGCCGAGACCGGCTGTAAACTCGTCGAGCCCGACACCTTCAGACACCCGGACATCGACTGGCTCATGGGTACACCGGACCGCTTGGTCTTCAATTACGAAGACCTTCAGATTCAGGACGGAATGACCGCCCGGGTTCTCAATGCAGAAACCGGGAAGGAGATTATCATCAAGGACCTCCAGAAGATTTGGGAGGGCAAGAGCCACGGATTCATGGGGGCCAAGGAGTACGACCTCCACCAGATGGAGGTCCCGGATGACAAGCGGATCCAGGTCGCGACCTATATGGCGCTCACTGGGTGCAAGCACGCCGACCTCTCGGCCCTTATTGACACCCACCTCTATCGGGTCTTCCACATCCCGCACGACCAACAGGTCGAGGATTACCTGCTCGAGGAGGGCGAGTTGTTCTGGAAGCGGATCAAGGATGGGGTGGAGCCCGAGCCAGACGGGACCAAGGGATTCGACAAGTACTTAGCCGCTCGCTTCAAGCTCCACACCGCGGACATGGTGGAGATGCCGGCCGAGTGCGCCAAGCACATCGCGACCTACAAGTCGGCTCGCGCCGACAAGAAAGCTGCCGACGGCGTGATGAAGCTGGCCCAGCAAGAGATCCAGCTAGCCATTGGGGCCCATCAAGGGCTGATATTAGGGAGGAAGCCCGTCGTCACCTGGAAGCGGCGACAGAAGGGAACAGTGAGCCATGGGAAGCTGGCGACCCACCTTCGAGACATCGCTGGGATGACGGATCTGGAGTTTGAGTGCGAGAAGGACAAATTCACCGGCGAGCCCATCAGAGACTTCAGGGTCAAATGAGCGCAAAACCCAAGAAGGTCGGAGACTGGTTCATCCTGAAAGGGTACTGGGACTTCGTGAAGCTGCGTGGATGGCTCGACCGGAACACGGACTCACTCATCGACTGGAGATATGTCGCGGAGCCGAAGGGGTTTCCATGCCTCGTGCTACCTCGGGATGTCTACAACGGCGGCGGATATATGGGTGAGTTCATCTATGTAACCCAAGAGGAAGCACGAACAATACGATAGGAAACATCATGGCGAAGAAGACAGAGACACAAGCAATCGAGAAAAAGAAACCCAAGCCGGCGGCCGTCTTGGCCTCGGAGTTCCTAAACGCACGTAGCGACAAACTCGCCAAGTGGTGCGTCGAAGGCTCTGGCCTCACCGCCCTCGACCTGGTGCGAGTTGGGACTATGGTCGTCTCACGGGAGCCGAAGTTCCACGACCCACGAGTCTGGCCGTCCCTCTACTTGGCGCTCATTACCGCGGGCCAGCTCGGACTGGAGCCAGCCGGACCAATGAGCGAGGGGTACATCATCCCGTATTGGGACAAGAAGATGGGCATCAACCTCGCCCAGTTTCAGCCGGGCTATCGCGGGCTCATGAAGCTAATCACCCAGTCTGGGGAGATAGATAGAATCCGGTCCCAAGTTGTCTACGCGAACGATGACTTCGGGGTGGACTTCATGGACCCAGACGACAAGGAGAAGAACTTCCACAGACCCGCTATGGGTGATCGCGGTGATCCCATCGGAGTCTACTCACGGGTGCGATATGAGGATGGAACCCACGGGAACGAGTTGGCCGGCTGGGACGATGTAATCAAGGCGAAGAACTCAGCGAAGGGTAAGTCGCCAGCGTGGGACAACTGGGAAGAGCAGATGGCCAGGAAGTTCATCATCAAGCGCCACGCGAACCAGCTACCACTGTCACCTGTAGCCAGGAAGGCGATCGATGTCGACAACATAGACACGGAGAGCAGCGCGATCGATACTCAGCGAGTCATCGACATCGACGAGCAGGTGATAAAAGAACTGCCAGCGCCCAAAGAGGAGAGCAAGCTAGCCTCGAAGCTCAAGGGACGTAAGGCCGAGAGAACCAAGGACGAGCCAACTCCACAGCCATCCCAGGCGGAGAAAATGGCCGACTCACTCAAGGGTGCGGCCAAGGATAAGGGCAAGTCCAAAGGCAAAGGTAAGGGCAAGGAGGATCCGAAGGACGACCCGGCGGACGAGTCAAAGGGGACGATGTGCAACTTCTGCGGCCAGAACCAGACCGACAAGGAGGGTGAGCCCTGTAAGGAATGCCGCGATGAGATCGCCGCTGAAGAGGCCGAAGACTCCAAGGGGAACCAATGATCGGAGTCTACAAAGAGTTCCGATTCGAGGCCGCCCATAGCCTTCCGCATTTACCAGAGGGCCACAAGTGCCGGAACGTCCATGGCCATAGCTATCTCGTCCGTGTCACCGTCGAGGGTGAAGTGGAGCCATCGACTGGGATGGTCATCGACTATGCCATGATCTCGCACCACTTCGAGGCGCTCGTCTACAACGTCCTAGATCACCAGTTCATCAACGATGTCCCGGGCCTTGAGGTCTCCACCAGTGAGATTCTCGCCGAGTGGATCTGGAAGCGTCTTCGTACCGGCATCCCAGTGACGGAGGTGGAGGTCAAGGAAACCCCAACGGCTGGCTCCATCTATCGAGGTCCGTGAAGGTCTACGTCGGGCAGACCAGATCGCGGGCGCTAATCGCCGAGCTGGTCGCCCTTCGCTTCGGTGAATGCACTCAACCGAAGGAGTACCCGCCGCGGCGGACTCCTTGGTTCCTCGACAATGCGGCCTTCTCAGCATGGAAGGCTGGCGTAGAGTTCGACGATGAGCGGTTCATTGTTGCGATGGACAGGGCTCATGAAGACGAGAGGGCTCCGGACTTCGTCGTATGCCCAGACAAGGTGGCGGCCGATGACTCGCTGGAGTTTAGCCGCTCATGGGCGGACATATGCCGCGGCGGTCTCCCAGGCGTCCCGTGTTTCCTGGCTGTCCAGGACGGAATGAGAATCGAACCCGAGACTCTCGAAGGGTTCGACGGCGTGTTTATTGGCGGAACCATCCCGTGGAAGATCAGAACCGGCGGCGAGTGGGTTGAGCTCGCCCACTCGGTCGGGCTCAAGTGCCACATCGGTCGCGTCGGTACCGCCAAGCGGGTCAAGTGGGCGCAAAGGATTGGGGCCGACTCGATAGATTCGAGCCTCCCCCTCTGGAGTAAGGACAACCTCCGGATCTTTGTCGCTGCCTTGAACAACAAGCAGATCGAACTGTTCGGCTAGTCCTCGACGGCGTGGCGCACTCTCGCCTCGGAGAGCGCAGAGAATTCCCCAGACATCTCGATGCCCACGCATCGAACCCCCTCGCGCTCAGCCGCGACCATCGTGGTCCCTGAGCCGAGGAACGGGTCGATGACGACACCTCCTGGCGGCGTGACCATTCGGATGAGCCAGCGCATCAAGCGGACTGGCTTAACTGTTGGATGGAAGTTGGCACTGTCGCCAGTCTTCCCAGCTCTGGCGTGCTTCGCTCCCTTAGATCCTTTCTTCCGGCCAGTGACCTTGTTGGCCGCGGTGATGTTGTAGCCCTCAAGTCCTGCGCTTTTCTCGGAACTGGCTGGCTTGGGACAGACGAAGATGTTAGCGGGCCATCGGCCCTTCGGATGGGATCCAGGTCTATACCCTCCGAACAGTCCGTAAACCTCCGAGCCGTTACCAGAGCCACTCCCCGACTCTGCCCCGTCTACTCTCTCTGGGATGTCGAGCTCATGGCTTGGACCAGGCCATGCCGGATCGTCGGGAGCATATCTACATGCGTCCAGGTGGATCCCACCGGTTCCGTACTTCATCACGTTGTCGGCTACTGTTCCGATGAAAGGCTTCCGAGCCATGACCGCTGGCTCCTGTGCTGGCTTGAGAGCTGTACCCCACCCTTCCCACTCCTTGGCCTCAGCGGTGGCGGATGTCGTCACATCGAAGATGTGCTTCGCCGACTTCGCCAATCCCTGGGCGGCTGTCGACGCGGCGATCGTTTGTTTCTTCAGGTTCGTACCCTCCTTCTGGCCAACAACTTCCCGCTTCCACCAGTTCGGTCCGGGCTCGCCCTTCTGGGCGTTGAGGTCGAGGAGGAGAGTCTTAATGCGATCCGGTGGATCATCGACGCCGAGTACCTCCATCAGTGTGGGAACTTGGTCGATGGTTGGCACCGTCGGCTGGGTCTTCTGGGTCGTCCAGTGGCCAGCCATGCCGGCGAACCCGAAGGCGTCGTCGATGTCCGTGTTCTTGATTCCGGCGGCGTCTCGCGCCTGGCGAATCCAAGCGGTGATCTCCAGGACCTCATCCCGGTTGTGCTTCATACGGTCGATGGCTTTGGAGATGTCGAGGCTCTTGGGGAATCCACTATTCCCCGTTACGAACACCATCCCGTTACGTCTGGCCACGAAGGCCCCGGTCGGTACCGTTACGCACCAAACTTTTCCATCGTATGGTACTAGGCGGAACCTGACCAAATCGGAAGTGGTGTGCCGTGAGCCTCGAATAGTTTGTGCTCCTGGTTGTTCTTGAAGAGCATCAGGTTTTCGATCTTGTTGTTCGCTGGTGAATGGTCGACATGGTGAACTACTTCCGTCTTGGTCAACGGGCGCCCTATAGCTCTTTCCACTACCAATCGATGCTCGAGAACGTATCCGTTTGCTCTCATCATCGACGAAAACTCCGTCGGGCACCGCACCAAAATCTCCTTTTGGGGATAGTTCCCTCTGCGGTGAATGAATGTGACTCCGCCCTTCCATGCCGGATTGTTCGGGCCTTGCATCTTGGCTACTCGCTTCGCTACTGCCTCTGGTGTGTGACATCCCATCCCGCGATTCGGATGCACCCCAAGAATCCGTCCCCTCACTTTCCCGTTGCAAATCTTCGAGCAGAACACCAGGCCCTTCTGTCGCTTTGCCCATGCCGTTTGACGAAGAAACTCTTTGTTGCATTCTTCGCAGACGAGGGACGTCATCTTTCGCTGAGACATCGGCTTCTTCACTGAGTTTGCCGATCCTATTAACGCTCCTGCACAAATCTTTGAGCACGTCTTGTTTCGCGTTGCCTGCTCCTTTGTTGTGCAAGGAAAGATCGTCGAGCAGTGCTGGCAGATTTTCCAGAATGGGAATGCGTACTTCCTGTTCTTGTGCCAAGTCTTCAGCTCTCGCGAACGAGAATTCTCTATTCCGTTCAACGACGCAGCGATGTCCTGGGGTGACAAGATGCTCTCCGTGAGAACCTGAAACTCCGACGAGTTCACCTTTGAAATCGAACATGGGACGATCCTCAATTTCTTGCCACGAGAACTCACCGGTTCCTGTTTCAAAGCACAGAGCTCTGGTCCCTTTTGACTTGCTGTCATACCTTTCCCATCCTCGATCGGTGAGGATTTCTGTCTCCTCGTCCAAACACCAATACAGCCAGTTGACGGCATCCCTTATCTCAAATCCAGCATCTTCTATCGCAACTGCAAGTCGGTGCTGCGTTCGTGTGGACGAGAACGCCAGGATGTGACCACCTGGCTTCAGGACCCTGAACGCCTGTTCGCACCAACGCGAGTGCCATGCTTGCATCTCGTTTCCGTCCTTAGCGGCATCCCATTCCTTGTTCATGAAATTTATGAGGTAGGGCGGATCGGTGACAATGGCATCCACCGAGTTGTCGGGGAGCGTCTTCAGGTAGGCGATGCAGTCGGAGCAGGCGATGGTGTGCTTTCCAATGTCGCGGGTCTCTCCGTTTTTGTAGGCCGGGCGGTCGACGACCTCGGGAATGTTGTCGTCGTCTGGGTTCTCTTCCGGCCCGGTCGACCCGCCACCCAAGTCGCCAAGGTCGATCGGCTTGCCCAAGAGCTCAAGGAGGTCCGGGTCGTTCAGGCCGTCGAACCCGACGCCCTCCCAGTTATCCGTGTCGTGGAGCATGTCGGACAGGATCGAGGTGTCCCATCCTCCCTTTTCGGTGAGGCGGTTGGCGGCGATGATGTAATCCTCGGCGTCCCGGTCATTCTTTGTAGATCCCCCCCGCTGGATTGGGGCCAGCCAGTCGCCGTCCACCACATCGATGCCGTCTGGTGCCTCCTCTCCAGCGTCCCGGAGCCCCTGCAGTGCCTCGATTCTGCCATGGCCAGATAGGAGTCGGCCTGTCCGTTCGTCCAGCACTGGCGAGTCCTGGGCCGAGAACCGACGATATGAGGCCTTTATCTCCTCGATGTCGTGCGCCTTCGGGTTCCTCTTCGCTGGCACCACCGAATCCAACTCCATGTACTCAATTCGCCTGTTCCCCATAGGCGAAACCATATCAGAGGAGATTCATCCTTTGTACGCTTTCCGCGCAATAAGATGGATACTGGCTCAGAGCTATGGGATATTGATGTTGTTGACGACGAGGGCACCCCGCCGAGGGGTTGCCAGAAAGAAGAGACCGATGAAGAACTGCCCGATTATTTGCCTCATGGCTAGCCAATTCCTAGCCCTCCCCGCTGAAGAGCGGATTGGAGAGTTGCCATTTTTCACCCACTCCAACCTGGAGATGCTGGCCCAGCACGAAGAGGACCCCAAGGTTCTCGCCGCCATCGCTAGCACTATGGAGAACTACTTATGGTAGCCAAGGAGAGGAGCCGACTGCTCAACCT
The DNA here is from genome assembly GCA_021775835.1 of Hyphomicrobiales bacterium. Next base: position 30,134 of record JAJFHC010000315.1, on the reverse strand, counting down.
CGTTACCACTCTTCATGCCCTTGAGGGTGGAATGGAGCAATTCGACGAGGATGTCCCAGAGTGGATTACTCAGACCCTAGACCAGATCTCCGCAGTGCTGGTTGCGAAGGAGGTCCATGAACTGTTCGACGCTTGCCCGGTTTGCTGGGAGACCATCGACGAGTGCGGCTGCGAGGTTTGGCAGAGAAGCATTAAATCGTTCGAGGGGCTAGGCGGAGACAAGGTTCGCTACGGGATGGCCGTCATAAACGCCTACAACGAAGGAAGTTTTAACCTTGAGAGCAAGTGGCTACACCCGGACTCCAAAAGGGTGATCCTGGTCGATCGGTCGTCTTCGCAGAGACTCACAAGGGAGATCGTTTGATGTTCAAAGGTGAAGCCATTCAATTCTGTAACAACACCCACAAGGCGATCTCCAACTACGAGATCGACATCTCCGGGAAGATTGGGATCGTCACCGACCTAACACCAGACTCTATAGTCGTCAAACTTGAGGGCCACGTCTTGGACCTTGAGCTTTGGAATAACGAGTTAATCTGGTGTGTTGAGGACTGTCTCTTCGGCGACAACCTCAACAACTGGGAACTCCTTTCCGACGGTGAGAGGGTGAGTTTCTTCCGGGGGTTCTTGGCCAACATCGTCACGCAGGGGGACATCGTTTCGAGGGTCGACATAACAGGCCCAAGCAAGCACAGGTGCGAGGATGGATCCGGCGGCGATGGCGATGGCGATGTTAGCCACGAGGACATGAGGTTTGAGCTTATCCAATCCTTCTCCAAGGCCATCGCCATGGTCCGCAAGTGCGAGCCCGGTGACGACAAGGCGGTCTCCCTCCATGTTAAAGCGTTCTACCTTGCCCGCGTCTATGGATGGGACACGGAACACAGTTCGACCTTCCAAGATTACTGCCAGAAGGCAAGTGAGGAAGAGTGTCTCGCCGAGGGTCTACGCATGGCCCTCTATCACTGCAAGCCCGAAGGATCCCCTACGCTCCAAGAGAGGTGGAAGACTACGGCGAAGGACCTTGAATCTATCCTCTGGGAGCGGATGGCCGAGAGCTTCCCAGAGGCGGAGACCGGATGCTTCGGACCCACTGAGTCTGTCGCTTTCATGGAAAGCATAAAGGAGGCCACTCGCCTCTGGCTGTCCTACAACCATCCAAACCTCCAGCACGATGATGCGACGGAGGGATGGCGATGAGCCTGGCAACGACAATAATAATCAGGCAACTCATACTCGAAGACGTGCAAGTGCATATGCGCATGGTCGGGTTGAAGCCTGAGATCTGGCGCATGGGTGGTAACAGACAAGCTGTCGGCGTCCGCTTCGGAGACCACCACGCCATTATCTGTGACTACGCAACAGAGAACGGCGAACTCGCCGCGCTTCTGATGATGGACAACGACAAGGAAGCGATGTCTATCATCAAAGGTACACCAGAAAGACTGGCGCAGATCGTCAAGCTGTGGGCCAGTCTGTGAACTACAACGTGAAGAAGCCATGCGGCGACTGCCCGTTCCTCGCCGACGACTCACAGGCGATCCGCCTTCGTCGGTCGAGGGCTGAGGAGATTGGCGGCATGATGTTGTCATCCGGCGGCGGTGACTTCATTTGTCACAAGACCTCGCCGACAACGAGCAACGCGAAGGAGGCGTCCCATTGCGCTGGTGCCCTCGCGTTCGCTCTCAAGCACGACAACTTCACTCAGATGATGCGGATCTCCGAGCGGCTTGGCATGTTCAAGCCTGAGGAGTTCGAGGCGATCGACCCCGACACCATCATCGATTGGCCGGAAGACATGGCGGACGACTACTGATGGGCGGGTACCGACTAGCCGATCCGGCCACCAGCCAGGCCGCATACGAGAAAATGAGCGCCGATGGCACCCTCAGTCGTAGTCGCTTGGAGATTGCTCAGTTCCTTGCATACTCCAATGGAGAAATAACAGCCGGGATGATTGCCTACGAACTCAAGCGCAACCGGAATAACGTCGCGACGAGGCTCTCCGAACTGGAGCGACTTGGGGTCGCGGCGAAAGGTGTTGAGCGTACCTGCCCAATTAGCAATAAGCAGTGCTGGACGTGGCACCTCACAGGGAAGCAACCCCTCAAGAAGATGCCGGACTCACCCAAAAGCACGATCACGCAACACCGGACAGCCGTTAAGGAGTTCAACGAACTCTGCGCCAATATAGCCAGATGGGCCGACGGCGCGAACTTGCCAAACCTAGCCGAGCGAGTTCGACTTCGCTCCGCCCAGATCATGGAGAAGATCCAGAAATGCTGAAAGAAACAGAAATATGCCCCGACTGCGAGACCGTCCTCGCACACCGGGATGGTGACACCATACTCCGATTTACGGCGCACGATCCCCAGTTCTGCAAGCTCGGGATGAAGATTCTCATCAAATCTCTTAGGAATGGAATCTCGATGGCTAACGAGCGAGTTTCCTACACTGAAGCGAAGCTGCTACGCCAGATGGAAGACCGAAAAAAGTACAACGAGCGACTCGAAATGATAGCCGACATGCTGAGCGGGCGATGCCACGGGAAGATGGTCTACAACATAGAGCGAGAGCGCTGGGACTGTCCTGAGTGCGGGCGCTGGACTAACCACGAGAAAGATCGACACCGCGCCCACGCAGTACCATGGAAGGATCCAGACTCGATAAAGCTCGTCCGGGATCGACTGGTTGAATTCCTTGATGGGGTACGGAGATGACAACTTGGAGCGCACAGCAACAAGCGATCTTCGAGTGGTTCAGGTTGGGACAGGGGAACCTAGTCGTCCGAGCCAGAGCCGGAAGCGGAAAGACTACGACCGTGATTGAGGGAATCACCTGCGCCCCCGAAGATCGGATTCTACTGTCCGCATTCAACAAGAGGAACGCTACCGAGTTGGACCGCCGTCTCACTCACCGCGGGGCAGAGGCAAGGACGCTACACAGTATCGGATACCGGTTCGTCCGCGACTACATAGGGAACTGCGCCGTTGATTCAAAGGGGAAGCGAGCGAAGGCTATCGCCGCACAGGTTTGCAAGGGTGCCCCAGTCGCACTACTGAAGACAGTCGTAAAGATGGCAGCAGTTCTCAAGGCGGTATCCCCAACGATAGGATCTGGCGATGAGATTCTCCCTGAAGAGGTTGCTTTCGCCACTGGTACGGCCGAGGCGTTCGACATCTCAATCGACGAAGAATGGGAAGAGTCTGGATACGAGGAACTTTGGCTCTCCACCTGTGCTATCGAGATGCTCCGCTTCGGATCCACCTACGACGACGGTACCGTAGACTTCGATGACATGGTTTGGCTTCCGGTGAGGAATCGATGGGCCCGTCCTCGCTACGACTTGGTCGTCATCGATGAGTGCCAGGACATGAATAGAACGCAGATCAACCTCGCTATGATGTCCTGCCATAAGGCCGGTCGCATAGCGGTGGTCGGCGACGACAAGCAGGCGATCTACGGATTCAGGGGCGCCGACTCCACCAGCATCGACCGACTACTCAAAGCCCTAAACGCCAAGGAGATGGGTCTAACTACGACCTACCGATGCGGCAAGGCCATCGTCCGAGAAGCTCGCCGCCTGGTGCCCGACTTCCACGCCTACGATGGTAACCCGGAGGGCAAGGTCGAGCGGACGAACATCGGTATCTGTCTCGAGAAGGCCGAGCCCGGTGACTTCATCCTATCTCGAACCAATGCCCCGCTAGTCTCCGCGTGTCTCAAGCTACTAAGGGACGGAAAGCGAGCCAACATCGAGGGAAAGGATGTCGGGGCTGGACTGAAGTCCATCATACGTAAGTTGAACAAAGGGGCGTCTCGCAAGAATTTCAAAGCATTCTGCCTGCGCCTTGATAATTGGCATACCAAGGAGATAGAGAAAGCGAGAGAGAGAGGCGAAAAGGGACTCCCGACGCTCGCCAGAGTATCCGACCAGTACGAAACACTCTGCTCTCTTATGGATGGGCTAGAGAGCGCCGACGAAATGATCAACAGGATCGAGAGTCTCTTCGACGACACCGATGAGAATAAGGGACTCAAGATCATCCTCAGTTCAGTACACCGAGCCAAGGGGTTGGAGGCCGATCGCGTATGGGCGCTAGAGGACACCTTCTTCTCTAGGAGTTCCTCCCCGCCAGATTGGGCGGATGGTAAAGAGGAGCGGAATATCGAGTACGTCGCGGTCACTCGCGCCAAGTCTCTCTTCACCTGGGTTGAGGGTACTCTGTGAAACTGAGAAGCAGAAAGCAATGGATCTGTATCCCATGCGGGTGGCACCTTGTCGACAATCCAGATATTGACCTTCCTCTTTGCGTTCCGGATAGGCGTGGAGTTCACAGGATGTTGGAACTCGTAGATGACGGCGAGCTTTACCAAGATGGCGCGACCGTCCATATGAGGTTAGAGGACTGATGCACGGGACTATGTTCTGGGAGGTCATATGGCCAAGGCCGATCAATGATGTCCGCCGGAAGTCGGTCTTCTTTGAGAAGAAGTACGACGCGGAGGATGGCTTCTTTGAAGCCAAGTGCGAGATCTGGCATTACCCCGATCTCTACTATCTGGAAAACCTTGCTTTGTACCGGATTAAATCCGATGTCCTAGCTAGACGGGCCCTAGTGGTCGCGCTACTGAACGGGAAGGCCCCGTTTAAGGAGAAGAAGTTGGTAGATTCCTGGATCCGAACTAATGGATGTCCGAACATTGACGACGAAACGCTCCTTCGTGAGTACCTTGACGGCAATGGTCTTGATTCATTGGCGGCGAGATATGGTATTGCGAGGAGCACGGTCTTCGATCGTCTCAAGCGAACCAGGGAGAAACAGGGATAGATGGGAAAGAAAGACTTCAAGCCTCGGCATATGCGTAGCGTCCACACCGACAGCGATGGAGTGGAGGTGGTGCAACACATCACCCAGGTTGGCCCCTCCAGCTTTGTCGCAGACAGTAACCCGCCAGACAGCGGATATTGCGACCACTGTGGGGTGGAGCTCGACGAGCGCCACTTCGCTAGCCTTCTCGAAAAGCTAGCCGACAGCGGTGTCACCATCCACAACCTACAGAAGAGGTTGTCACAGTACGATGGAGATGGCGACGCACTAGAGAACGCGGAGGAACTCGCCCACCTAGACGACGAATCCGACGCGGTAGGAACACCAGACCCATACGACGATGTCGTGGGAAGTGAATTTTAGGAGTGGGCCGTCTCTCGGTCTCTACCTTGTCGTCAACAAACAAGGTGTCCCGAGAGGGGCGCCAAGTAGACGGTCCGCTCCACTTTTTCAGAGAAGGGAATTGCCAAGGCGGTAAATAAAAAAGAGGTCCGGCGGAGCAAAGAGAACCACCGAACCTCCAGTTTTTACTTCATGGCGTTGAAGTGAGATGATCCTAACACAACAACAACAAGACCAAAAGCCGAGAGGCAAAGCCGCCCAAGCACTCGTGTATACGTTGGTCGCTGTCCTGGTTATGGCACTGGCGGCCGGCGGTTTCAGCCTCAACCATTGGTACGTCAACCGGGGGGCGACATCGAACATCGCCCATATCAGAGAGCTTCAATCGGAGGTCGCCGAGTTAAAGAAAACGGCCTCTCGCTTTAGAGACCACCAGTTGGTGGCCAACGAGAACGTCACGGCGTTCGATGCAAAGGTTCAGGCTGCACAGCGGCGGGCCGATCTGGCGCACACCCGGATCCAATACTACCGGGATGTGCTTCTTATCGTCTCGAAGACGTGCCCGGGACGGATGAGGCTCCCCGTTTTGGGGGGAGATCCAGGACAGGAACAGGAGATAGAAGATGAAAATTAGACTGCTAGAAATAAACGACTTCAAGAGGCTCCAAAATGTCCTCATTGAGCCGGGCGAGACTGGGCTCGTTCTCATAGGTGGCAAGAACACGCAGGGGAAGTCTTCTCTGCTTGGTGCCATGAGCGCCGCCCTTGGTGGCAAGAAGGAAGTGCCAGACGAGCCGATCCGTCACGGAGCCGACAAGGCCTCTATCCGCATCGTGTTCGACGACGGCGACGGGGACCTCGTCGTTCGCCGCAAGTTCACCAAGAAGAGCACATCGATCGAAGTCACCAGCGACGGCGGAGTCATCAAGGCACCCCAGAAGATGCTCGACAGACTGGTGGGCGCTCGCTTCATCGACCCCATGAAGTTCTCGCGGCTACCCAACAAGGAGCAGCGGGAGGTCATGCTTGGGTGCGTTGAGCTCGGCATCGATCTGGACGAGAACATCAACGCCGAGAAGAAAGCCTACGAGGAGCGGCGCGACCTCAATCGGGACATCAAGAAGCTGGAGGCCAAGGTCGACGATGTGCCGAGGAAGCCAGCAGACGAAGAGGACCCGTCGCAACTACAGTCGCGACTCGACGAGTTGACCGAGAAGGAGTCTCAGGCCAATCTGGCGATCAGGGACATCTCCTCTCTCAATAAGGAGTCGACTGAAGCAGCCCACCGAAAACTGAAGGCGCAGGCTGATCTAAAGGCGGCCCGCGAGCAACTCCAAGAGGCATCGAAGACCCTAGAGGAGACTCTAGCCAGGACTGTACCGGAAATTGCTCTACTTCAAGCAGTAGTGGACGCCGAGCCATCCGCCGAAGAGATTGAAGAGGCGCGATCCAAGATGGCTGAGTTCCTCGAGAACGGTGACGCCATGTCCAAGTACCGAGCATGGGAAGAGGGTTGTAGCGATTTGGCCGAGCTCAAGGAGACATCCCGAGCCAAGTCGATGGAGATTGAGACCCTCAAGGACGCCAGGGCCGAGGCACTCGCCGAAGCAAAGATGCCGATCACGGGTCTTACCTTCGACGACGAAGGTCTCCAACTCAACGGGGCGCCGTTCGATCAGGCGTCTGGCGCTGAGAAGCTCCTCGCCTCGATCGCTATCGCCTGGGCACTCAAGCCGGACCTTCAGGACATCTGGGTAGAGGACGGAGCTCTCTTAGATGAAGACTCGCTCCGCCTAGTGGAGAAGTTCGCCGACGAAAACGACCTCCGTATCTGGCTCGAGCGGGTTGGCGAAGGCGATGAGGAGGCGATCATTATGGTCGACGGGCAGGTGAAGTCGTGAGTATCCCTAAAGAGGCGGACTTGGATCTTCTATTCAGTCTTCTCGGAAGATACATCTTGCACGTCGGAGAGATGGAAGGGGTCGACTTCATCGAAGAAGAATCCTCGATTAAACTCGATGCGATCGAGAGAATGGCTCTACGGTTCGCAAGGGAAGATGCCAAGGTTCCACCCGCCGCCGTGGTGCCGCCAGAGCCAACCTGTGGTCGCTGTGGTGGTCCCAACCCCATAGATCTTTGTGGTAGGTGCTTATGAGACTCACCGATGAACAGGTGAAAGCCTTGATAGAATGGGCCGACGAGGGGGACCGCGACAACGGGACCACCGCGTGGGGCCAGAAGTTTACCGCGGCGATGGAAGTCGCTCAGCATGTCCGCGACAACGGGCACCGGTGCGATGGGTGTAACGACATCCTCGGCGCCAAGTACCGCCAGGACATTCCCAAGAAGGGCGACCTGTGCCCGACTTGCTACGAGGAATGGATGAACGACGACACGGTGACGACCTGATGGGAGGCAAGCCAAGAGCGGTGCTCCAGTATGCCCTTCGTCCTGGCGAGGGAAACGAAAAACTCCCCCAGGACGAGGCGTCCAAGATCATCAGGTCGCACGCCCAGCACTTTGTCGGCTGGTGCGCGTGTTGCTCTGAGCCATCGCAGGGGAACTACGCGATCCACCGCGACGGATTCAGCGACGGGCCGGAAGTCTGGCTCTGCGATGCTTGCGGGATGTACGAGACGCCAACCTGCGAGGAGATTTGGGCTAGCATTGCTGAGAACGAGGCGATGTGGGCGGAGTTTGAACGGATACTAAAGAGCGGAGGATTGAGAGATGGAAACAGGTAGAAGAAAAGAGGCCCGATGGGATGAGGAATCGGAGAAATGGAACCGGTGCGAGTTCCCAGAGTATGCATCTGCGGAGGGCAAAAAGATGTCGTATACCGAATGGAACGGACCGCGACCGAACCCGTCGGACTACATGCCGGTGTGGACTCCAGAGCAAGCTACCCACCTGATGATGTACGAGACATGCAGCGAGGGTTCCCCGATATCTCCAGCGATGGAGACGGTTGAGGAGTTGGCGCGATGGCTGGCCGACACCAAGGCGAGCATCTTCGGAAGCGATTCTGCCGACTACGACACTTGGATGAAAATCATGGCAGGCGGGGACGCATACTTAACCAAGACCCCAGAGAAGGGGCTCAGCGTGGAGGTTCTATGAGCCACGGTCTACAGAAACTCATCGGCGCAGTCGTATTCGGGGGCGGACTGGCGGCGGCCGGGTATGTCTTGGGCCAGTTCGCACCATTCACTGGGTTCTCGCAATTAGCAGACCCGTTCTCGCCAATCCGAAACGAAACAGCAATGGCCTACGCAGGCATCGCTGGCCTGATAGGGGTCCTAGTAGGTCTGTCGGTGAAGCCAAGCAAAGCAAAAGACGAGTAATGTCACTTGGCCTCTTGTTCCAGGGCATCTCGAATGATGCTCTGAGAAACATATGGGGTCTGGCTCTCGATATAGTCGTAGCAGTGCCGGCAAAGGTCCCGCTCGCTATAGGGGCACTCCTTGGCGTCTGCCGCCTTCATGTCGTCGAAACAGACAAGGCATATGGCCCAACCATCATCGATACCAACGCGGCGAGCGATGGCGTCGAGGAGCCAGCGGGCGGCATCGCTCCTGTTACTATCCTGGGCCCTTGAGACAGCGGCGACTAGCTGGTTCCAGTCACACTCTTCGCCGTCTCGGATTATAGATCCGACCCACGGAGACCCGTCGTTGGACTCGCCAACCGAGATCTTGAACTTGACTGGTCCTCCGTCGAGGATAGTGAGGGAGAGAATAGTGTCGTCGGGATCCGAGACACCCATCTATCGGTTCCCTTGATGGTACTGGCGGAAGAATGGGTAAGCGTGGCTCGTGTCGATGTCTAGGTCCTTGCAGAGATTCTCAAGTCGGTCGGTTGTGGAATCGTCCCCGAGTCCCTCGCGAATGCAATCGTCGATGCAAACAGCCAGGAAACCTTCGTCGGCTGGGCTCAGCGGAGTGAGTGGCATAATCGGTCTTCTTTCTGGGCCCCGCAGGCCCCGTCGTCAACACCATCATCATACGATTGTCCCGCACTGTTAGTCCACTTAAAGCGGGAAAACCGGTGGACTCCGATCCCCTCGTCATGGCCTACTAAACCCATGAGCATCGGCAGCCTTTTCTCGGGAATCGACGGGCTCGGCATGGGCCTTGAGATGGCTGGCCTTGGTCCAGTACTCTGGCAAGTCGAGGCCGATCCTTTCTGCCGAGCAATACTCTCCCGCCACTGGCCGGACGCCACTAGACACAAGTACGTGCAATATGTCGGAAAACACAACCTCAGCCCCGTCTCCCTCCTTATCGGGGGCTTTCCTTGCCAGGACATTAGTAGCGCAGGAGCGGGCGTTGGCCTTACTGGACAGCGCAGTGGACTCTGGTATGAGTTTGCCAGGATCGTCGGCGAACTCCGCCCGCCCTGGGTCGTCGTCGAAAACGTCACTAGCGGGGCCGGGAAGTGGGTCGATTTCGTCCGCAGTGACCTGGAAAACATCGGCTATGAAACGCTACCTGTCCCGATGTCGGCACGCGATGTCGGCGCACCACACAAGCGGGCACGGATCTTCATTATTGCCTACACCGAGCGCCACTCCCTATGGGACGGGGCAGAACGGTTGCCCGGGAGATGGTTGGGACGAGTACGCCCAGAAGGGGAAGCCAAGCCTGAACACGATGGCGACGAGGGGGATGCTCCCAACCCCGACGGCGAGGGACTCGGGGACCACCGGACCGGCGGACGCGAGACGGAACACGGTCCCGCTTCGCTTAGTGGCGCAACTCCTGCCGACTCCGACAGCCAAAGGGAACCAGCTCAGCCCGGACTCGGCGAAGTGGCCAGCTCAAGCGAGGCTCCAGGAGATGGCGGGGGGCTCAGGGGGGAATCTCTCGCCACGGTTCGTCGAATGGATGATGGGTTTTCCGGATGGGTGGACGGAAATCCCGTCCCGCCAACTGTCCCTGTTTCCGAGCCCAACAGAATAAGGGCACTCGGTAACTCAGTGGTCCCACAATGCGCCGAGGTCATCGGATGGATGATCCGGGAATTGCAATCTAGGATGGAAGAGGAGAAGGTTCGCCCATGAATCAGCCAGACACCGCGGTCGTGAAGTGCGTCAATTGCCAGATAGCGATGGCAAAGGTCGCTGGCGGGTACCAGTGCCCGTTTTGCTCCAAGAAGACGACACCTCCCCCAGAACTACCAGACCTTCCGGGGCTCCCATCTGTATCCGTCGCGCAAGACTCGAGTGTCACGCGACAGAAGCGGGCTGTCGCGGCGGCCAGGGCGGCGTTCGACGCCTACGCCGGCATGGATGCCCCCGAACTACCAGAGGGCCCCATGGCCCGCCTACAGGTCGAGCTTTGCCGCTGGGAGGCCCGCGAGTTCGGCGGAGGCAATTCCAACGACTCAGTCCTTGGGAGCAACGAGGAGGCCGGAGAGGCCGCCGACGCGATGATTATGCTCCTTGGCGCCAAGAGCGGCGCGGGGCGCATGGCCAAGGCCATCCTCAAGCGCAACCAAGGAATCCGAGGCTACGACGACCCAGAGAAGTTCAGGGCCGATCTCGGCGACGCCTTCGCCGACATGATGATCTTCGGAATCCAGGCTTGCACTAAGAGCCGGATGGACTTCTGGACGCTCCTTCTGAGGACCGCCGAGGATGTCATGGGCCGAAAGTGGTCCGAGAACAAGTTCGACGGCGACCCGTCGCACGTCGACGAACGACCCATCTCCCATGGGATAACTAGCCCATCGCACGCCGGCCTGTGCGACACATCTCTACCGTCGGGGGGATGCCGCGGCTGCATGGTTGGTGAGAAGCACCGAGGCAGCTAGGTCCTGGACAGGAGTTAACGATGCAGATTGAATGTAAGTTCGAGTATCCGATGAAGGAATCCGAATTCCCAGACAAGGCCGCCTACGAGGTCTACAAGTCGCGCATCCGGGAATCGTCGACCAAGCTGATGCTCTCCAAATTCTTCATCTTCCACGCGAGTGGCGAGGGGCTCACGAAGCATGAGTACATGCGAGCCCTTCTGGATGAGGTCCAGACGCTACTCAAGTAGCTAGGCCGCCTTGCGGCTTTCCAAGTAGGGTAAATACGGGCGACCCGTCTCCGCCATGGACCGCTCGTTGGCTCCCTCAAGCAATAGTCGACGGATGGTCTCGAAGTCTCGGACCTCTTCGTCTTGAAGTTCCTTAGCCAGTAGTTGTTGTGCCTGCCGGCGTTTTTGTAGTTCGTTGTTCAACATGGCAGTACCTCACACCCATATGGTGAGGGTGTTTTCCTACAATGTCAATAGGGTAGAAAGTGGGTTAGCCTGAAGCCATGTCCGAGAGAATGGCCCACTTCAATATTCCTGGGATGGAATCCCCTTTATCTCCCATCAAAGACACTGGATGGTGCGACCTGGCGATCCACTCTGGGAAAGAATGGGACGACCGAGACCGTCCAGCTAAATGGTTCGGAAACGAGTACTGCCTCATCGTCCACACGACAGGATCGGGGCTCCCCACCAAGGCGATGAAGAACGGTCGATACCCAACGGTTCGAGCTGAGCGCTACTACAGTCGGAGCCATGGATGCCACTTGGTCAACGGGTACCGCGGGCACATCGGCGGTGACCTCATCCAGATGGCCCATGATGGCGAAAGGGCCAACGGGGTGGGCACCAAGCGACAGAAGGATAAGCCAGAGCAGAAGGCCCAGCACGACTCCATCCTCGGCCGGTATGGCGGAGACTGGACAAAAGACCTCCCGGCCAGCCTGGTCAAGCGAATCAAAGAAAGGTGGCCCGGGTATCCGAACCCGCTCAACCTTATCCCCGACTCACCGAACTCGTGCGGAATCCATATGGAGTGCCCGCCGCTCACGAAGTATTGGATTGCCCAAGGATTTGAGCCAGCGTTCCCTGGTAGCTACTTCACGCAAGCCCAGTACGACACGATCGCGGCCGTTGGGCTAGACATCGCGGCGCGTAAGCAATGGCCTTGGGAGTGGTGGCGCATGCCTCGCTTGCTTGGCCATGAGGACTTGACGCCGATCTCTCGTCACGACAAGCGGGGTGGATGGGATCCAGGAGCTCTGAGGTTGTCCCCGCGTTTCGACTGGCGTCTTGTGATTGATGAGATCACTAATACACTCGGCTGGGAGGCTGAGGAGGAGGACTACCAAAAACTCCCCAAGGCTGGGGGCGGAGGTCCCTACGCGAAGTATTGACATTTCGGGCTGGCATCTTCAGAGTGTCGCCCAAATGAGAAGTAGGTCCATAAGTCCAAAGCTGCATACTTTGGCGATGATACTCATGCTGATCGTTGGATCTGTTGCAATGTCGGTTGCGTGGTCTATGGCTGTATCGAATTAACTCTACGCAGCCATCGCTGTTGGTCCATCGAGACTGCGTATTTTCTGAATCAGTCCATCGTGCGCAGTGTTTGCAGTTGCGCCGCTTGCTCCAACATCAATTCGAGACGTAAACGCACCACCACTGGCAAATGCAACACCACTTGAAACTTTGGCAAGTGCATTGAGTTTTGCACGAACGCTATCGCCATCCAGTCCAGCGCCTCTGTCCCATTGACATCGGGCCGTGTACTCAGTGTCAACGATTGAAGTCCCAAGGGTGACAGTTGCGACTTCGGCTCCAGTGCTATCGTTGACTAGGAATTTAACTTCACCAGCGTCGTTAACGTAGAGTGCCCTTCGATCCGACGCAACAGTCGTATCAAAAATGTAGTGGAGTTCGCCTGTCGGCGGAAGCTTTTTAATCACGAAGACGGCTTCTATTTCACCAGTATCTTCGTTTACAAAGTCGCCGGTAGCTCGGTAGTCGGATTGCAGTGCACTGGCCGCCGCACCACTCGTGCGGACCCCTACTCCGTTACCTGCACCCTGTTCCAGTTGCCATCCCCAGGCAACTGCGGACTCCGTGTCGTTGTCTATTTCGACGCGAACGCTTGTGCTTATTCCTCCAACGACAGTCGACGCGACAACGCTTACAGATTGCGGCGTGCCTGTACCAACAAAGGCCTGCGAGCCTAATTCTGCCGCGTTGCTTTCGTCATGCATGATGACTCGGCCAGGAACTCCCGCTGTTACTTCTTCTATATGGGCTGTCGCTGTGTACTGTGTGGATGCAGTAGTTGTGCAGACCTTGGATTGGTTGCCGTTTGCCGCCGTGGCGAGAAGTGACGTAGCGCTTCGGAGGCCGTCCGGAGAATCTGCGGCTAGGTCTGTCGGGGTGATGTTTGTGTTTACTGCCCCAGTAGACAACTCAGAGGACGGCACCAAGTTTTCGATTTCGTTATTACAGTACAATCCAAGTCCCGATGCGAATGCTTCGTCGTACCCTATCGTCACTGTATCGGGCGCAAAGTGGGCAACCCTGCCGGGAGCTACTGGGATACTGACAGGACTGTTACGCAGCGGGGCGTCAAGTTCTGCGCTCGGGGAAGTGGCGTGAGTCCACCATCCTGTTTCCGCAAACATCGTAGCTGCTGCATCGCCTTCAGCTCCTTCAACTGCGACAACCTGGATATGCGCCGTTGATGCGTTTCCGAGCGTAAAGAATGACGCTGTAGTTATCGACCCTGTCACGACAGATACATCGAGAGGAACATTCCCAGGATCTTGATCGGTGTTGAAAGTTAGCTCGTCGGCTTCAGTATCGTAGAAGAATTCAGCATAATGCAGAGCACCATCTCCGTGAAACCCGCTACTGACCTTTCCTGTAATGCTTCCCGTAGTATCTTCAATTACAAGTGTGAGTGTGCCGTTGTTGTTTAGGATCATGTCCCAACCAGCATTTGAACCCTGGCGCTTGCTAATAATGGTTCTGGCTGCGGAAGTGTCGAAAGCTCGGAAGTATACGCGCACGTACAGCTTGGTGTTGTTGCTGTCGAACACGCTAGCATCCGATACCCATGCTCTTTGATTGGATGCCTCTACTAAAGCTTCCCATGCCTTAATCGAGTCGTAAGACGAACCGTCCCACACACCTACGGATACCTGCTCTTTGGCACCAGCGGCAAAGTTGTTGATGTCTGCTGTGGTGCCAGTACCTGTGTCGGGGTAATTACCTGCAACCGTGTTTTGTAGTAGGTACTGATGCGTAGCGTTTGGGCTTCCGAGTACCTGTTCTACGGGTACGCTGAAATCCAGGTTAACTAGTTCGCCGGGGGCACCCACGGAAGCTCCCGGTTGAGCGTTGAGCCCACTAAGGAGTGCGGGGACTAAACCCTGTTTCAGTCCAGAGAAGAGAGTCATGTTCTTACTGTGCTATGCCCCTCGACCAACGTTGGCGTACAAACTAAATGTCGCTTCGCCTGACACGTGAGTGTAGACGAACAGGTAGTGCCTTGCGGCACCGTTCCCTATGTTGAAAAAACTCTCTAGGGGCGCTCCGGCGGGTTCTTTTCCTGCAACAGGGACTTCGGTTGCCGGAATAAGTACCCAGTTAACCAGCGGATTCTTCCCAGGGACAGGAACGTCACTTTGGTAAATCTGAATAGTTCCAACAGCAGTACCAGTTCCTAGCCATTGCCCATGAAAACTAAGCAAGCTCCCTTTGTCCATAGTTATCGGATCGGCGACATGGGCTACTGCACCGGCGACTGGTGCAGAGCTAAACAAGGTTACTGATTTCGATATATCTGCCATGGGTTCCCCTCTAAGTTATCGACCATTGTCGAGTCTATCTCTTCGCCGGAGTTCTCGTTCGGCTCTAGCAAGGTCGGCTTCAAGTTTGTCTACCTTCTCCTGCTTCAATGCAGTGATGCCTTCGACGATGGTTGTCTGTTGGCCCTTCATCTCGCCAACCGACTCGTTGATTCCTTTAACATCGGACTTCAGTTGCTGAATGTCCTCTGTGTTCTTGTCGACCTTAGGCTTCTGTATCGCATCGGCTGCCCGTAGAACCTGCACTTCCTTCTCGTTGCTCTTAGAGCGTCCATCCATGACGTACATAGCCGTCACAATTCCACCAGGGCCGAGCAGTAGCGCCATGATGACAGTGATCCAGTTGTGACGCTTAATGGATTTGGCGTGCTTCTCTGGGGCATCACCGCCGCCGCCGCCGTCGCCGGCGCTCAACTCGGAGATCTTGCCGGCTAACTGTTCGAGGAAGTTCTCTGGTGTCACTGCCTGGTCTCCTTGCACTGCCTCGTAGAGACTTGTTGATAATTTCCCCGTTTCCTCAACCTCAACTTCACAGGGAACGGCGGTGAGTCCGTTAGACTCCGCCCTGGGCACCACAAGGCGACCGGGCAGAGTCATGGTGGGGTTATCGTCGACAGCGGCCACTAGTCTTCAGTATCCCCAGCGAGCTTCTTCTTGATTGCTTTGGCCGGACCATGGAGGGCCATAGCTGCGAGCGTTGCCATCAACGCAGGTGAAATCATCGACACCGAGAAGGACCCAGCCTCAACTATCAAGCCGCCAAGAATACCCATGCCGGTGAATCCTGCGATCGTATATCCGCCAGCCTTGGTCTTAATGAAGTCCCACTTCTTTCCAGTCGCAAATCGCGCAAGAGATCCAAGTAGCATCCCCAGAAAGCCAAAGGCCACTAGCCATTCGGCACCCCTGATTGAGTTGTACAGCCCTTTGCCCTGGTCGATTGGTTTTTCGTGTGTCACGGACTCGGATAAAGCCTCTCCATCAATGTCTGAAGGTGTAGCCGATTCGACCTCCACCTCTGGAGTATCTGGTAGCTCAGTAACCGTTGGAGACTCCTCGACCGCCGTTGGACCTGCATCGTCTTGTGCGATTGCGTTTCCGACCATCACGAAGCCGAAGATAAATGTCATCAGAATGAGTAATGAGAGTGTTGTTTTCATGGTGTTTCTCCTTCGCTGCTTGTTGGTTTGCAACGATTCCATGTGATGCTTGCCCATCTCTCGACTTTTTTCAACTTTAGGAGAGCACGCTCGATCGCTTCGTGCTCTTTCTCAGTGTAGCAAACCAGATCCTCAGGGCATCTTTCTGGCATCTCCTTAGAGATTTCCACTGCTTCTCGCTCAGGGGGAGGTTTCTTTTGGCATGCCTGGCTCACTGTCGTCACCTGTAGGGTTGAACGCTTTGGACAACACGCTCCCAACCAGGCGACGACGACGCTTAACGCGAACAGCTTGGTCCGGCTCAGCTTTGATGGCAGCGATTTCCGCGTTCTCATATTGCTCCAATTCCGCTGATAGCTCTTCTTCGATCTGCTCAGCCCTAGCTCGGTACTCGTCGAAGTCCCCGCTGGTCTTCTTCAGGTCAGACTCGGCTTTCTTTCGTGCCTGGTCGGCCTCTTGAGCGTCCGCCTTCAGCCCGCCGTTGCGAATTCCGAAGATCGCTAAAGTAACCGCCAGACCGACAGCCGAAACCCACCCACCTATCGATAGATACTCCACTAGGCTGGGTTCACAACCGATTTGATGATGAACGGCGACGGGTTGACGGCGTAGCTTCGAGCTGTTCCATCAAGGACGATCACTACATCCCAGGCGTAGACACCCGGATCAATGCCCACCGTATCCGCCGTGTCGAAGCAGACTAGGAACTGCCCCTCCGTGTCTCCTCCGACAGTCTGGTCGAGTATGATGATACCGGCAGCTGGGCTCAGCTTTGAGATGAGAAGTTCGGAGTCCGGGTCTCCTATCTTAGGCTTGACCTGGCACTCAATGACTGCGCCGGCGAGGTTTTGGATGTCCCCGTTCGGCTTCGTGGCCGTGAATAGCGGCTTCCGGGTTTCGCCTTGGAATAGGCTATAGGGTTGGCTGCATTCCATATTACAAATCCACGAAGAGTGCCCGGACTACGATGGTGTCCTGGATGGTTACGCGAAGACGGATGACAGGAAGATCTGGAGGAACCAGAGCAACCGCCGACCATGGGGTGAATCCCCAGGGTGATATTCCCCAGGCCGCCATTAGACTATGGTCACTCTCTCTATTTGTGTTTGAACCATAGATTCCCTTGGACTATTTGAATAGTCGGCAGAACTGCGGGTAAGTTTCAAGTAGATCGTTCAGGGATTGCCCTGCAGCTAGAGCATCGAACGTAGCCCACGCAACAACCCTGTCACCCAGTAAAACGTCACCAGATGCCCCGGTGACGTCTACATTAGGACCGTCGGCATTCGCCTGGGATCCATTAAGCATCACCAGTCCGTAGCCAGCGCTGCCTGTACCGCCAACATCTCTAATTAAAGTTTTACCACCTTGAGTATCGATCGCGATTCCGTGGTTCCCGCTATCGTCGATAGTGCAGTTCTTAACATTCGCACTGACCGGCGACTGCTTATGGATAGCGTTACTCTTGGCGTTTAGGAAGTGGCAGTTGTGTATCTCTAGGTCAATCGTGGACTCTGGATTACCTAAGCCGTATGCATGGCAGTCGTCTATAATGCTTTCCTTTAGCTGGTTCTTTCCGGCTGCACCAACTCCGTGGACGGCAAAGTTCACATCAAGGAAGTTGCAGTAAACCGAGATCGTGGCAATGTTCTCTCCGAACAAGAATGAATTTACTTGGCAAGAGATGAGGTTCACCGCCTGGCCTGGACCTTCGTAGAATAACCCCGTGTCGAACACGCAATTAGTGAAATTAGCCACTCGTGCTACTCGAAGGAATGGTGCCCAGATGCCATGAAACCTGATGTTTTGAAAGTTGACATCGACCGGACAGTTAAGGTGAAACTCGGCATCGATATCCAACTCGCAACTAGGCTTCAGAATTTGCCCTGCTCCGGTTGCCGACAAGTCCGTTCTAGCAATAACAATAGCGTTTGCAGTGTTTGATTTGATGGCCGCATAACCTCCTGCACCGATGTTGAAGAACTGGTTAATATGGGCATTTACTATCAAGGTCTCGCTGATGTTTACGACCTGAAGACCTGTCCTCGCATCTGGAACACTGTAGCTTAAGACTGTGATAGCCTCGACGACAGTAGGGTCCGCGTAGAACGCGAACGGAAAGTTGAATGCATCTGTCTTGCCGTTGTCAAATGCACCTGTTCTTCCGAAGTCGATGGCTCCCCTGTTGCCCTGCGTAGGCGCAGTGAACTTTCCGGAAAGAGTTCCGATGAATCCGGTCAACTCAAGGTACTGCCGAAAGTTGTCGCCGTTGGCTTGTATCAATTCGAGACCGCGCTCCGGAGTTGCTACCGCGTTGGCCAGGTCGCTGCCATCTAAGTTGTCGTCTCCTCCGACTCGAACGAAGATCGGAACCTGTGTGTCCGCTGCTGGCCGATTTACTAGTACCCCTCCTACTGAAACGTGTGCAGACATTATGATGCGTCCTCTATAAAAATGTCGAAGATGGTCCCGGCTGGAACGTCCCCGGCCGTACGAAGAATGAAGGTTGTGGTTGTGCGATCTGCCTCAACGTCGTAGGGCTGAGAGATGATCGGTGCTGCAGGATTGGCGGGGTTAGAGATATGAGCAGACACTGCGTATATGGCGCTACTCATGCCGTCGTCGGGTATGGTTACAACCCAGTTGTCTCCAAGTGTAGGCGCAGTAAATTTGAACCTCCGACTTCGCTGTGATTGAGATGGAACGAATTCTCCGACTACCTGCCAATTCGACACACTGTCGCTAATCAGCAGAAGGCTGCTGCCGGCCGGGACAGGGATAGCCGAGGCACTTCCATTGATAGTGTTTCCTGCGAACGGTGCTAAGGTTAGCCCCGTTGATCCGCTCTCCTCGGAGACGACCATGAACGCGCCAGGAGTGAAGAGTGGACCGACAATATCAGGCAAGACCTGCGCAACAACTCCGCCAGACACGTCGAAACGAAGCCACTCGCCTGGAGCAAAAGTAACGATTGGAACAGTCGAAGCTGCTAGCCTGAAAGGCTTCGGGATAACTCCGGCACGGAAAGCTACAGACGGAGCTATCACAGTCCCTAGCCAGCCGGGTGGAATGGCCCATTGAAAAATGGACTCTACCTGTGTGCTTAAAGTCGTTCCGACAACGCCATCTATCCCGGAGAATGGCACAGCTGTATTGCCGCTCGCGATGATCAGCAGAGTAGTTCCGACCACGGACAGATCAAGCACCGTACCAGTATCGCCCTGGTTGAAGGTCGCACCGTCACGTAGTCGCAGTATGACAAACCCTCCACCGCCCAGGCTGCCGGAGTCGTAGAATGGTTGACCTCCGGCGACAGTGGCGATACTGGCATTCTCCGAGAGGGTTATGATCTCGCCACTCGCCCATGACGCGTCGGCTGCGCTCACTGTATTGAGATTGCGAACTGTTATGAATCCGCGAAAATTGCGAAGTCCAGTAAAGGAAGCTCCATCAGCGATACTAACTGCTACCTGTTGGCCTAGAGCAGCGACCCACTCTACACGCTCCATGTCGTAAGGTCCGCCAGCCGGAACTACGGCCGGCGACGTGATTGAGTCATCGAAGACAATGCTAATGTCTTTCGTGCTGCCTGCTGCTGCGCGTATATTGGCAATACGAGCCACCAGATCGCCCCATGCGTTAAAGGTGACAGGACCGGCTTCCGTCCCTCCTGGCTGAAAAATGACTATATCCTGTGCAGCGTCACTGCCGGATTGCTCTTCCCAGACTGTCTCGGTCTTGGTCCACCACTTTTCCGCCGTCTCTTCACGAAACCAACTCCCGATAGGAGCTAGCTGGATATTTGCGGGAGCGCCGCCATCGTTAGGATCTCCGTCATAACCACCGGCATCGGCTTTTTTTATTAGAGCGCGACGAAGAGCCATCTCCGTCGTCATAAAGATTTCAAAATCGGTTGCCATTAGACGACTTCCTCGACGTTAGTGATTTGCGCGGTGCCGCTGGAGTTCGAGGACGCGGCAGCGGAGTCTAGCCAGATCACCTGCGTTGGACTCGTGGCCAGAGCGTCTATGGTAAAGCCGTCCTGGACTGATGGTGTAGTGCCGATCGGCTGTTTCAGGGCCGGGTTGGCTGTCGATGTGAACCCTGCGAGGTTGTTCCCGTTCAGTTTCGCGAAGTCGACCACCTCTGTTCCTAGAGCCGTCTGCGTTGCGAACGCTGCGTAGGTTAACGACCTGAGAACGAACCCACCGAGTTCATACTGGGCGTCTCCGGTGATCGCCGCGGTGGCAATGCCAGCTAGGTTGGTGCCGAGTATCGCCCCCCAGTTGAAGACGCCCTTGTCGTCGGCGTCATCCACTCGAAGGAGAGCGGACCAGACTGTAGGACCGCCCGTAAAAGCCCCCTGGAACAAGCCGCGAGCACCAGCGTCCGGTGCCAGTGTTGGAGCCGCCAGGAGGTCTTGGTTCGCTGTGATCGTTATACTGTGGTCCTGTGGTGCTGTCCCGTTCGATCCGCCAGAACGGAGACGTGCCTCGGGCTCTGTGACGGTGAGGGTCGCCGCCACGTTGGCGATGGAAACCACCTCGGCCTGGACCGTTGTGGCGTCGTTTGCCGCCCTGTTGGCGGTGATCCGGAAGTTGTCCACCGAGATGTTGTAGGCACCGGCGAGCCGCGTGACGGTCTTGGGGTCCTCCTGGGTCGCTGGGTTGGTGATTGTAAGCTCGGCGCCCGGGCTGTCGTAGGCGATGGAGTCGAAATCGCTCGCCGTGTTGACGACCGTGGCGACCTCGGCCCCTTTGAGCGCACCCTGCCCGCCTGGGTAGGCGATGGCACCGATGGCGACAGAAGGGAACAGGTTGTTGAGGTTGACCAGATCGGTCCCGTCGACAACGCCGCCGAGTTCGTTGGTCGCTCGAGCGGTTCCCAGGGCGCCGGTGTTCGACGACCGAGCCCGGACGCTGGCCGCGAGGGCCTGGAGAGTGGTTCCTCGATCGCCGATGACCATCGTTACCGTGAAAGTGAGCCCAGAGGCGAACAGTAGAAGCTGGGTGCCAACGGACGCTCCGAAGTCCTGGACCTCGATGGCGTCGGCCGGGACATCGGTGGTTCCCGTGAGTTGATAAGTGTCCCCAGCCTTGAGCTCTGTCTGGGCCCCTGGGTAACCGCCAAGAAAGGAAAGGGTGAGGAGAGTCGGAGGTGCGTCGAGCGTCACAGCTACAGTGTCGGAGGCTCCGTTGGTGTTATCTGGGTCGACCACCTGAGCGACCACATCACCGCTCTCGGTGACAGTGACGGAGACCGTCCCCGCGTAGATGTCGACGACGCGAGGGAGCGTGGCGGCAAAGCCAGCAACGTCGACCAGTGGGTAGGACGCCTCCACCGCGACATCGAATGTCCCGCTCGATGTGGTGATGGACTGTAGGATCGTGTTGGCGGGTGCGTCTTGGTAGACCTCGTTAGACGTCGACCCGCCTGGGACTGTGACTCCGGTTATGCGAATCCACCCTCCGCCGACTCCTCCGCGTAGTTGGTCGAAGAATGGGAACAGTTCGTCGAACCGGCGGGCATATCCGATCAGGGCGTCGAATTGGAAGGACTCACCTGCTCCGTGTGCAAGTGTTCCATTGGGAAGTTCGACGCCGACGCCTCCTTGGCTGGAAATGGGGTTAAGGTCCGCATCAAGCGTGAAGCTGAACTCGTTCCCGTTTACGGTTAAGAAAATGAGATACGGACCGGTGACATCCGGCACAAAGGTCGGGGTCGGAGTAGTTGGGTTTGTGAGCGTGGCAGAGGACAATGGCGGTGGAATCATCGTCCAAACATGCGTACCAATCCCTGCATTCGCTGGGTCGGAAAGCTGAACCAGAACGCCAACAACAACGTCTCGACGAGACTGCTTCGGGGTTCCCGGCGGAAGTCCAGCCTGGTCGATTAGTATTTGCGGTTCTGGCATGGCTCTATCCTATCGGTCTATCGATTATCTATGACTGCATCTACTTCTGCGACATTTATCGCGGCTCGAACCGCATCCTTGAGTGCAGTCCCAGAATCAGAAAATGACCTCATGGCAGTAATGGCCGCAACGTAGAGCGCATTCATATCAACAGAGTCAACAACTGAGTAAACATCAGTGTTGTCGATATTGTTCATCTTAACTGGATATACAAACGATCCATCGTCCTTTAAAAGTTGACAAGCAGCCATGACAGCCTGTGAATCCAGTGAAAGGGAGAATGTTTTCTCAGAGTAAACAAAACCTCCGTCAATCAGCTGGCTAGTCTTAGTGTCAATCGCTACAGCCTTTGCTGTCTTTGCGGCCTGCAACGTCTGATCATGGGCTGCCAGTACGCCATCGATTACTAACTTGTCAGAAGAATTAGGATCTTCATCAAATATGACTTTCACAGACCCGCCTGTGACAGAGACCCCAATAAAATTTGTTGAGTATGGCCCAGAACCTACAATCTCTGCATGTAGATCTGATTCACAAAAAGTTCCTCCGACCTCTGGACTTTGAATTTCGTAATCAGGAAATGGCATCAGGCAACCTTCAATATTGCTAGGGTTCGTCCGTTCATAAATGCAGTGGCACCAGACGGGGTACTCCACCGACCTTCGATAGATTGCGCACCATTGACAGTCACTCTAGCTACGCACGCAAAAGATGATTGCACATCGCCAGCTCTTCCACCCCTACGCCAGAATCGTTCCACTTGCTGGACGCCACCAGCATAGATCTGCGTAAGAATGCTAGCATTGGTGGCCGTGTGCTCTACGGATCCGGTGAACCAAACCAAATAGTCACCTGCCACAGGTGTAATCGTCATGCCAGCAACCAATGTATCGGTTGCGCCAGAGAAAGAAGTTGTCCCGTTATCGTTCACGACGGTAACAGGAAGACTTCCAATTGTTGGATTTGGATACGTACCAGCCAAATCTCCACCGGCTGCACCGTTGGGAGTGCGCGGTGCAGTATCGAAGTCAAGGTTTCCTCCTGTGACTTTTGAGTTCAAGTTGCCCAGTGAATCAGCGTTGTGATCTGCACCTCCTATCGCATGCGCAATAAGCCCGGTCGACTCTTCGGTCAACGTAGCCAGGAAAGCACGCCAAGCGCCAGCAGTGTCATCGATTACGGTTCCAATCTTTCTCCTGTTCGTCCCTGGCGTAAGAGAAAGTACTCCGGAGTCGTTGATAAATACGAGGTCTCCGATGGCCGGGACACCCACGTTCGGAAGATCAAGCAGTCCGGTGGTACGAACCAGCACCATGTCGTTGACCAGGATCGTCGGATCGCCGTCCGGCTTGCCAATCGCGATACCGACAACCTTGGTGGCAATGTTCACGTCGGTCGCATTAATGAGATTAGCTCGAGGAACTCGCTCTGCACCTGGTAGTCCGGCCTTAATGGTGACTGTCTCGTCTAACTGAACGGCCGCTCCGGACGTGATTGGTCCGCCTGCTTGAGCGACAACTACCTCTCCGTCGTATATGTGGCTGAGGACCTTGGCTAGTGTCTCGTTCTGAGGGAGTGCCCATGCCCCCTGCGTGCCCTCTATGGACTCAGATACCGCGACTAGAGCTGCGTCCGTCTTAAGTCGACGAATTCGGAAGAGCTTACGATCGATCGACTCGCCTGGGAGCCCCTGGTCGACTATGAGTTGAACTAGGTAGGTATCCTCTTTCAACGGTGTGATGCTGGGGTTCTCGATATTTGTCGCTGACAGAGCGTCCGCAGGTCCAACCGGCTGATTTACGATCGACCATAGGTAACTCGTCTCGTCTCCGATGTCGTTGTTCGACAATTGGACAAGCGTATTGATAGGAAGATCCTCATTGGAGGATGCGACTGCGTTGATTTCGATGTCTGCTTGAGGCATGAATAGTCTCCGTTACGTAGTTATCAAGGCGTGTCGACCGAAAGCTTGACTCCATTGAAACTCAAACCCGCAACAGCAGCGTTGCCAATGATCTCTAAAGAGATAGCTTTGTCGTCAACAATGTTGGTGCCGCCATTGAACGAGATGTTGGTCAAAACAACTTCAACGTCAGACCCACTCAAGTCTGATGGAACTAGATCTGAAACAACAGACCCAGCAGGCAGAGGAAAGGCGTGCTCCACAAGGAGTCCATCAACTGTGTTTGTAGTGTCATCGCTAACGAAGAACGAGATCGAAATAATTCGGTCACCTTTTTTTAAGTAAGCTGAAATCGGAACGTTCAGATAGAAGTTGCTGGCAGCAATAGATTGCCAGTGGCTAAAATCGAACTCGGCTGCGTAAGTGGCTATGTCGACGGGAATTGCTGCGCTGGCCGGTATTAGAATGTCCCGCGCCGAGGAAACAGCGCCTAAATCCTTAATCAACTTCTGTCGCGTATCGGTGATATCGGCGGTGAAGATTTGAGTCACAGATGAGTCAACGAACACCTCTGCTATCTTGATGTAGCCAGAGGTTGCTGCAGGTGCGACACCAGGTGTTCCTGGAATGCCCTGTTT
Organism: Hyphomicrobiales bacterium; assembly: GCA_021775835.1. The sequence continues at coordinate 5,690 of JAJFHC010000315.1, read as the reverse complement.
AAGACTGATCGCAGAAACCGAATCGGCTGGCGACGTAACGGAACCAAGGTTGGCTCCATCGAGCAAGAATTCTAGAGTCTTGTCCACCGCAGTAGGGGCAAAGGCCACCGTGTCGTTGTCGAACACTTCACGACTCTGGCTGTCGGTCTTTAACCGATCTGCTCGAACTTCGATTATGTCTATTCTAGAACTAGGACCTGCAGGGGCTGTTGGAATCGGTACTGTAAGATCTGCCAATAATGGTAGTGGCTTGTATGACTCGAAATCGTCAAGCCCTAGAATCCCATCTATATTCCCGGGTGTGTCTCCAGGTAAATCTTGGAAGCCAAGTCCAGCCTTGAGCACAACTGACATGGCTGCTGGTCCACTCTCTACAGCTTTGAACCCTCCCTGCACAAAACCAGAAACAGCAGATCCTCCAGTATTCGAGAATAGCGTCTTGGCGAAGAACCGGATGGCGCGATCGACTTGCGACAGCGCAATGTTCATATCCTCCGAGAGAGGCTTCTCTCTAGGGTTATAGATGGTGCGGTCAAATGGTTGATCTGGCATTATGTGTCTCGCTTAACAAGTGGTCTTCTGACACGAAAATATATCGAAAGAGTTGTGGCGGTGGTTTGGTTGGAGCCGATAAGCAGGCTTGCCGACCATCCTTTTTTCCACGTGAAGGGGAACTCCAGTGGCTGCAATGCGGCGTAGTCTATTAGGTACAGTCCAAGAGCAGTTTGCGATGGTGGCTGTGCCAGTGCGGTAGGTACCGTTACTTTAGAGAAGGTTAATGCATCGACATCGACTTCATTCCGTATGAGAACCACGGACATGTCACTTGCTACAGCGTCTGTCTTATTCATGACTACGTAGATGCTTTCTACGATATCGCCATTTTCTAAACCTTGGATGTTGGCGCTCCATAGACCATTGATCCCATGCAGTACTTCTCCGCCGGTTCCAAGCGTAATAGGACCAACACCAAGGTCGAACCCATCCGATGGGACCATACTGAGGTTGAATGTGCGCTCAGTTAAAGACTGCCTGAAGTCCGTTATGTCTGATGGTGAAATAGACAAAACGTCGGACCCGACAGCAATCTCAGCAATCTTTATGTAACCAGGACTGGCCGGCGGAGCTACTCCCGGACTCCCCACCTGGCCCACAACGTAGCTCAGTGGCGATGTCGACGTAGACGGAGCGTTCACAGTAGAAGCTCTGCCATCCAGGGCCCATGCCAACGTCTTTTTTACAGTGTCTGGCGTGAATTGACCAAGCCCCGTATCGAACACTTGCCGAAGGCTTGGGTCTGTGGTGATTCGGTCTGCCTTCACCTCGATTATGTCCACGCGAGTTCCTGGGGCTGCAGGAGGTGTTGGAACGACGAACGACTGGTTTACGAACAGTGGAATCGGCTTATATGAGATCAGGTCGTTGAGGCCAATAATCGATTCGATGGCAACCTCTGTCCCGGTCTGTAGCTGGAAGCCAAGTCCCGACTTGATTGTGACCGTTAGATCTGGAAGGGATGCTGCGGATACCAAAAGTCCTGCCCCCATAAACCCATCTAGTGCTGCCCCTGTGTCCTGGTCTGAAAACAATGCCTCCTGAAAGAAACGTAATGTCTGATCGAAGTTGGTTTCCAGTTGGTTAATATCATCCGCCAGAGGCTTCTCTAGCGGATGTATGATGGTTCTATCGTATGGCTTGTTGGACATTACTGGCCTTCTAATTCAATGATGGTGGCTACCCCTGCGAGTTTAATCTTTCGCATCAGGTTGCTCAAGTTCAACAGGAACTCCGATACTTCTAGGTCTTCCCCGTCGAAAACACCAGCATCTTTCAATGTTACGTCGAATGCAGGGATTCCGAAGACATCTGATACGTCTTCAGCGTCTAATGGGAACCCATGATCGTTGATGGTTATGTTTGGTACGCGAACGATGCATCCACCACCGACGGTGTCGGCACCAAGCCATCGGTTCCCTACGATGTCTCTGGGATCGTTGTATACGAACAGGTTCGGATCGTAGTCTCCCACCTGTTCGTTGACGATTCCCCCGTCTGGAGCGTTCCAGCACGACTGCATCCGGTTCTCGAACACCTCAAGGAAGTCGTAATCGATGCCGGTTGGAGCGAAGAAAGCATTCAACTGACGACGGATCGCTGCTGGACTAACGGTGTCTGGTAGCCTTCTTACTCGTACACGATATTCATCGTCGGCCTCAAGAGATGATCGATTTATAGACCTGTCGTCTCCTAACTGGTCGAGAGATCCTGGTTGTCCCCTGGTCGTATCGATGGTTTGACGTACCAATATGTTTGGCTCGGCAAACGGAGGCTCCATTAGCGGCAGCGTCAGTTCGTCAATCTCTCCTTCGAGTTCATTTCCGTTGGCATCTAGGGATATTCCTTTGAGGTCGAACTGGAAGTCGGCCTGCTTAGATTCGATAGCTGCTACCTGCGACAGGTCGAGTGCTCCGAATTCAACATCTGCCAGGAGAACAAACTCGCGATTGGTCTTGCTCGCCCGAACTACTGAGCCAGACAGGATCTTAAAGGCCCCGTTTGCCGAGCTCGTCCGGAACAACTGAACCTCTCCTTGCGACTTGTGTGGGCCATGGGCCAAGGTCGAGTACATCTGGCACTCAGCTCTTCCTACGGCAAGAGATAGTCGCTCTCCTACCTTCGCGAACGCCTGGAACACCTCATACCCTGGTCCCGGGTCTTTTAGCGGCTCGATATACTCGAACGGTACGAGACGATCGAAGAGGTCCAGGAAGTACTGTTGTGTCTTGTACCTAGGAAGACATACCGAGATCCCTTCGGAGGGGGTTAGCAACTGGTCGACACTTGATGATGGCGGAGGCGGAAGCGTGGAGACCACCACGTAGCTAAAGGAAGGCATTACGACGAGCCCTCCAGGACACTGAATAGGAATTTAACTCCGTCTGCGTCGATTCCGAATATGGTCATGTCCAGTATGTCCCCGCGCCAGCCGCCGAACTCAAACGCTGTGAAGTCAACCTTGGTGGTTCCTAGTCCGGCGACTGATGATTCTGGGGCGTACTTGGCGGTGAAGTCGTCCGTTTCGTATATGACGTAGGTGTTCGGATCTCGCAGGTACCGAACGGATAATCCTAGGCTCTCTATGTTTGCCGGTCCTACGACACTGAAGGAAACAGGCTGATCTAGGTCGACACCTTCTGGTGCGTTCGGAGGAGAGACGTTTATTATTCCTCTCGGAAAGGCAGTCCCAAGACCCATCATTACCCAGGAGTGAGTAGAGGTGGCTATGCTGGCCGTAAGGTTTACGTCTATCGACTGTGCTCCCGGGGAAATAGCAGTTCGATATTGAACTTGGGTGTGCCCACCATTCCCATCGAAATTAACGTCCTCTATCTCGGTAAACATATCGGATGGAGAAATAATGGAGTTTCCTCCAAGGAACCATTCACCAGATATGGCTAGAGCTGTGAGGTATAGATCTGAATTGACATCCACGCCTGAATAGAGCGGAGATGTCATAGCAGGATGGGAGTCCCTCTCGCCGTCGATGTTCAAGAAGACTATATCCGCATCCTGGAACGCCGCTATAACTCCACCTATCGGAGTGAACTGTGAAGCTCTAGTCCACTGATAGACACCACCAGACTCGTCTCCGGCGTCCGCGGTGCGGGTCATGATGGAAAAATGGTTATCGGTTGTCTCGTCCTGAAAATGAGGAGACCCAGCAACGTGTTCCCATCCTGCAGGAGCTGTAATCAAAGGACTAGGGCCCATGTTGATGAAGGCAATCATGAGGTCGCCTTCAACGACACCTGCCGGCACAGCAACCGTTATACTGGTAGCGTTGATTCCGGAGAAGGTTCCAGACGAGTCTCTGAATACTGCCGTCATACGATTACCGGAAACCCTTCCACCCTGAAGCTCTCAACGTTTGCTAGCCATCCAAGCTCTGGCACAACGCTGAATGTAAGAAGGGTGTCGTCACCAAGCGGCTGTAGGACCGTCGAGTTTGAGGCGAACGGAGGAAGGAACTCTGTTCCATTGTAAGCCAAGATTTCCTCGTCGGACCCTTCGTATCGAACCCAGATCCCGACGAAGGACACAGGGTCGCCGCCCTGAACCGTGAACGTGACGGGCTTGAGTTCGTTGAGACTACCCATGTCTGGAGGGTCCAGGTTTATGAGATCAGACATGGCTAGAAGACTACTGGAGTCCCAGAAACAAAGGCGTCTGGGTTAGTTGTCAGTGCTATTGGTTGCGAGGTTTGTACGGCAACGGCTGTGACCAATGACAGGGAGGTGCGTAGGACCTGGGTTGCCTTTGGGACGACTGTTCCTGCTGGCGTTAGGATTTCGTTGCCAGTTACGATTAGGCCGGTGATCGACCTAAGGGACTCATCGATCGCCGTCTTCGGAACGAAGGATTGCCCAGGCTGTAGCATGTTGATGTAGTTCGTCATGGCGGCTCTAGCCTGTAGAGCAACAACATCCGCATCAATGCCGGCCGAGAAGGTAAGCTGGAGTTGAACGGACTGGAGAATCATTTGTCCGACAATTACTTGGACGAATATTCCTGCACCCCTGAACTCGTCAAGGCTAAGGAAGACCTGCGTCGCTAGCTGCTGGCTCTGTGTATCGTACGTTGGATCCGACACTCCAAGGTTCGCCAGTGCATCCGTGAAGCGATCCGCAATTATCAGTTGAACGAAACGAGCCGGCCGCCCAAGAGCATCCAAGACCTCTATGGCGCTAGCCTTGTTTACCCCAGGGAACGCCAGGCCTTGAGCCTCGATAGCTCCTACGGTGCCACGCTGCACCGTAGTCCAAAAGCGGCGAGCTCGGTCTCGCAAAGCTTCGTCCTCCTCTCGATCATCCGCTCCTGCAGTCGCGACGGTATTAGTCACGGCCAGATCGGTTGGTTGCCCTGGAATCGTCGAGACGATAGAAGTGATGGTTCCAATAGATGCTTGCTGGTCCGAACCAGCAAGTATGGACCGAATCGGAACAAATATCGGACCAGTGACTGCCGGTGGAAAGCTTGTAGCAACGGTAGTGAGAAACTCAATACCATCCGGAGTAGCCACAGTCGTTCCCGATGGAATAGTAAACCCTGATGGGTTCAGTGCAGTAGTCTGAAAAGTAGCAGTCCCCAACGATGGGGATGCCGGCTTTCGGAGTATCCCGTACCGGTCGAAGACGTACCTATCAAGCTTCTCGCCTCTTGCTGAGTTGAGGAACGCGCCAGCAACAACATCGATGAGTTGCCCTATGACCTCGTCTCCAACGGCCACGCTCATGTTCGCGATAATGTTGGCGTCGGAACCATCTCGTTCAACCGTATCGCGAGTGATCTTCCCATTAAGTCTGAGAACTTCATCTCGGACTACTCGGAAGAGATCCTGTCTACTTGGAAAGTCGGCCATGCTATTACCTTAGAAGTTTGCTCCGAACGGGGTGGATACCGGAACCGAGATTTGCTGCCCGGTCGTCTTTAATCTAGCCAGAACCACGATGGTCAGTGCGTTCTTGTTCTGCGATACAGATACTTTCACCTTGTCGACCTCTGGTTCCAGTTTTACCTGATCCTCGATGTCCTTCTGTAGAGATATTAGATCTCCCGAAGGAAGTGGTTCTTTCACCCGAAGTCCAACTCCGAACCCTGGTAGATGGCTGAACCCACCCCTTGTGGTCATC
>JAJFHC010000314.1 GCA_021775835.1 Hyphomicrobiales bacterium | reverse complement strand
CCGATAGCGCGTTTGATTTGATCTTCTTGGTCCGCCACGCGATGAAAACCGGGCCAACTGCAATTTCCCCACCACCAAAGGAGCCACACCATGAGCTTGCGCATAAACGACACGATCCCGAACCTGGAAGTCGAAACGGACCAGGGCACATTCAAACTGCATGATTGGATCGGCGACAGCTGGGCGATCCTTTTTTCTCACCCCAAAGACTTTACCCCCGTCTGCACCACAGAATTCGGCGCGGTCGCCCAATTGTCCGAAGAGTGGGCCAAACGCGGCACCAAGGTGATCGGCGTGTCCGTGGACGGGGTCGAGGATCACAAGAAATGGAAGGGCGATATCGAGAAAGTGGGCGGCGCCCCTGCCGGTTTCCCGATCATTGCCGACGAAGGGCTGGCCGTCTCCAAGGCCTTCGACATGCTTCCGGCCGAAGCCTACATGCCGGACGGTCGCACCCCCAATGACAGCGCGACCGTGCGCTCCGTGTTCATCATCGGGCCGGACAAGAACATGAAACTGTCCATGACCTATCCCATGAACGTAGGCCGCAACTTTGCCGAGGTCCTGCGCGCGCTCGACGGTCTGCAGACAGCCGCCAGCAAAGGGGTTGCCACGCCTGCAAACTGGAATGTTGGCGATGACGTGGTCATTCCAACAACAGTCAACGACGAAGATGCCAAGGCGAAATTCGGCGAATTCGAAACCGTCTTGCCCTATTTGCGGATGACCAAGCTCTAAAACACATTTGCGATCGGCCCCGGTGCGCCGGGGCCGATTGTGCAACTAGAAAAACACCGGCACCCGATGCAGGCCGCAAACGCGGCTGACTGACGACGAGACCCCGCTTGGTGGATGACAGCGATCGCCTTTGGAAAAATGGCGGCAAAACTGACGATCAAGGAGGGATCGAGCGTGGGGACAAGAACGGACCACGTCACTTCGATCAAACCGCCTCCCCTGAATTAGGGGGCGCTGCCATAAACCAAGTTGCAAAGCTTCAGTCGCTGGACTTTGCCCGATGGCCCCTTCGGCAAGTCTTCAAGAACATGCAAACGGTCGGGCGTCTTGAATTTGCCAAGAAGTGCCGTGCAGTGTGCAAGAAGTTCATCTTCGGCGGCACGCCGTCCCGGTTGGAATCGAATGCATGCTTCAACTCGCTGGCCATACTGCGCGCACGGCACCGCGAAGGCTGCAGCCTCAAGAACGGCATGATGCTCCAGCAATACTTCATCGACTTCCCGCGGCGCGATGTTTTCACCGCCCTTGATGATCAATTCCTTGATCCGGCCTGTAACAAACACAAAACCGTCCTCGTCCATATGGCCGAGATCACCGGTCCGCAACCAGCCATCAGCGGTTATCGTTTTCGCCGTTTCATCGGGTTGATGCAGGTATCCTTGCATCACATTACTGCCGCGGACCAGAATTTCGCCGGTATCGCCACGAGGCACTTCGGCCTGATTGTCGTCGCCAATGACAACTTCGTTGCCGACCGCCACACCAGGCGACCCGATCTTGGCTGCGGCCGGCGGCATCGGGTTTGAAAGAATTTGCGCACCGGTCTCCGTCAAGCCCATGGTTTCAATTATCTTGATGCCGAAACGCTCCTCAAAGCGACGATGAGTATCCGGTGCCAGCGGCGCCGAGGCAGAGCGCGCGAACCGCAAGCGTGAGTGATCGATTTCGGGTTGGCTCTCTTCGCTCAGAAGATAGGCAAAATGCGTCGGGACAGCGCTGAACCAGCTGACATTGTTGTCCCGGACCTGTTGCCAGAACGACCGGACCGAGAACCGGTCAGGCATCACCAGTTCGCTGCGCGACATCAGTGTGCCCACGACGGTAACGCACAGGCCATTGATGTGATAGATCGGCAGCACGCACATGGCCGTGTCTTCGGTACGCACGCCGTGCCCGTTGACCACATTCCGGCCCGCCGCCATCAGGCTATTGTGACCATGAACGACGCCCTTTGGCTTACCGGTCGTGCCGGAAGTATACATGAGAAGGCCTGGGGTCGTTGGCCCGGGACGGACGTTCGGTACCGCCTGCAGATCGGCATCAACCGGCCACTGCGGACCGGCGTCCGGATCGATCCGAACGATAGTCACCTGGTGTGCAACTTCAGCCACGGCTTCGTCGATAAGCTGCCGGCACTCGTCGGCACACAAGATCACTGATGCTTCGGAATGCCCGATCACATAAGACAGCACACGGGCACCGGCGACAAGATTGAGCGGCGTTGCCAGATAACCGCCAAAAGTTATGCCGGTAAAACACAAGGTGGACCAGACACTGTTGGGCGCAGCAACGGCAACCGTCGCACCTTCGGCCAAACCGAGACTATCGAGACTGCAGGCGATCTGGCGGGAAAGGCTGACCGCCTCAGCCCATGTCACCTTTGCGTTGGAATCGGGAGACGAGATCCAGACTGCATCGGCACCAACGCTGGCATTGGCTTCCAGCTGTTCTGCAATGCTGGCCGTCATTGTCCATGACTTTCCCAGTAGTCCGAAAAAATCTCCTCAAGCGACGGGCGACGCTCTTCGATCGTGCGGGCAACGACCACTTTGTTCACGAAATGCTGCCAATTCAGGTTTCCGTCGATCGAGTTGCCGCCCCAGCTGCCGCAGCCCATGGACAATGAGAACGGCAGCCCGTTGTTGAAGAAACCACCTGTGGCAAAGCAATGCGCCTGATTGACGATCACCCGGCAGGTGCGTGCTTCCATCGCCAGCCGACGCGCGCGTGAATCATCCGACGAGTGCAACCCAAGCGAATGCCCGGCACCCTGAATGGTCTGAATGGCGATCGCTTTACCCATGGCGTCATCGAAATCCGATGCCCGGTAGAGCGCCAGGAAACGTGCCATCTTTTCGCCGGTCATCGGGCGATCCGGGCCGATGTCGCTTTGTGGCGCCACCAGAAAGCGGGTGCGGTCAGGGGCGGCATCGGCAAGGTCGGTTGCAGCCAATACCACATCGATGTCTTTGGCCAGCAAGGCATTCGTGAGCCTGCCGCCATGCCAGTGCCGCGCTTCGAGTCGCGCAGTCTGATCCTCATCGAGGCAGAATCCGCCTTCATCGGCAAGGGCCGCCACGACCGCGTCGTAGACGGCGTCGACCGCTATGACGGCGTTCTCGGACGAGCAGGAAGTGGCATTGTCAAAGGTTTTTGACGCTGCGATCTTGGTTGCCGCGGCTGCGATGTCAGCCGTCTCGTCGATGATGGTCACAACATTGCCGGCGCCGACGCCGATTGCCGGAGTACCGGATGAATAGCCGGCACGCACATTGGACTGCGACCCGGTGACAATGACCAGATCGGCGAGCTGCATGAGCCGTTCAGTCTTGGGCTTGGACGGGGGCGCGGTTACCATCTGGACAAGATGTTCCGGCAGGCCAAGCCGAGCCAATGCCTGGTGAATCTGGTCGAGCAGGGCCTGTAGCGGCTTCACACCCTTTGGCGACGGCGCCAGGATGATTGCGTTGCCGGTTTTGAGAGCGTTGATCGTGTTGTTGACAGGTGTCGCCAGCGGGTTGGTCGACGGCACGATCGCTGCCACCACGCCTTTCGGCCGCAGATAGGTGGAAAGGCCCAGTGCCTCGTCGTCTCCAATATGGCCGAAAGACGTTACCCCTTTGATGTCGCGCATCAGGCCAAGGGTCTTGTTGTGGTTTTTCTTAAACTTGTCGTCTGCATTGCCAAGACCGGTTTCGGCCACCGCCAATTCAGCAAGCTCACGGTTGCGCGTTGGTTCCATCAGCGCCCAGGCAACGGCCTGACAGGCCGTGTCGAACAGCTTTTGTGTGCCCATGCTTTCGTAGGCCTCCTGCGCAACACGCGCACGGGCCACCATAGTGTCGATTTCGGCGGTTTCTTCTGTCACGCCTGGTCCTCTCAGGGGTCGGTAAGTGGTTTATGGCTTCCGAGCCGGCAATACGAAGGCTTTGTAAACACCTGCAATGAGCGTCAACGCGCCTGCTGCGATCAACAATGCGCAGATTGGCCGAGACAAGTATGTGCCGAAATCGTAATGCACCATCTGCATCCCTTGAGCGAAATTCTGCTCGCCGATCTTGCCCAGAATCAGACCCAGCACAATACCGGGAATTGAATACCCGGTTCGCCGCAACAGAAAACCCAGGATGCCTGCAATGAACATCACCATGACATCCAGGACCAAGCCACGGCTGATGTAGGCACCGATGGTCGCCAGCATCAAGATCAACGGAGCCAGGAACTGGAAGGGAATTTTCAGCAGGTTCAGGATTGTCTTGGTTTCGATCAGCCCGATGAACAGGATCGACAAATTGGCGTAGAACATGGCCGCAAAGACGATCCAGATCAGGTCAGGCGAGTTGTAGAACACCAACGGCCCGGGCTCCAGGTCGTGCATCTGAAAAACCGCAACCATCATGGCGGTCAGTGCACCGCCCGGCAGGCCGAGCGCCAGCAGCGGAATCATCGCAGCACCAGTGGCGGCATTGTTGGCCGTTTCCGACGAAATGACACCCTCAAGCTTGCCCTTGCCGAATTCTTCCTTGTTGCGCGACCAGCGTACGGCTTCACCATATCCCATGAACGCGGCCAGTGTGGCACCAATGCCCGGCAGGATACCGCAGAAGAAGCCGACGAGAATCGACCGCAGAACGGCAATCTTGTGCAGCCAAAGCTCGGCTATGGTTGGAAAGGACATGCTCACTTTCGGTGCACTATATCTGCCAACGGCTTTCTTTTCCGCCTGCACAAAAATTTCGGACACCGCAAAAAACCCGAGAATTGCCGGGACGAAGGCGATGCCGGCCGCCAGATCCGAAAAGCCGAAATTGTAACGGTTGATCCCTCCCACCGGATCCTGTCCGATTGTCGCGATCAACAGCCCGAGCAGAACGGATACCCACCCCTTCCAGATGGTCCGCGCACCGACCGACGACGCCACCGCCAGTCCGAAGAAAACCAGTGCAAAGATCTCAGGTGGTCCGATGTTGCGGATGGCCCATTTGGCCAGCGGTTCTGTGGCAGCCATCATGATCAGCGCCGACGACACCCCGCCAATCGCCGAACACAACACCGCCGCGCCGACCGCCTTGCCCGACTTGCCCTGCTGGGTCATCGGATAACCGTCGAAGGCGGTGGGTGCGTTTTCCGGGGCGCCTGGAATGTTGAACAGGATTGCCGTGATGGCACCGCCATAGGTTCCGGTGCAATATATCACCGCGAATAGCATCACACCCTGCGCCGCGGTCAACTCTGCGGTGAAGGGGAGCAGGATCGCCGCCAGTGTCAACATGCTGACACCGGGAATGGCGCCGAACAGCATGCCGCCGATCACCCCGAAAACAAAAATCGCGATCGTGACAGGATCGCCGAACAGTGCGCCGGTTCCGGCAAGAAAGTTTTCCAACATAATCGTTACCAGAGCTGCTGAATGTTGGTGTTTATCTTCAAGATCAAGGCGCTGTAGTCATAAAACGGCGACATGTTGCCCTGCGGCAGCGGCGCATTGAGCACGACGACGAACAGGATCAGGAAGATGAGATAGATCACCAGCGTCGTGATCAGGATTGACCGCCAGCGCCGCTCGCCGAACAGCATAATTACCGCGGCAATGAAAAAAGGTGCCCCGAAATATATGCCGACCGGTTTCAGCAACAAGGCAAAGATGAACGGCGTCAACAGGACAGACACCACTTTCATCAAAGTGTATGGATTGCTGTAATCGGCGTCGCTGCCTTCGCTGTCTGCGACGCCAACGCGGCCTTCCTGCATCGCGGACCCGTGTTGAAACTGATAGAAGAGATTACCCGCCGCGGCCAACAAAAGCAGCGCGATGACGACACGCGGCCAACCTGTCGCCCCGAACTTGTAGATTTCAATCGGCTGATTGAAGTCAAACGAGCTGACAAAGAATACCGCCACGATCGAAAACCATACTGCAGCTTCGACCAAATGGGATTTGTTCAAGCGTCCCAAACGAGCCTCCTCAAAATCGAACTGTTCGATTTTCGGGTGATACAGAAATTTGCGGATCAGCGGTGCAAACCATTGGACTTGCACCCGTGGACAGCAAACCGCCCACGGGTGCACGCTTCGGTTTGCAGCCGGTTACTTCACATCCAGGCCCATCGCCTTGTACACTTCACGGTACTGGGCAACGGATTTTTGGATGAGTTCCCTTGCACCTGCCGTGTCGCGATAGCTGTCAATGACGGTCATGAACTTCGAGTCATTGAACTTCTGATAGCTGTCCTGGCAGTAACCACGCTGGAACGCCCACTGCAGCCACTTGACGCGATCTGCCGGCGCATCCTTGTGGACATAAAAACCACGGAAACGCAGCAGGGGATCGAAATCCATGCCCATTTCACGGTGCGTGGGGACATCAGCGAACACCGAGGGGCGTTCATCGAAAACCGTCAGGATTGGCTTGAATTCCCCGGCTTCGAGAATCTTGCGTACATCACCCGGCTGCTCGATCATCGCGTCAACCTGTCCACCAAGAAGTGCCCCGTAACGCGGCGCGCCCTTGTCAAACGAGATCTGCTGGATTTGCATGCCTGACGCATCGGTGATGAACTTCATCGTGACGCGTTCCATGGAGCCTTCCTTGGAAACATTGGCGATGGTCGCCTTGCCGCCCTGAGCCTTCACCCACGTAACAAAAGACTTCCAGTCGGTGAACCGGTCTTCACCGGTCCGGATGTAGATCTGCGAAAAGGTTACCTGCGAAATGACCAGCGGGATCAGGTCTGTTGCTGGATTCGGACGTGACGAATCAAGCGCATGTGCCGAGGACGCATCATCGATATGCTCCAGCACGTTGTACCCATCTGCCGGCGAGGTCATGTAGGCCGTCATCCCGACCGTGCCCGATCCCCCCGGCTTGTGATCGCGGTTGATGGCGACACCGGTCAGCCCGGTCACCCCTTCCGCCATGGCGCCCGCCACCTGGCCTGAGCCACCGGCCGGGCCGTAGGGCACGACCATCGTCAACGCACGTTCGGGAAAGCCACCAGGCTTGTCCATCGTGGCTTCCTTGACCGCGCATTCAAAGGCATTCGCTGTGCCGCTCATGGCGAGAATAACAGCGGCAAATGCCCCCATTCCAATAAACTTCTTCATTCTTCCCTCCCAAATTTTTGCCGCAGATCTGAACTCAACCCTGCGGCACTACAACGTGAATTTCGTACACTTGGCGGGCAATTTATGCAAACGTTTTCATTGCCTCCTCCAAATCGTGTCGATCAGTGAAGATGCTAGTGCATCATCGGTTCGCGGTCTATCGTTTCGTGCCAGTGATCCGCCCGCAATGAATTGATCCATCCTGCTGGTGGGCAGAACGACGACTTGAGGTACCACCGGGTTTTGGGCCGCCCGGTCAGGCGCAAGTGGTCACTGCGGGTTCGGCAGCGAGGTGTCCGCTGCGGTCATTTGCACTCCTCGAAAGGTTCTTCGTTCTTCGTTCTTCGTTCAAGCCAACATTCTATAGTCCAGCGGCGGAAGCGGCGTTATCTAACGTAAACAGGCAAGTCTAGCCGCCGACGGGATCCAGGGCCGGGATCCGGGCAAAGAGTTTGTGGCAATGATTTGATGCGCGATCAGACCCGGGAGGAAGCCAAAAGCCAATGAACACTGACGAGGCAGCGGTTGGACAATTTGTCGAGGCATACAGTGGTGACGTGTCGGCGATTCAGTTTGCCTGGAACGGCCGGCAGGATGAACAATTTGAAGATGCAAATGAACTGTTCCGGGATGCCGTGATCGATAGTGTAATCGAGGCCCCTGGCCGGGCCCCGATCTCCTTGCTGGTGGACCTTTACAACGCGTTAACGGACTATTCCACCGAGGCCTGGTGCATCGATGAGCGGGTCGAGGTCATCGGCAGGCTGATGCTCGTCAAGGGGCGCGCCGCTGTGGCACGTGACTACATAGACGGCGCCCGCAAGACGTACGATGCAATGAGCGCCACCAGTTTTACCGGCTGCCCCGCTGATGTCGCCGAAGAATGCCTCGAATTGGCTCGATTGAACCTGAAAACTGCTGAAACCAGTCAAGAAAGAGAATTCTGGACGACAGCAGTCGAGCGCTTTGAACTGCTCTTGAAATTTGCAGATTGACGCGGGCATCTAAACGGATGGGCGCTAAGACCAGAGGCCGGTAACGGACTGATCGGTCGTGTCGCACTGTTTGTGCACTCGTAAGGAAGTCGTGCCAGACACCTGCTATGGGCTCATCTCAATGGCCCGATCGCGCCAACATACGCATGTGGGCACCTCGATTTACCGGTGTTTGTCGGATGAACAAGTAGCGCTGATCGGTGGCGGGGCTTGGCGGCAGGTTCGGCCGATTGGTTGCGAGGTGTTTCGGCGGGTTAATTCATACAGCAATGGCCATATTCGGCGATTT
>JAJFHC010000313.1 GCA_021775835.1 Hyphomicrobiales bacterium | reverse complement strand
TCGAACGCGCTGACCGTGATGGCCAAGGAACTGGACGTGGCCGTGGTGGCGCTCAAGCAGCTGAGCCGGGCCAACGAAGGCCGGGAGAACAAGCGTCCGACGCTGTCCGACCTGCGCATGTCCGGTGATGTCGAACAGGACGCTGACGTGATCCTTTTTCCTTACCGGGAATATTACTATCTCGAGCGGCAGGTCTGTGAAAAGGACGGCGACGAGGCCGATCGACGGGTCAAGATGTCCAACACGCGCAATGTCATGGAACTCAGCATCGCCAAGAACCGGGGCGGCTCGATCCGCACCATGAAGGCCTATTGCGACATGGCGACGTCGGCGATCCGCGACATGTCCGCCGCGAAGTATGAGCCATGAGCATTCACGCAACCACTTTCGTTAAGGCTCTGAACATCAGGTCATCGCCGCAGAAACTATTGTTGATGTGCTTGGCAGACTACATCAGCAACGAAACCGGATGCGCCTTTCCTGGGCAGGAAACACTTGGAGAAGAAGCCTCTATGTGTAAGCGCCAAGTCAGCGAGCATCTTTGCGCGCTCGAGGCAAAGGGCATTATCAGGCGGACCATGCGTCACCGGGCGGACGGGTCACGCACAAGCGACCGATGTGAACTTTTGGGCTTTGTGAATTGGCACAAAGAGACGGTGGAAATGGTCAGAAAACCAAAGTGCGGAAAACCGCAGGTTGTCTCCGACGGTGATGCCGGTGTGCCAGATCAGAAGAGCAATCCAGAAGGGAGACAAGGTGCGGGTTTACGTAAGGCCAAGGTGCGGAAATCCGCAGGGCATGATCCGTCAGTAGAACCTTCTGTTTCTAACGAAACAGGCGAACCGCCGTCTGCAAGCAAGATTTATTGGGATGGTTATCTCGAGTTTCTGAGCTTGAACGGTGGCAAGGATCCAAACAGCTATCGGTCGATGGTTGGCCGGTGGTCAAAACGGGCAGATCAGGACTTCGACCGCCTGATGGCCGTGCTCGAGGCGGCGAAAAAGTCAGGAACGCGGGATCCGGTGCCGTACCTGTCAGCGGCGATCGACCGGGAGTTTCCACCGGCAGCGCCACCGCCAAAGCCTAGTGAGATCGGCAAGGATCGGTGGACGGCCATCGTCGAGGTCGCCATGGAACGCAAGCGCTGGAACACGGATTGGGGACCGCCACCGGGCGCAAAGGGCTGTCAGGTGCCTCATGACCTGCTCACCAAGCCGCTGCTGGATCAGTTTCAACCGAAGACCGAGAACCCATGAACGCCATGATGGAAATCGAAAACGCCGCACCGATCGACACTCCGCACTCCGCCCAGGCGCTGCTGAGCTGGTACGCGATCAGGGTTCGTCCGCAAAAAGACAGCGTTGCGAAGATGCTGCTGGAGAAGCGAGGCTTTGACGTTCTTGTTCCTACCGTCATGCGTCTGCGTCGATCCAACCACAGGTGTCGGGCAAAGCGGCCAGCGCCATCGCTGGTGATGCCCGGCTATGTGCTTGTCGGTTTCGATGGGGGTTACGACGCGCTGGCGGTCGAGGAACTGTACAAGCTTTACATCGTCACCGGAGTCGTTTGCGTGGACGGTAAGCGCAAGACAATCCCGTATACGAACATAGAACGGCTGCTCGAGAGTTGCAGAAGCGAATCACTAATGGCGTCTCGCTTGCGCAGTACCGCTGATCACCTTGCCGGTGTTGAACCCGGAGATCAGGTGCGCGTCACCAGTGGCCCGTATGATGGTCACGTCGTAAACCTCCACGAAATAAAGGGAAAAGCCGCGCGCGTACTGGTGATGCTGTTCAGTCGACAGTTCGCCGTTGATGTCCCGCTTGACAGCCTCGAGCGAAATGACTAGGCGTGAAAACACGGATGACCGCTGATCCAGATCGTCAGCCACCTCGATAAGAGGTCCCGTTGTGACACGGGAAAAAGAGCCGAGACGCGGGCGGACCCAGGCAGAACTCAGATACTGCTGCCGGGGTTAATGTGTCCAGAGCCAGCCAAGCGCCACGGGAAACCGGAGGCGCTTTTTTCATATCTAGAGTCAGACGAACCGCGAGCGATCCACAATGGGTGTCTGTTGTCCGGTCGCGAACCAACTTTCTGAACAGGAGAAAAGTCATGCCGGTCCGCGCAAAGTTCTATGTCAGTTCAATCAACGTTGCGGTGCAACCGGGAAGTGATCCTTACTCAGAAGTCACGCTTAAGCCTGTGTACGGTTCACAAGGTGGATCCGATGACAATGCCACGTGGTCCAAATGGACGCCCGATGGCGAAATCAAAATGACGCTGACCAATCCCGATGCTCTCGACAGCTTCAACCTGGGCGAGTCCTATTTCATAGACTTCACACCAGTCAGTCTGGACTGATGTCCACCAGACCACCAACGAAAAGCGTCACGGGCAACCGTCGGCGCTTTTTTGACTCTAAGGGTAGGTGACTTTGGGTTCACCTGTTGACGTCCCTAAACTTGGAACGGTCCCGTCATCTGATTGGACCGTTCCCCTTTGGAGTAGAACCATGGCCAAGTCCGGAATGCTGCTATCTCTGATCACCGCCGACCTCACGTCCCGTGTTGCCGCAGCTGCTGGGGTGACACCGGTCGATCTGCGCAGTGCCAATGCAACCGGCGACTGGCCATCAAAGGCTGCACACGATCGCGCACGCCGTGCCGCCAATGCCCTGGCCGTGGAAGCTGCCGGTTGATCATTGGGCAAGCTCAAGAACCTCGGACCTGCCGTCAGCACGCTAGGGCCGTCGGTTGGCAGATCAACCAATCCAGATGGCCATAACATCGACGCCGAACCATGGCGCAGATGGTACTGGACGAAGCGGTGGCGTGATCTCCGCCTATTCGTTTTCCGCCGCGATCGATGGCGATGCCAGATGTGTGATCTGTTTGAGCACGACACCGCCAGACTGATCGGCGATCACATCGAACCTCACAACGGCAACCCGGATCTGTTCTGGGATCCCGACAACGTCCAGACACTCTGCCCGTCCTGCCATTCCGGACCAAAGCAAAAGATGGAGAAGGCAGGCCAAGTTCCCAACCTGGGGTAGGGGGGTGCAAATCCCTCAAAACCCTCGTTCCTGGCAACCACCGCCCCCTCATTCGGAGAATTTTTTTCCATGACCACGAATTTTGACCTTCTTGGGGACCCTATCCCGGAGAACTTTGGCAAGCGTGGTCGCCCTCCGCACATCCCGACTGAAGAAAACCGTAACAAAATCATGGTGTTGATGGCGTTGAACAAAAGCGACGGTGAGATTGCACAGTCGCTGTCGATCACAAAGACCACGATGCGCAAGTATTATTTTCGCGAACTGAACGCCCGCAAGGAAGCACGGGCACGGGTCGACGGTGCCCGAACCATGATGCTCTGGAACCAGATGCGCGAAGGCAACGTCGCGGCCATGAAAGAGTTCAACCGGATCATGGACAAGATTGATCTCGACAAGGTGAGCGATCGGTTCGATGCCGACCAGGCACCCAAACCAGCGCAGATCGGCAAAAAGGAAGCAGCTCAACGTGCCGCCGAAACAGCCGGTGAGGGCACCGGTTGGGGTTCCGATCTCCTCGATCCGACGCAGACGCACCACTGATGAACACCTGGTCAACAGCAATGCCGGACTGGGACAGGCGGATCATGGCCGGTCAGTCGCTTGTGCCGGAGCTGCCGTTGTTCCAGGCGGAGGCAGAAAAGGCGCTCCGGATCTTCAAGCGGTTGCGGATCCCTGATGTCATCGGCAAGCCGACGATGGCCGAGGCCTGCGGGCCATGGTTCTTCCCGATCGTCGCGGCGATGTTCGGTTCCTACAACCCGGAGACACACCGGCGGATGCTGCAGGAGTTCTTTCTCCTGATCCCGAAGAAGAACGCGAAGTCGAGCAACGGCGGGCCGGTAATGTTGACCGCGGTCATCATGAACCGCCGTCCGGAGGCCGAGTTCATATTCATCGCGCCGACGATCGAGGTCGCGAACATCGCGTTCAATCAGGCGAGCGGAACCATCCGGTGTGATCCCGAACTGGACAAGCTGTTTCAGATCCAGACGCACCAACGCACGATCACGCATCGCAAGACCGGCGCAACACTCAAGATCAAGGCCGCTGACACCGACGTCATCACCGGAGGCAAACAGGTCGGCACCATGATCGATGAGACTCATGTGTTCGCGAAGAAGTCCAATGCCGCCGATATCTTCGTGGAGATTCGCGGCGCGCTTGCGGCACGTCCGGACGGGTTCCTGTTTCAGACAACGACGCAGTCCAAGGACACACCGGCAGGCGTGTTCAAAAGCGAACTGGCGATTGCCCGCGACGTGCGGGACGGCGACATCGAACTTCCGTTACTGCCGGTGCTTTACGAGTTCCCCGAACCGCTGCTGGAAAGCGGGCGGTGGAAGGAACGCAAGTTCTGGCCGGTGGTCAATCCGAACCTGGGCCGCTCGGTTGATGAAGCGTTCCTCGAGCGCGAACTCATGAAGGCCGAACGCGAGGGGCCGAACACCGAGGCCATGTTGTTGCTGGCCTCGCAACATTTCAACATCGAGATCGGTTTGCGTCTTCGCAACGATGCCTGGGCGGGTGCCCGTTACTGGCAAACATCGACGGACGAAACATTGACATTCGAAACCCTGCTGGAGCGTTCGGAGGTTGTCGTTGTCGGAATCGATGGCGGCGGTCTGGATGACATGCTCGGTCTTGCCGTCCTGGGGCGATGCAAGGAAACCCGCACATGGTTGCTCTGGGTGCGCGCCTGGGTACACGAGGACGTTCTCAAACTCCGGAAGGACATCGCCGAAAGGCTTCGCGACTTCGCAGTGGACGATGATCTCGTGATCCGCAGCGGCCTGACCAGTGACCTCAAGGATGTCTCCGGCATCATCGAGCGGATCCGCGACGAAGGATTGTTCCCTGAGAAACATGCGGTCGGGTTCGATCCTCAAGGGGTTGCCGCGATGGTCGATGAGTTGGCGGAACTTGGCATCGTCGAGCCACAATGCATCGCGGTTCCGCAAGGTTACAAGCTGTCGAATGCGTCCTGGGGCATGGAACGAAAACTCGAGAACGGCACTCTGAAGCATGCCGGTCAGGGCATGATGTCGTGGTGTGTCGGGAACGCCAAGGCGGTGCAGAAAGGCAGTGCTGTCGTGATCGAGAAACAGACTTCCGGCAAGGCAAAGATCGATCCGCTTGTGGCGGCGTTCAATGCGTTTGTTTTGATGAGCCGAAACCCGATCGCGGCAGGCGCACTGGTATCGCCTTGGGAAGATCCGAACTACAGGATGGTGGCGTGATGGGGATCAGAGAATTTCTTGGTATCGAGAAACGGACACCAACCGAAGAACCGTCAACTGAGAAACGCGCATCGCTCGAGGATCCAACGGTGCCGATCTCCGACCGAAACATTCTGACGTTGTTCGGTCTCGGGTCAATGTCAGCAACCGGCGAAGTCGTGACGGTCGACAATGCTCTCGGTATTCCCGCCGTTTGGGCGGCGGTCAACTTCCTGTCCGGAACGATGGCCGGTCTGCCATTGCATGTTTTTGAGCGCGACGGCGATGCCCGCAAAAGGACTGCCGGCACCTTGGAAACCATCCTGAACGATGCGGTCAACGACGGCATGTCGTCGTTCGACTGGCGCAAATATTCTTTCGACCAGGTGTTCACGGATGGCCGGGCGGTATCGTTCATCGAGCGCAACACCGCACGGCGGGTTGTCAATATCTGGCCGCTGGATCCAAACGGGCTGACGATCAAGCGCGTCTCCGGACGGAAGGTCTACGTTTACAAGGACGGATCGCGAACCGTCACCTATCAGGCCGATGAGGTCATCGACATCCCGTTCATGCTGAAGCGGGACATGCTGGCGCACTACTCGCCGATCATGTCCAACAAGGACGCAATCGGCCTTGCCCAGGCGATCACAAAGTACGGATCCAAGTTTTTCCAGAATGGGGGCGTGCCGCCGTTTGCCATCGAGGGGCCGTTCCAATCACCTGGTGGCGCTCAACGGGCCAGTGACGACCTGGCCGAGAGTGTCAAGAAAGCAGCCAAGGAATCCCGCCTCGGTCTGGCGATTCCTGCAGGACACAAGATCCACCAGATAGGCGTTGACGCCGAGAAGTCACAGATGGTCGAGACGCAGCGGTTTAACGTCGAGCAGATCGCCCGGATCTATTCGTTGCCGCCGACGTTCCTGCAGGACCTGACGCACGGAACGTTTTCGAACACTGAGCAGCAGGACCTGCACCTCACCAAACACACGATCAAGCGGTGGGTCGAGCAGTTCGAAAAGGAACTGAACCTCAAGTTATTTGGCCGTCACAACACCAAGCAGTTTGTCGAGATGAACCTCGACGGCCTTTTGCGCGGCGACTTCAAGACGCGGATGGAAGGGTACGCGAATGCGATCCAGAACTCCCTGCTGAAACCGAATGAGGCCCGTCGCCATGAAAACTATCCGGACGATCCGGACGGCGACAATCTCATGATCAACAGCGCCACAGTGCCGATCAGTTCCTTGGCGACAACCCCTAGTGAAACACCACAGGAGAACGACAATGAAGGGTGACCGTGAATTCCGGGCTGGAGTACCTGCAGAAATCCGGGCCGACGATGACGGGATCAAGGTCTCCGGTTACGCCGCCGTGTTTGGTCAGGAGGCTGATATCGGCGGGATGTTTCGCGAGAAAATCGAGGCTGGTGCATTCGCCGATGTTGTCGGGACCGATGATGTTGTGTTCCTCATAAACCATGACGGCTTGCCGCT
Organism: Hyphomicrobiales bacterium; assembly: GCA_021775835.1. The sequence continues at coordinate 9,172 of JAJFHC010000313.1, read as the reverse complement.
CGCGCGCACACGGTCGGGCACACTCAAGATTGTGGAGGACGATAAGGGTTTGAGAATGGAGACGACGCTCGATGCCGATGATCCGGACGTCCAGCGGATCGTGCCAAAGATGGAACGCGGAGATCTCGACAAGATGTCATTCGCTTTCCGGGCTGGCATCGAGGAGTGGGATGACACTCAGGATCCGCCGCTACGCACGATCAAGAAAGTCGAACGCCTCTATGACGTGTCGATCGTCAATGAACCGGCATTCGAGGGAACCGATATCGGCCTGCGCAGCCTTGAGCAGCATCGCGAGGAAACCAAACGGCACTCCAATTTTCACGCGGCACAACGACGTCTCCGCATGAAAGGCACCCTTGCTCTGAAGGAGCGGGAGAACGGCAGGTAAGCGTCCGCGCTGCCAGCTCATGAACCCGCCGCCGCAAGGCGGCATTTTCATAGGAAAGGTATGACCATGACGATCAGGGAACTGCTCGAGAAAATGGCGCGGATCGCAACTGAAGCCCGCGCGAAACTGGAAGAATGCAACAACGACACACCGGAAGAACGGTGCGCAGAAGTGGAGCGCGAGTTCGAAGCCATGATGGACGAACACGATGCGCTCGAGGGCAAGGTTCAGCGCATGCGGCGGTTGGAAGCTGCGGAAGCACGCTCGAACGCACCGGATGACCGTCGGCCAAACGGCGGCGATGGCGAAGCCCGTGGTGGTGACAATGGTGACGGCGTAACGATTGAATATCGCGACGTGTTCGAACAGGCGATCCGGCATGGCGCGGCGACCCTGACCGACGAACAGCGTGGCATTCTCATGCAGGGCCGGATCAATGTTCCGGAGGAACTGCGCGCGCAATCGGCTGTAACGGATGCAGCAGGTGGGTTCGCCGTGCCGGAAGGTTTCTCCGGTGAGATCGACCAGGCAATGGCGCTTTGGGGTCCGATGTGGGATGGGGATATCGTCCGCGAACTCATCACGGCATCCGGCAACCGCATCCCGTGGCCTACGGTGGACGACACTGGTCAGACCGGCGAAGATCACGCAGAGAATGCTGCGGCGACCGATGACGGTTCGGGCGATGCCGTGTTCGCAGAAAAGCAGCTGGACGCATACGTTCACGACACAAAGGTCGTGCGTGTGCCGATCGAGTTGCTTCAGGACTCCGCGGTCAACATGGAGAACCTGCTCGCTGATCTGTTCGGTGAACGGCTTGGACGTCGCTCCAATACGGCTCTGACAACGGGCACCGGCGCGAGCCAGCCTAACGGGATCGTTACCGCCTCATCGCTCGGACACAATGCAGCTGCTGCAGGGGCCATCGCATCGGACGAACTGCTCGATCTGCAGCACTCCGTCGATCCGGCTTATCGCCAGTCTCCCAAAGCTCGCTGGATGTTCAATGATGACACCCTCAAGGCGATCCGGAAGCTCAAGGACGGCGACGGCAACTATCTCTGGCAGATGGGCGACATCCGATCTGGCGAGCCATCGACGATCCTTGAGTATCCCTATTCCGTCAACCAGGCGATGGCGGGAATTGCGACCGGCAACAAGTCGATGCTGTTCGGCGACTTCAACAAATACGTTGTGCGCAAAGTCATCCAGTTCCAGCTGCTGACACTGCGTGAGCGTTACGCCGAACACTTCCAGATCGGCATGATCGCGTTCCGCCGCTTCGATGGCGAACTGATCAACACGGCTGCGGTCAAACATCTGATCCAAGCCTGATAGTCGGGAAACCGTCGATTGTGAATTTCAGGATGGCGACCGGCGGTCGCCATTCTAAAATCGAAAGATCAAGATCATGAAGAATGTGAAGATGACGGTCCCGATGTCGGGGCCGAGGGTGAGCCGACAACGCGGTGACGTTATCGAGGTCAACAACAAGGAAGCCGAAAACCTCATCAAGGCCGGTTTTGCAGTTTTGTTTGTTGAAGCTCCGATCAATACACCACCGACACCGGACAACTCGGCGAAGACGGAGCCGGGCAAGGAAACCGCCATGAAGACGGATCCGGACAAAGATACCGCCACGAAGACGGACAAGTAGTCATGTGGGAAGGCGTCCAGGTCCTCACCAAGCCGGTGTTGTCGCCATTGTCGACGGCAGATGCAAAAGCGCGTCTGCGGGTCGACTTTGCCGATGACGACACCTTGATTGACAATTTTGTCAAAGGTGCCGTTGCACGAATCGACGGACCGTCCGGCATTGGTTATGCGCTCATGACGCAGACATGGCGCAAGACTTGCGATGCCTTCCCGCTGGTAACTCTGTTGCCCGGAGCACCGGTCAAGAGTGTGACCGAAATCAAGTATCTCGATACCACCGGAACCGCACAGACGCTTGATGCGGCGGACTACCGTATCGACCTGGGGAACGAACCGGTTCGTGTCGTGCCGAACATCGGCAAGGCATGGCCTGCCACCTACAACACGATCGGCGCTGTCTGGATAGATTATGTCCTGGGCGAAGGTGCTGCGGCGAACGTCAATGCGGACCTGATCGACGCGGTCTCGCTGATGCTCGCGCATCGGTATGAACACCGGGAGGCCACTGTCATGGGGCAGGCGAACGTGTTGCCGCTCGGCGTGCCGGAGATCCTTGCAGAGTATTCCCGCGTAGCCTTCGCTGCGTGAATCAGAGGCCAATTCATGAAACGTCCCGGAGCTGGCAATCTTGACCGGCGCATCACTCTCCGCCGCGTGACCACCGTCAACAACGAGTTCAACGAACCGGTCGAGACATGGACAGACTTTGCGACCGTATGGGCGCAGCGGCGTGATGCCAGTGCAAATGAGTCGTACCGGGCGCAGGAGGTCGGCGCAGAGATCTCGGCGCGGTTTACGATCCGCCTGTCATCACTGGTCGCCGATGTGGATCCACTCTACCGGGTCTTGTTCAAAGGACGCGAGTACAACATTACCGCCGTCCGTGAACTGGACCGCAATCGGTTCCTCGAGATCGACGCGGTCGCGCGGTCAGAAACACCCTGACGCCATGGCCAAAAAGGAACGGTTTGCAATTGAAGGTCTAAGCGATCTGCAAGTCACGTTGCGCGAACTGCCCGACACAACGGCCAAGGCTGTACTGCGGCGTGTCGGACGCAAGGTCCTGCAGCCGGTTGCCGATCATGCCCGCAGCATCGTCCGCGAGGACACCGGCACGCTCAAGGAATCGATCGGTGTCAGCACCAAACTGACGAGAAGGCAGAAACGCAAACACCGCAAGAAGGACCGCAATGACGTCGTGGTGTTTGTTGGTGCGGGCGGACTGACGCAGGCGATCACCGAGGAATTCGGCACGGTCGATCAAGCGGCGCACCCGTTCATGCGTCCGGCCTGGGATGCGAACCGGAGCCAAGTGATCGATGCCATTGGCGAGACGCTCGCCACTGAGATCGACAAGTCTGCAAGGCGTCTGGCGAAGAAGCTGGCAAAGGCCAAGGGAACCTCCTGATGGAAGAACTGATCACTGCCCGGTTGCTCGCTGATGTTGCGGTGTCTGGACTGGTCGGCACGCGGATCTATCCCATGCGGCGGCAGCAGAACTCCGCATTGCCTGCCCTTGTCCTGACGCGCATTTCCGGTGAACGGCAATACGACGATGAAGGGGCGATCGGTATGGTCAATGCCCGGCTGCAGGTCGATTGCTGGTCGGAAGACTACACCGGCGCAAAGACTCTGGCGCGGGCGGTGCGGGATAGCCTGGGCGGTTACTCAGGCACGAACGAAGGGGCAGGCATCCATTTCGTCACGCTCGACGGTGAGCGGGATCTCGATGAAGGCGGCTCCAATCAAGCCGAATACCTGTACCGCGTCAGTTTGGATTTTCAAGTTTGGCACTCAGAAGGAGACTAGGACATGGCAAAGTTTTTGGGCCGGGCAATCACGCTCACATGGGGCGGCGCTGCAATCGCAGGCGTCCGCGAAAAAGGGATCTCGCTCGAGGGCGAGGCGATCGACGTCAGTGACGACGATTCAGCCGGATGGCGTGAACTGCTGTCTGAGCATGGTGAGAAGATGGTCAACCTCTCCCTGTCAGGCGTTACCAAAACCGACGCTCTCAAGGAGGCGTGGTTCAACGGAACGCTGCTTGATGCGGTTGTGTTGACCTATCCGGACGGTGGCATCATTGCCGGGAACTTCCTGCTGCCCAGTTACGCCGACACCGGGCCTTACAAAGACTCGACCACGTTCGAATGCGAGCTGCAGAGCTCAGGCGTGATCACCTACACACCGGCACCGTAATATGAAATCGGCATTCGATGACATCGTGATTGAGTGGGGCGGTGAAACCTACCGCCTCGCAAACGACATGCGGACGATCAGGCAGGTGGAACGCGTTGTCACCCGGCCTGACGTCCGCGAGGACCTCGAGTCCACTGGCCAGCTTCTCCCTGCTGACATTGCCGAGATCTTTGGAAACCTCTTGCGCCACGGCGGTGCGGATGCCTCCAACGATGACGTCTATGTGGGCCTGTTCCGTGGCAATGAGAAGGACAAGGAAACTGCCCAGTTGGTCGCCATGCAGGTGATCCGCAGCATCCTCGAAAGCCGCAATGCGCCTGCCGATGTGGTGGCTGACGTAAACCCTCCAAAGCCGACGAAGAAACGAGCGCGTTCTGGCAAGAAGCGTTCAAGCTCTGCGTCGGCGCCTGGGGGATGAAGGTCAAGTCGTTCTGGCGGCTGCACCCTGAAGAATTCTGGCTCCTCGCTGCCGCGCGGAAACAGGAAAAACGATACGGCTCGCTGACCGAGTCGGAAGTCTCGGAACTTTACGAGGAACTGGAACGCAATGGCACAAGCTGAAATCGGAGCGCTGCGCGTCACTCTCGCGCTGAATGCCGGTGAGTTTGAGCGCGGGCTTGGAAAGGCGGGCCAGCGGCTCGACCGGTTCAAGGGTCGTGCCGGTGCTGCCGTCCAGGCGGCGACCAAGGCGTTCACGGTTCTGTCGGCCACTGGTGTCGCGGCCATGGGCGCGCTTTCCATCGCCGTCAAAAAGACCATCGATGATGCCGACAAGATCTCGAAGATCTCGCAATCGGTCGGTGTTCCGGTCGAGCAGCTGTCCCGGCTCAAGCTGGCGGCGGAACTGTCCGACGTGTCGATCGAGCAGCTGTCGGACGGCATCGCACGACTCGCCCGCAACATGACGGATCTGGCAGGCGGTGCCGGTGAGGAAGCGCGCCGGGCATTCGATGCCTTGGGGATCACGGTTCAGAACGTGGACGGCACGCTCCGCAACACCACTGAAGTCATGGGCGACGTCGCGAACAAGTTCTCGACCATGAACGATGGTGCCGCCAAGACCGCGTTCTCGATGCAGATATTCGGGCGTGCAGGCAAGGAACTCATCCCGATGTTGAATGAGGGCGCGGACGGGATCGCTGCACTGGAGCGGGAAGCCGATGCGCTCGGTGTGACCTTCAGCACCAAGACGGCAAAAGAGGCGGAGGTCTTCAACGACAACCTGACAATCATGAAGGCCGTGGCGCAAGGTCTGGTTACCCGTGTGACGTCGAAGCTGCTGCCGATCCTGAAGCGTTTGTCGGAACATTTTCTGGCGGTTGCCCGTGATGGCAAATGGCTCGGTCAGGTCGCCGAGGGCATCGTCTCTGTGTTCAAGTTCGTGGCGAAACATGCGGCGGAAACCGTCCTTACCTTTTCCAGACTGGTTGCAGAGTTCCAGGCGCTGGGCGTTGCCGCATCCCTGTTCGCCAATGGTGAGTTCACACAAGGCATCGACGCGATTACAGCTGCCGGTGCAGAGACCGATCGCAAGTTCAAGGAACTGCGGGAAACGTTGACGGGGATCTTTGATGGTCCATCCGAGGACACGATCGCGTTCTCCGACCTCTGGAAACGCCGGTTTGATGACATCGTTATTCCATCGACCAAAGCGGCGACGGAAGCGATCCGCGAACAGCAGAACCTGATGCGCGAGGGGCAGGCCGTCTTCGAGCAAACCCGCACACCTATGGAACTGCTCGGCCTTGAGCAGCAACGGCTGTCGGAACTCCTGAAGGCCGGGGCCGTTGACACCAAGACATGGGCACGTGCCAATTCGCAAGCTGTCGGGGTTGCCGCAAACGCCTATGCCGGACTGGCGTCCGATGCATCGCAGGCGTTGTCTGATCTGTTTGGTGAGTCGAAGGCGTTTGCGATCGCCCAGGCGATCATCAACACGGCGCAGGCCATAACCGCCACGCTGGCACAGTACGGCGCGACACCGATCGGGCTTGCCGCTGCCGGGGTTGCAGCGGTTGCCGGTGCCGCCCAGATTGCGGCGATCAGCCGTACAAGCAAAGGCGGCGGTGGTGGATCGCCGACAACGCCTTCAGGCTCTGCAGCCTCTGCCGCATCTGCACCTGGTGCGTCGGGCGGAGGTGGGAACCGATCGCTGTTCGTGCAGGGAGTTGAACCTGACAATAAGTTCACCGGAACGCAGGTCCGCGAACTCGCCGAACAACTCGTTGATTTTCAGAAGGACGGCGGAACGGTGGTGTTCGCATCATGACGGTCATCACCGGGAATCTTGTTCTGAGCGAGCCAGTCGCGGATGGAGCCAATGCGAACAATCCACTGGTGGGATATCACAATCTTTTGGTCGCCGGCAGCGTTGTTGCCGACACCGAGGCAACGGAGTACCCGGCCAGCAATCTCGCCAATCCATCGACCGCGTTGCGATGGCAGGCAAACGATCAGACAGAACAGTATCTGACGGTGTCGGTCACATCGCTCAACAACATTGATTATGTGGCGATTGCCAAACACAACTTTTCAAGCGCTCAGATTGCCGTGTCGATCGAGGCCTATTCGGAACTCGACGGCAGTAGTCAACCGATCTGGATCGAACAGGTTGCACCGGTAATCCCGTCGAGTGATGCGCCGCTATTGTTCCGCTTCGAACCGGGCGTGCATGCTGGTGTTCGGATCCGCTTGCAGCCGGGTTTGGCGGTGGCGCGGGCGGCGGTGGTCTATGTGGGCAAGCTGCTTGTCCTCGAGCGCCGGATCTATGTGGGCCACACTCCGATCAACTATGGCCGCAACAACAAGGTCACAAACGGCAAGAGCGAGAACGGGAACTTTCTCGGCCGCATCGTGTTGAATGAATCGCTGTCGACGTCGGTCGATGTCTCGAACATCACACCGGCGTTCTATCGCTCCAGCCTCGATCCATTCATCGCCGCATCTAAGGATACAACATTCTTCTTCGCCTGGCGTCCGGGCGACTATGCGGATGAGGTTGGCTACGCGTTCATGACGAACGATCCCAGGCCGTCGAACCAGCGCAACAACGGGATGATGCAGATCCAGCTGTCCATGAGCGGAATCGTCTGATGCGGGTCCTGACCTATGTGGAGATCGACATTCCGTTTTGTGCGCTGGACTATGGCAATGCACCCTGCACGGCGGCTATCGGTGTCACCGGTGAGATCAAGTGTTTCAACTCCCTGAACACCTGTCAGGATCGTCCCAACTTTGACGAACAGACGATCACGCTGCGGTTCGCCGAGGACAAGGGCTTTCTGCCGGACGACATTGAGGCGATCCCGTCTGTCAAAGGAATCGCATTTACTCCGGCTGTCGTCTCTCTGGGTGAGAACCTGGGGCAACGGGCAACGCTCAGCGTGACGTTTACAGATCATCCGTGGTCCGACACCGGCACGGGGTTCGACAAGTATTTCACTGAACGACCTTATGATCCCTACAGCCAAGGCACGTTCTGGGGCAAGTTCCGGTCACGGCAACCGTTCTTGAGGGGCAGGGGTATCCGGGTGATCCGGGGCACGCTCGGTCAGTCACTCGAGGAAATGGACACGCGTCACTATGTGATGGAAAGTTTCGACGGGCCAACCCGGCAGGGGACGTTCACGATCGTCGCCAAGGACATCCTGAAGCTTGCCGACGGTGACCGTTCCCAGGCACCGCGGTTGTCAAACGGCTCGCTCGTGGATGCCATAACATCGACGGACGTAACCGCGAACTTGTCGCCATCCGATATTGGTGATTTTGAGTATCCAGCATCCGGGTTCGTGGCGATCGGCGGCAAGGAGATCTGCGAGTTCACGCGCGTCGGCGATGTGCTGACATTCGTCGAGCGTGGTGCGGAAGGAACAACGGCGCAGGATCATGAGGGGTCGGACCGGGTCCAGATCTGTTTGCGTTACGTGGCGCAGGATCCGGCCAACATCATCGCCGATCTGTTGGAGAACTATGCCGGGGTCGCCGCGTCGTTCGTACCCGTAGCTTCATGGCTTGTTGAAACCGACACCTATCTGCAGCGGGTCTACACGACAACGATCCCGGAGCCGACACCGGTCAAGCAACTTTGCAACGAACTGATCGAACAGGCCGCGCTTGCGGTCTGGCAGGACGATTCAACGCAAGCGATCCGGCTGCAGGTGTTGCGTGGGATCCTCACCGATGCGGATCGGTTCACACCGGACACGGTCCTAGAGGGGAGTTACAAGTCTCGCGAACAACCGGACAAACGGCTGTCGCAGGTATGGACTTACTATGGCCAGCTGAACCCGCTGGAGCCGCTCGACAACAAGGACAATTACCGATCGACAGCATTGACGCTCAACCTCGAGGCGGAAACCGACTACGGCACACCGGCAATCAAGGTGATCCTGTCGCGCTGGATACCGCAGTTCGGTCGGGCAACAGCCCTTCGCACGAATGACATTCATCTGAGCCGGTTTGTTAATCCGCCGCGACGGTTCACGTTTGCCCTTCACCGGGTGCCGGGCGATCCTTCGAACATCGTCCTGGGGAATGGCTACCGATTGGAGGCCAACCCGATACAGGACGCGACCGGCGCGCCATCGGATGCGCCGATTCAGGTCACACGCCTGAACCCACTGGATGACCGGTGGGAACTTGAGGCCGAAGAAATGTTGTTCCAGACCACGGGCGACCTGGTGCCCGGTCTGATCATCATCGACAGCAACGTCAACAACGTGAACCTGCGCGAGGTCCATGACACGATTTATCCGGCAGCCGAAGCGGGCGACACCGTCACCTGCATTGTGGAAAGTGCGGCGATCGTCGGGTCTACCGATGCGACAATACCGGCCTTCGATGTGGGGGACTGGCCTGCAGGCGTCATCATCAACATCGAGGTCGCTGGCCGTATTCAGGGCAAGGGTGGTGCCGGTGGGCGTGGGG
>JAJFHC010000312.1 GCA_021775835.1 Hyphomicrobiales bacterium | reverse complement strand
CAAGCTTACTATTATTTCCAGCGCCTTACGCGACAAGGGAGCAAGTTTCGAGGGTCCCACGCGAGACGCAATGGAACAGGCGGCCACAAAAGAACTTGTCCTGATGAGCCCTGGCACCACCAATCAGGTTCGTGCACTGGTCAAGTTGAACGTATTCGACGACGCCTACCTGTTTGTTTTCAGGTTTGTCGATCAAAAGGTGATTGAGCACCTCAGAAAGACTCAGGAAGGCAAAATTGAATACAACACCATGGAAGAACGCCGCTATGGGGTTCAGCTTACATTCGCACTGATGTATGTGGGGGTGGCCCTCATATTCCTGCTGGCGGCGATCTGGTTCGGCTTCTGGTTTGCCGACCGGCTCGTCTCACCGATCGGCATGCTGATCGGTGCGGCCCGGGAAGTGTCCGAGGGCAATCTCGACGCCAAGGTGTCGGTGCGCCAGGTCGAAGGCGATTTAGCAACGCTGGGCAAGACCTTCAATCTCATGACCGGCCAGCTTGCAGAACAGCGTCAGGAACTGGTCGGTGCAAATCACATGCTGGATGTGCGTCGTCGTTTTACAGAGGCGGTTCTGTCAGGTGTCACGGCAGGGGTAATCGGACTTGATAAGGAAGGAACGGTTACCCTCGTGAACCGCTCCGCTCTAAAACATTTGAGCCAGTCGGAGGCGAACTTCACCGGTCAGAAACTAGCCGATGTGGTCCCCGAACTGGCGCAGATCTTCAAGAAAGCATTGAAGAAAACATCAGGCTCTGCTGAAGGGCAGATCAATCTCAAGAAACAGGATCATGAACGCAATTTCATGGTCCGGGTAACGCGTGAACAGTCCAGTGAAGATGAAGATGGATATGTCGTGACGTTCGATGACATGACCGAGCTGGTTACCGCGCAACGAAACTCTGCATGGGCCGACATTGCACGGCGAATTGCCCATGAAATCAAGAATCCGCTGACACCCATTCAGCTTTCCGCTGAGAGGTTGAAACGGAAATACAGCAAGGATATCAAGGTCGATCGGGAAATATTCGAACAATGCATCGAAACGATTGTCCGTCAGGTCGGCGACATCGGCCGTATGGTCGACGAATTCTCCACGTTTGCCCGAATGCCGAAGGCCGTGATGGAGAAGAAGGATCTTTGCGATACCGCCAAGCAAGCGGTCTTCCTCCAACGGGTCAGCAGTTCTGAGATTGCCTTTGAGACGCAGATTCCCGACGAGGCGATCGAACTCGATTTCGACCGGCGTCTGGTTACCCAGGCAATAACAAACTTGGTCAAGAATGCGACAGAAAGCGTTGAAACCAAAATACAAAATGAGAATGGGCAACACAAAGGAACGATAAAGGTATCGGTATACGAAAAGGGGCAGTGGTGCCACGTGGACGTCGAAGACAACGGCCTAGGATTGCCGACAGAAAATCGACAGAGACTTGTGGAACCCTACATGACGACGCGCGAGAAGGGCACCGGACTGGGACTCGCCATTGTCAAAAAAATTATGGAAGAGCATGGCGGTCGGCTGAGCCTGCATGATTCCTCCAATCCGGATGGTGGTGCGTTGGTCCGTCTGGCATTTCGCCTGATGGAGAAACCCAAACACGCCAACAAAACATCAAAGCTCGATGCGGCCCAGAACAGTGAAGAACAACTGCCGGATCAGCAAGATGAGCAAGTAAAGGAAACATAATGGCGTCTGATATTTTGATCGTCGATGACGAGGCCGATATTCGCGATTTGATTGCCGGTATTCTGGAAGACGACGGGTTTGAAACCCGACTGGCGAGAGACAGTGATACGGCTCTGACAGCCATCGAAGAACGGCGGCCGTCGCTGGTTGTTCTCGATATTTGGCTTCAGGGCAGCAAACTGGATGGCCTGGAGGTTCTCCATGAGATCAAGACGGCCCATCCCGATCTGCCGGTCGTCATAATTTCCGGACATGGCAACATCGAAACGGCGGTTGCCGCAATCAAGAACGGCGCCTACGAATATATCGAAAAGCCGTTCAAGGCGGATCGCCTGGTCCTGGTGATCGGCCGTGCCATAGAGGCCAGTCAACTCAAGCGTGAAATCAAGACGTTGCGCCGTGTCGCCGGACACGACATGGAGCTGATCGGTACATCGGCGGCAACCCGTCAGCTCAAACAGACGATTGAAAAAGTCGCCCCGACCAACAGCCGGGTCCTGATCATGGGTCCTCTGGGATCGGGCAAGGAACTCGTCGCCCGCAATCTCCACTCATGTTCGCAACGGGCGTCTCAGCCATTCATCATCTTGAATGCGGCGACCATGGCGCCTGAGCGCGTTGAGCAGGAATTGTTCGGCACGGAGGAAGGGCCAGGCAATGTTCAAAAGGTCGGCGCCCTTGAAGAAGCCCACGGCGGCACGCTGCTCATAGACGAGGTTTCCGACATGCCGATGGAAACCCAGGGAAAAATCCTGCGGGTTCTGGTTGATCAGACCTTTCAGCGAGTCGGTGGTGACAAGCGCGTAAAAGTGGACGTGCGGATCGTGTCTTCGTCGAGCCGAAATCTTGAGCAGGCAATCAAGGAGGAGCGTTTTCGTGAGGACCTTTATCACCGTTTGAATGTGGTTCCCATCGTCATTCCGACTTTGGCGGAACGACGCGAAGATATTCCTCATCTGGTGAACTATTTCGTCGATCATTACGCCGCGACATCGGGACTGCCGAAGCGCGAAATCGCGTCCGACGCCATGGCCATTCTTCAGGCCGGCGAATGGCCGGGCAATGTCAGGCAGTTGCGCAACAATATTGAACGTCTGCTCATCATGGCCAAGGGTGAGGACAGCGAAGAAGTCACGGCAAACATGTTGCCCACCGAGGCGACGGACTCGCCGCAGTCAATGATCAACGGCACCGACGGGCAGCAACTCATGGCGCTGCCGTTGCGCGATGCCCGTGAAGTCTTTGAACGCGAGTATCTCGTAGCCCAGATTGGACGCTTCGGCGGAAACATCTCCAAGACCGCTTCCTTCGTCGGCATGGAACGGTCTGCCCTGCATCGCAAACTCAAACTGCTGGGCGTGCAATACGTGCGCCCCGAAGAGGCCTCCTGATCGGCGTTTCCATTGCTGTCCAGCCTAAGGATATCATACCGCACCGTCTGAGCGATTTCCGGTATGCGGACATCCATCATATGTTAGGTATTGTTCAGTAGCGCTTGCATTGTTGAAGCAAAACTCTTTACAAGCGGCGGTGACATGAAGGTAATCATATGTGGGGCAGGGCAAGTCGGATTCGGTATTGCCGAACGCTTGTCTGCTGAGAGCAATGACGTAACCGTCATCGACAACTCGCCCGAACTCGTTCAGCGCATCACGGACTCTTTGGATGTTCAGGGGGTTGTAGGCCACGGTTCTCACCCTGAAGTACTTCAGCGTGCCGGCGCCGAAGACTCGGATATGATCATCGCGGTTACTTTCGCCGATGAAATCAACATGGTGGCGTGCCAGGTCGCGCACTCCATCTTCGACATCCCGACCAAAATCGCACGGGTCAGGGCGCAAAGCTATTTGGCACCGGTCTGGCGAGACTTGTTTTCCAGGGACAATCTGCCGATCGATGTCATCATTTCACCGGAAGTGGCGGTCGGCGACATGGTACTGCGCCGGTTGGCCCAGCCAGGCGCTTTTGAAACGATCAGTTTTGTCGATGAACTGGTCTCTGTCGTCGGTGTCACCTGCGAAGACGACTGCCCGATCGTAAACACCCCCCTGCAACAACTCACCGAGCTGTTCCCGGACCTGCTGGCCATTGTCGTTGGCATCATGCGAGACGGCACGTTGTTCGTGCCCCACGGCAACGATCAGATGCTGGTGGGCGACGAAGTGTATTTCGCGGCGTCGCGTGATCAGGTGGACCGAACACTGGGCATCTTTGGCCATGACGAGAAACAGGCTCGGCGGATCATTATTGCCGGCGGCGGTAACATTGGGTATTACGTCGCCCGGCAGATGGAGGCACAGCAGTCCCGCACAAGAGTTAAGATCATTGAAGGCAATCGCCAGCGGGCCGAGAAAATTGCCGACGAGCTGAAACACACCGTGATCCTCAACGGCAGCGCCCTCGATCAGGAACTGTTACGTGAGGCCGGCGCCCATGAGGCAGAAACCTTCGTGTCTCTGACCAACGACGACCAGGTCAACATCCTGGCCTGCGTCATGGCCAAGAAGGAAGGTTGCGCCAGGGCATTGAGCCTGCTCAGCAACAATGCATACGCCAGCATCGTGCGTTCATTGGGAATTGATGCACATATCAGCCCCAAGGCCATGACCATTTCATCCATTTTGCAACATGTTCGGCGCGGCAGCGTCAGGCGTGTTCATGCGGTTCAGAACAGTGCTGCGGAGATCATCGAGGCTGAAGCTCTTGAGACATCCCCACTCGTCGGCAAACCCCTTCGTGACGCGGAACTTCCCGCAGGCCTGCGGCTTGGCGCCGTTGTCCGTGGTGATGCTGTCATCATACCCGATGGCGATACCGAAGTGAAAGCACATGACCGGGTCGTCATTTTCGCTCTTGCCGAGCATGTTCGCGAAGTTGAGCACATGTTCCGCGTAAGCCTGGAATATTTCTGACCGGGGCATTCCCAATGCGTGGCAGTACGATCCTTTACGTTCTCGGCTGGCCCGTGATGGCTTTGGCCGTTCTGTGTTTGCTGCCCGTCTTCTTTTCCGTCAATGCCCAAGAATGGGAAGCTGCCAGGATCTTCGCAATCTCGGCGACAATCTACGCATTCCTGGGAGGACTTCTGATCGCCGGCTTCCGGGGCAGGCCCGGCGTGTACGACCGCTCCAACACAATCGGAGTTCTGATCCTCGGTTGGGTCTTACTGCCCCTGCTGGCGTCCATTCCGTTTATGGGCAGTGCTCAGTTTGCATCACCTGTAGAAGCCATTTTTGAAGCTGTCTCCGGACTGACAACAACCGGGGCAACGGTTCTGAGTGTGCCGCAGGAGGCATCGAGCGGCGTTCTGGTCTGGCGTGCGGTTCTGCAGTGGTCAGGAGGCGCCTTTACCCTTTTGACAGCGTTGATCGTGTTGGGGCCGCTCCACATCTCCGGCACGCCCGCCAACATGACGATCCCGGGCTACGAGCGACGGGATCTCGTCCAATCGGTGGTTTCCGCCTCGCGCCACATCATGCCGGTCTATGCCAGCCTGACGGTGATGTGTCTGATCCTTCTCTGGTTGGCCGGCATACCCGCGTTCGATGCGTTTTGCCTGTCGCTGTCGACCCTGTCCACGGGCGGCTTTATGGTGAGGGGCGGCGGAATGGCCGCGTACAACTCAGTTCTGGCGGAAGCTGTGATTGCTGTGTTCATGCTCATTGGAGCGGTCAGCATACTGGCGCTGTGGCATTTTCTGAGAAAACGCGGTCGGGACCGACCGGACGGCCAGGAAACTGTGCGGTTGCTTGTTATCTCGCTGTTCGCCGCCTTGGTTATTGGCGCTCTTGCCTTCGATCCGGCATCGTCCGACAACTGGTCGGCGGCCGCTTCTGCCATTCGTACCGGTCTGTTTCGTGCCATTTCGCTCGTGACCACCACGGGCTTTGACAATGCAAAGGACGGTGCATCAGCGGTACCCTTTGTCATCGTTCTTCTGTTGTGTCTGATTGGCGGTGCCGCCTATTCGACGGCCGGCGGTCTCAAGCAGTACCGCTTTCTCATCTTGATGTCGCAGGCCCAACGGGAACTCTACCGGTTGCTTCATCCGCATATCGTGATCCCCAACCGGGTGGCAGGCCATGTGGTGGATCTCGAGATCATGCGATCCATATGGGCATTGCTGGCCGTCCTGATCGCCACCATATGCTGCACGATGTTTGTCTTGTCCGTTCAGGGGCTTGACTTCGAACGCGCCCTGTTGTCGTCCATTGCCGCCATTACCAACAACGGGCCGGCGGTCGGCATGGCCACGGTCAAGGTTGCCGCCTGGAGCGGTTATGGCGGTGTGTCGGGAGCGTCGCTGATAACATTGTCGATAGCCATGATCCTCGGTCGCCTGGAACTGCTGGTCGTCTTGTCGGTCATGCAGGTGAATTTCTGGCGGAAATAGGCGTTTTCGCAGCGATTGCTGACGGATTTCTGTTCTATGTGCTTTCGGAACCGCGTTCCAGCCCACCGCGCAGGTCTCGAAAAAGTCAACATTGTCACTTAATTCGCCTTGCAGAGGCCATGGCAATTGGCGTCTAATGACGCAAATCGCTGACAGGAGCGACAAACAGGCCGAAACGGCCCTTGATGCGGCATCATCTCGTATCCTGTCCCGGGATTGCTGCCAAAAGAAAGCGGAAACCCTCATGGCTGCCGACCGAGCACAGAATTTACAGGACACGTTTCTCAACCAGGTTCGGAAATCAAAGACACCCCTGACCATCTTTCTGGTCAATGGCGTAAAACTTCAGGGCGTTATCACCTGGTTCGACAACTTCTGCGTCCTGTTGCGCCGAGATGGACTTTCACAACTGGTATACAAACATGCGATTTCAACCATCATGCCGAGCCAGCCTGTACAGCTTTTTGATGATGAAACCAGCACCAACGACGATTGAACGGTCTTGAATTCTGAGAATTCCTCATCCGGTGATCAGGTCGAAAAGACCAAGGATGGCCACGCCTTTTACGTCACCGCCAGGGAACCGACCAGAGCCGTCGTCCTGCATCCTCTGATCAGGCGGCCCCATGCCGATGCGTCGGCGCGAGGCACAGACGCTGGTTCAACACGCGATCCGGAGGCTTGTCTGGAGGAGGCGAACGGGCTTGCTCTGGCAATCGACCTGAATGTCGTGGCGGCCCAGACGGTATCGGTTCCCAAGATGCGTCCAGCGACCTTGTTCGGTACAGGCAAGGTCGAGGAACTGAAAGGTTTTCTTGCGGCGCGCGACGCTGAGCTGGTCATCATCGATACAGCCCTCTCGCCGGTGCAGCAGCGCAATCTGGAACGCGCCTGGGACGTCAAGGTGCTCGACCGTACCGGTCTCATTCTCGAGATCTTCGGGCTGAGGGCGCGCACCAGGGAAGGGCGGCTCCAGGTCGACCTGGCACATCTGAACTATCAGAAGAGCCGTCTGGTGCGCAGCTGGACCCACCTTGAGCGCCAACGTGGCGGATTGGGTTTCGTAGGCGGCCCCGGTGAAACCCAGATCGAGGCCGATCGGCGTCTGATCCAGGAAAAAATCACGAAGCTTGAGCGCCAACTTGAAACAGTGAGGCGGACACGGGACCTCCATCGTGCCAGCCGGCGCAAGGTGCCATACCCGGTAGTCGCCCTTGTCGGATATACCAACGCCGGCAAGTCGACGTTGTTCAACCGGCTGACGGATGCCCGCGTAATGGCCAAGGATCTCCTGTTTGCAACGCTCGATCCTACAATGCGCTCAATTGAGCTTCCCATGGGCCGCAACATCATCGTGTCCGACACGGTGGGTTTCATATCGGACTTGCCGACCCACCTGGTGGCAGCATTTCGTGCAACGCTGGAAGAGGTTCTGGAGGCGGACGTCATCCTTCATGTCCGTGATATCTCCCACGAGGACAGCGAAGCCCAGTCCGAGGACGTGAACACGGTGCTCGGTATGCTGGGCATCAACGAGGAACGCCGCGAGTCGGTTATCGAAGTCTGGAACAAGACAGACCTTTTGGACGCCGATACGGTGGAGACCATCGAGAAACAGGCCGACCGTTCCGACAATGTCTTTGCAGTGTCAGCGATAACAGGCAAGGGGATTGCCCCCCTGCTGGAGGCGATCGAAGACCGTATTGGTGCACATTCGTCAGAAATCACCGTAACCGTCGACCTGTCTGATGGCGCAGGTCTTCACTGGCTTTACGAGAATTGCGAAGTAGTCGACCGTCAGGACGAAGAAACCGGCACCCGGATGATCGTGCGTGTCGATCCGACCAAGCAGGCCATCCTTGAACAGCGTTTCGCGGAGACACAGAAAAGTGCCGCGGAGTTGCGCGATAGCGCGTGACGTGGGGAATTGTGAACGCGAATAATTAGCAATATAAGTCACTTAAATGCTGTAGTTAAAGTCATTACGTAGAACAATACCCGCCACTGCCATCCTCGTTCACGGACACAAGGATCTCCGGACAACGCATCATCTATGACTTATCGAGGGCCTTTACCTCGTTCCACAGGGCGTCCATTTCCTCCAAATTGGCCTCTTCAGGACTCAGGTTCCTGTCGCGCAAAGTGGCTTCCACGGCCTTGAACCGCCGTATGAACTTGTCGTTGGTCGACCTTACCGCGGTTTCCGGGTCGACCCCGAGACGCAAGGCCAGGTTGGCACAGACGAACAAGACATCTCCCAATTCATCCTCGATGCCGTCCATCGACGCCTTGTCGACCTCCATGCGCAGTTCAGCTATTTCTTCCTGTAACTTTTCGAAGACGGGATCGATGGAGGGCCAGTCGAACCCGACGCGGGCCGCGCGTTTCTGCAGCTTTACGGCCCGGCTGAGACCCGGAAGGCCCACAGGCACGTCATCGAGAACGCTGGGTTTCCGGACGTCGGTGTCCACGCTCTCGCGCTGTTTTGCTTTCTTTGCCCGTTCCTCGGCCTTGATGTTCTCCCACATCCCCTTTACGGCGCCGGCAGATCTGGCGTCGTGGTCACCGAACACGTGCGGGTGGCGTCTGATCATCTTGTCGCAATTACCGGCAACAACATCGTCGAACGTAAAATGCCCGGCCTCCTGGGCCATCTGCGCGTAGAACACGACCTGAAACAGGAGATCTCCCAATTCGTCCTTCAGGTCGGCGGTGTCACCGCGCATGATCGCATCGGCAACCTCATAGGCTTCCTCGATGGTATAGGGCGCGATAGTCTCGTTGGTCTGTTCGAGGTCCCAAGGGCAGCCAGTGCCGGGCGTGCGCAGGGCGGCCATGATCGCCAGAAGGGATTTCATGGTGCCTTCGTGAATGTCAGCCTGCTGATGCGCAACCGTGGTGTCGTTGTTCTGGGAAGAGGTCATTGGAGTAATCAAGTGTCCCTGGAGTTCATCCGCCGCGCCGTCCCCTGCCTACCAGTGTCGACCGCGTCAATCAATCTTGGCATCAGGGGGCCGGCGCGAGCGTCCAGAAGTGAAGCACGAAATGTTGAATCTCATCATTTTTGATCCGGCCGCTTGCCTGCGTAATGATGAGGCGCAAGGCGCTGTCAGGCCCTGGGACGTCATAGATCAAGGGGGCCTGGTTAAGCGCGTCGTCCTTGCCGGCCTGGTCTATCCGCTCAATCAGAGCATCGAGATCAACCCGCCAGGACTTGGAAGGTGTGCCGATGATGAGGTCATTGTCGTTCCGCCAGGCACCGAACACCGGTTTTCCGTCCGTTTGCGTCGGTTGTTTCGAACTGGCGTGGACAAAATGAGGTCCGGTCAGTTGCCGGGCACCATCCAAACCCAGAGACGCGATTTTTGATGTGGGCGTGAACATGACGATTTGTTCGCCGTCGGGGGCCTGGACCTTGTTGAAACCGAACAGCGTGTTGATCGACTGAGCCTGTTTCCAGTTGAGCTTACCGGGCAAAAACGGATCTGCCTTGTGGCCGTCGAACATCGGTTTCAACCGCCCGATGGCATGATTTCCGTTTAGAAATGAAACGATCGAGGCGCCCGTCCTGGCGTCTTCTCGGGCAAATTCCTGTTTACCGTCGAAGTCGGCCGACAGTTTCCCGTCGATCAGGACGCCGTTGCGGGCGAGGAGGTCACGGAACCGGTCAAGCTGATCGGTAATTGAGTATCCGGTGGCCCCCCAGGGTCCGAATGAACTGACCACCAGCAGGACGGAAAGGGCGCTCAGGACATTCCAGCTCGAATAGTGTCGACCCTTAATGGCGCGGTAGACCAGCAGGGCTAGGGCCCAGACGCCGATGACCACCAGACCGTAGCGCTCCGGCGTGACGCCGTAGTCGAGTGTCCGCCGCGCAATACCGATGGCCAGCAACGCCAAGGGGGCGATCAGGAACAGATACCACCAGGTGTTGAACCACACGCAGAAGCGGTTCATCCGCGACACCCACGGCCTGGCAAACAGCACGGTGGCGGTCACCGCCAGCATGAAGATCAGCACGGACTGGCCCACCTGTCCGCGCGGCAGTTCCCACTGGATGGCGATCTTGGCCGCATAGATATGAAGGATGGCACAGTAGACGGCCAGAAGCGGGAACAGCACCAGGTTGATCAGGGCCTGGACGCCGCGCCCGGCAAGCGTCCCGGCATCCGGCAGCGCCAGAGCGTCATCGAACTTCGACGGCGTCAGCGAGAGACCGTAGAGCGGGGCGATCAGCGCCATGCCGGTTGTCCAGATGTGCTCGTAGGCCTTGGGAATTTTGATGTCGAACAGGAAGTCGAGACTGGCGACGATTGCCGACAGACCGCCACAGGTCACCGCGGCAACCAGCCCGCTGAGGAATATGGCCAGGGCAAGCCGGGCGTTGAACAGCCAGAACGCCTCCTCGCTGAACCGGGACCCGGCATACGCTGCGGCCATGACCGCCAGAACGAGGCCCGGGATAAGAAACACTGGATTGACGGCACTGGCCTGCTCGTAGAAGCCGATGGCACCGACAGTGCAGGCAACACCCAGCGCGATAACGTGCCTCAGGAGAGGGGACAACAGCGCTCTGGCTTCAAACACGAGGTTGACGGCACCGGCGGCCAGGAAGGCTGCGGAAAACGCCATGATGACACGGTCGTCGAGCCGCCCAGCCAGGAAGAGCGGCCCGGTGATATCCAGGTTGAGCACAATGGCCAGGCCGACCGAACAGGCCACCGGCACGGGAAAGCGCGCAAACGTGTTAGCGAGATTGGGGATCAGACGATGGAGGCGCTGGAAGTTGCTCAAGGACAGGGGCCTCTTTCGTCTTTGCGGTGGAAATGCCTGACCGTAACTTAGGAAGCCGGTGGCGGAGGATCAATGACAGGGAGTATCGGCAATTTGTTTCATGATGCCGCTCCGGACGTCTCGACGCGTTCCTTTGGCAAACTCCCCGCAATCGCACGGATCTTTTGACTGTCTACCTTGACCGGACTGCCGCCTGCGTCAAAAGCGTGTTTGAAACTGAACGCAAAGGCGCTGGCGCCGTGATCGTGAAGATGCTCGTGGCGCTCGACCGCCTCGGCCCAATCCGGCACATGGTCGCGGTCCACCCACCATGCCACATAAGGCGGCCATTGCGGTTTCTGAAACCAGGTGCGCCCAAGCGCCAGGGCCTCGGCATGCAGGCCGTCATAGGAAAACGCCATCGCGGACTCCATGTCCACCCAGAGCGACAAGGTCTCCGGACACCAGCCATCGCCCCGTTCAACATAGAAACGGGGATAGACCTGGTCGCCCCAGCTCGCCGGGCCCGGTTCGTCAGGATAGCCTGAACGGGAAATCAGCCCCGGGGCGGCGTCAACTTCAGCCAGGATCGGATCGTTGCGTTCATGGAACCCATCATTGTCGGGATGTTCATCGGGCTTGATGAATATGCCGAACGTAAAAAGGGCCAGTCTGTGGGGCATGCCGGTTTTTCGCTGCTTCAGTTGGTATTTGCGCGGGCCATCTAAACCAGACGTTCAGTGGTCCGGTCAATCCCTCCAGGGCTCGGATCTACAAACAGACTCCGATCAAATCAGCGCGTGCCAAGACATGCACAACAAAAACCCACATTTCCACCACAGTCGTATCTGAAAATTCGTCATGGCCAATCCGGGCTCAAACAAAAACCAGGGGAATAAAGTGACAAATCCGATTTTACTCGACAAAGACGGAATCCAGAGAGAGATAAGCTTGCCGTTTTCAATCTGGGTCACCCGCGAAGACATGGACCACATGGCCCGGCGCATCTATGAATCTCTGGAACTGTGGAACAAGTACAACATCGACGGCGGCTGGCTCGACGTCTACGAAATCGAACGCGGACGCATGAACGCCCGCCCCGTCAACTGGGCCCGCGCGGCAAAGCTTCCAAGGATCGACGAAGAAGATCACGGACCGGTGGAGGTCGAGGCCAAGGACCAGGTTGAGGTCGACGACGAGGAACTTGAAGAGCTGGAAGACCATGACGATTTCAAGGTCGTGAAAATCAGCGAGTAGGGGTGTTGTGCGTCGGACGTTCGTTTTGACTGCGGCAAACATCGGTTGTAAAGGAGCCATGCAGGTAGGGTAGACGGATAAATGATGCGAGCGGCACCAGACTGTTGTCCGGTGACGCGCATCGTTACAGTGAAGGCCCATTCATGGTGAAAATTCGAACAGCCAGGGGTGGTGATCTGAAATGTATACTGGACCTCTACGAACACCTGCATGCGCACGACCAGCCGTCGTCACACGACACGGCTGATGAGGCATTCCGGCGTATCGTGAACTCCGACAGCCTTCATATCTTCCTGTTGGAGGATAACGGCGTTGTGCGGGCGTCGTGTTATCTCAACGTCATCGACAATCTCACGCGCGGCAGTCAACCGTACGGTGTCATCGAGAACGTGGTCTGTCATGCAGACCATCGCCGACGCGGCTTTGCGAAGGCCGTCGTCGAGCATGCGCTTGCAGAAGCCTGGGCCGATGGCTGCTACAAGGTGATGCTCTTGACCGGGCAGGATTATCTTGTGAGGTTCTATGAAGCCTGTGGGTTCGAATCCGGTGCCAAGAGCGCCTTGATCGCAAGGGCGCCAAAGGCGAAGGGCCGATCAGGTTGACGGTTCAGTGGCGTACAGCCTCAACGTCCCACCACCAAGGGGTAGGGCGCACGGCCACAGACCGCATTTACCGTATGTAGAGCCGAAGAGCCAGAACTGTACCGCCGCCAAGGCCGGTCGCAAGGTCATTCCTGATGACATAACAAATAACAACAAGAGCTGGACTTCTTCATCGAATCGGACAAAAGGTTGACGGTCGGGAACTGCGGGGTCCCTGACTTCGGACATGGCTGCACGAACGGATGTCCTCCAGACGTGCAGTTTGCCCCCGGAAGTCACCGGACGACCGCCAAATTGCAGGCTGGAGAGATCGTCGTCCGGTGGCGAACCGGCACTTGATGATTTCCATCCTTGCATGACGAATGCCAAACCACCTTTTCGGGTAGTTCAGTGCCTGCTGACGGATCCCGCTCCTACGATTCTCTGATCGGTGCGCCAACCATGCCTACGGAGACGGCGATTTTTTCATGGTCACCGTCGCAGCGACCGACCGGTCCGGTTCAATTCCCCGTGAGGTTAGAAAAACTAAGAAAACAACAGTGTGCGTCACTGCTATCTTCATGGAAGTTGAACATTCAAGGTCGATGACCTGAACGAAAAGTCGGCCGCATTTCGCGCTGAGCAGGCCGCATGGCAAGATCGTTTTCTCAATCGCTACGTCGAGCGGGTGAACACGAAAAACTGGGGTGAGTGACGCTGGGATTGGCCGCGCGTGTGGCGCAATTCGATTTTGTTTCTCTTGCCGGAAGACGGACTGAGGCTGGACAAGAGGCTGGACAATGGGCGATTTTCCGGAGCTTCCAAAGAGGGTACCCGTCCGGTCCCCTCGACCCGAACCTGAACTCAAGACCGCAGAGGAAATGTTCAAGGCTATTCGCCGCATCATGAAGAGACTGGAAACCAAGGCCTACAACAGCCAGTACGATGTGATGGTTTGCGTTCGTTCTGTGAGTGCTGCACGGGCGGCGTTCGAGGGCGTACCGGTCGAAGGCAGGCCTATTGGGTATGGAAATGCCGTGAAGGCAGCATTGGATTCACTTCACGAAGTCTTTTGGGACGATGAAGGTGAATATACGTCGAGGGGCATGGTGGGTGACGTGTGCTCCGAGGTCAATCAGCTGCTCGACCGACAATATGCCTTCAAACACCGGAATATCGACGAAAAGGAAGTTCGCCTCGTCCTGAAACAGGAGATGGAGCAGATTGTCGCGTCGATACAAACACCATCCTCCGCACTCAACGAGGCCCATATCAAGACTGAGGCGCGCGGATCAGGCTCCGAGACTTATTATGTCGAATTCACATTCGAGGACGCATCAGATGACTATGCCTGCGTGACCGGTAAAATTTACAGTGATGAATTTTATGAAAATCTGATCGCAGTGGAATTTCAGGAAATGTTCGCCGACGAAGATTGAGGGAGCGGCAACGCCGAACCGGACAGCCGGACAAAAGTATCCTTGTTGGATCGTGCTTGAAGGCCACGACACAAACTCAATGGGCGTCGCGTAATCTCAACGTCATCGACAATCCCACACGGGGCAGTCAACCGTACGGTGTTTTCGAGAACGTTGTCTGTCACGCAGACCATCGCCGACGCGGCATTGCGAATGCCATCGTCATGCACGCACTCCCGAGAGCCTGGGCGGATGGCCGCTACTAAGTGATGATAACCGGGCAGGACTGTCTGATCGGGTTCTATGAATCGTGCGGGTTCGAATCTGGTGCCAAAAGCGCCTTGATGGCAAGGGCACCAAAGGCGCAGGACCGTTCAGGTTGACGGCTCATTCCCTACACCTCCCATTCGCATAATATATATTATGGAAAATACCGATATGTCTGAATCCGCACTTTACCTACAATTTTAGACAAATTCAGTCGTCAAACGTAATTTCCATGCCGTCATAGGCAGGCTCCACGCCCTCGGGTAGTTCCGCCGTCAGTGTCTCGTAGTCAAGGTCCACGTGCATGTTGGTGATGATCGCCCGGCGTGGCTTGATGCGCTCGATCCATTCCAGGGTGTCGTCGAGACTGAAGTGGCTGGGATGATATGTCCGGCGCAGCGCGTCGATGATCCACACGTCCAGGTCCTGCAGGTATTCGATACTCGCGTCGCTGAAGCCGTTGACGTCGCAGCTGTAGACCAGCTTGCCGATGCGATAGCCGAACGACGTGATCGCGCCGTGCTCCTGGTCGAACGGAATAGCGGTCACCGGTCCACCGGCACCGTCGATCGTCACCGGCGTTTCGCCTTCGATCAGGTTGCCGTCAAGGATCGGCGGATACTGGCTGCCCGGCGGTGTCTTGAAACAATAGTCGAAACGCGACGTCAGGATGTCGAGCGTCCGGTTGCCGGCATAGATCGGCACGCGGTCGCGCCGGTTGAGCGCGATCATGCGCAGGTCGTCGATGCCATGGATATGGTCGGCATGTTCGTGGGTGTAGAGCACGCCATCAACGTCGCCGATGCCCGCGTCGAGCAGTTGCTCACGCACGTCGGGTGATGTGTCGATCAGCGCCGTCGTCTGGCCCCCTTGATGGTTAACGCGCCGGATCAGCAGCGAACACCGCCGGCGCCGGTTCTTCGGGTTGTCCGGATCGCAATCGCCCCAGTGGTTGCCGATGCGCGGCACGCCACCGGATGACCCGCAACCGAGTATGGTGAAATGAAATGTCATGAAGCCACGTTCTTGTCTTGGGTGGGCCTTGGGACGCGGGAAAAAATCTTGAAGAAATTGTCCGTGGTCTGATCAGCCATGACGGCCCGGTCGACACCCTTGACCTGCGCCAGGCGCTCAAGCGTGTGCACGACGAAGGCCGGTTCGTTGCGCTTGCCACGGTTGGGCATGGGCGCCAGGTACGGCGCGTCGGTTTCCACCAGCAGACGGTCCATGGGGACGGTCGCCGCAACGTCGCGCAGCGCTTCCGCCTTGTTGAAGGTCAGGATGCCGGAGAACGATACGTAAAGACCCAGCGCCAGACCGGCTTCCGCCAGGCGGGCTTGTGAGCTGAAACAATGCAGGATGGCCGGGAAGGCACCCTTCCCGGTTTCCTCTTCCAGGATCCGGGCAGTGTCGTCCTCGGCGTCACGTGAATGGATGACCAGCGGCAAACCGGTCTCCCGGGCCGCCGCAATATGTCTCCGGAAACCTTGCTCCTGGGCATCGCGCGGAGCGTTATCGTAGAAATAGTCGAGGCCCGCCTCACCGATGCCGACCACCTTCGGGTGGCGCGCCAGTTCAACCAGTTCGGCCGTGGTGACATCGGTTTCTTCCCCGGCATTGTGCGGATGCGTGCCGACGGTGCAGTAGACATTGTCGTAGCGTTCCGCGATCGCCAGGATCTCAGGGAATTTCCGCACCCGGGTGCAGATGGTCACCATGAGCCCGACACCGGCGTCCCCTGCCCGGTCAACGACGGCGTCGAGTTCCTCGGCGAAGTCCGGAAAATCCAGATGGCAATGGCTGTCGATCACGAGCATGACGGGGCGCCTCAGGTCTCATCCGCATCGGCTTCGACATAGCGCGGGAAAACCGGCGCCGGTGCCGGCAGGGTCACGCCTGGGGCAAGCCGGCCGTCTTCGCCGAGCCTGTCGAAGGACCGGTCGGTTTCGCTCACCGCCAGAAGATCGAGCAGGGCGTTGCCCGCCGTCGGCATATAGGGACACGACAGTATGGCGATCTGACGGATGACTTCGGCCGTCACGTAGAGCACTGTCGCCATGCGTTCCGGGTCAGACTTGCGCAGCACCCAGGGCTCCTGGCCGGCAAAATACCGGTTGGCATCGGCCACCACCGACCAGATGTCGCCCAGTGCCAGATGGATCGCCTGGCGGTCCATGTGAACACGGGTCTTCTCCAGCAGGGCATCGGCTGCCGCCAGAATGGCCGTGTCGTCATCGGTAAGCGCGCCGGGGGTCGGCAACGTGTTGGCGCAGTTCTTGGCAATCATCGACAAGGAGCGCTGTGCCAGGTTGCCCAGGTCATTGGCCAGGTCCGCATTGATCCGGTTGACGATCGCCTCGTGGCTGTAATGACCGTCCTGGCCGAACGGGACTTCACGCATGAAAAAATAGCGTGTCTGGTCGACGCCGTAGCTTTCAGCCAGATTAATCGGGTCGATGACATTGCCGACCGATTTCGACATCTTCTCGCCCTTGTTGAACAGGAAGCCATGGCCAAAGACCCGTTTCGGCAGTTCGATCCCCGCCGACATCAGAAACGCCGGCCAGTAGACCGAGTGAAACCGCAGGATGTCCTTGCCGATGATGTGGAGATCCGCCGGCCAGTACCGCTTGAACGACTCCGACTCCGTGTCGGGAAAGCCGACACCGGTGATGTAGTTGGTCAGGGCATCGACCCACACATACATGACGTGCTTGTCGTCACCGGGCACCGGCACGCCCCAGTCAAAGCTGGTACGCGACACCGACAGGTCGTCAAGGCCGCCCTTGACGAAACTCATGACCTCGTTGCGCCGGGTCTCCGGACCGATGAAATCGGGATTGTCCTCGTAGTGTTTGATCAGCTTGTCCTGATAGGCCGACAGACGGAAGAAGTAACTCTCTTCCTCGACCCATTCCACCGGCGTGCCGGTGTCGGGTGCGACCTTGGTGCCGTCGCTTGCCTTAACCAACTCGCTCTCGGTGTAATACGCTTCGTCGCGCACGGAATACCAGCCGGCGTACTTGTCCAGGTAGATGTCGCCATTGGCCGCCATCCGTTCCCAGATTGCCATGGAAGATTTCTTGTGGCGTTCTTCCGTGGTGCGGATGAAATCATCGTGGCTGCAATTGAGCGCCTCGACCATGTTCTGAAACTGGGGTGTCATCCGCGCCACGAGTTCAGTCGGCGTGATGCCTTCCTTCTCGGCCGTCTGCTGCATTTTCTGACCGTGCTCGTCGGTGCCGGTCAGAAACATCACATCATACCCATCGAGCCGTTTGTAGCGGGCAATCGCATCGGTCGCGATCGCCTCGTAGGCATGGCCAATGTGGGGGGCGCCATTGGGATAGGAAATGGCCGTCGTGATGTAGAAACGGGGTCGCGGCGACATGGGGGCTCCTGGGAGTTTTGCGCGGTCGATGGATAAGAGTTTTAAACGACTATGCGGCCTGAGCGGCCTTCATTGTCTGCTCGAGTTCATAAAACAAAACCGCAATGGTCTGTTTCCGGTCGAGATTTAGGGCATTTGCACGCATAAGGGAACGATTGATTTTCTCCCAGGCGTCCGCCCAGTGGGCCGCAGAGTGCCGGTTTGCCAGGCGGACCATGAGATCGGCTTCGTTTTGCGGCACGGATGACAGTTCGCCGGTCGATACACCGCGCACCATCCTGGCAATCCATTTGAGAATCAGATCGCAGAACAGATCGTATTCAGCAGATGCCGCACGGGGCGCAATCTTGTCGGAAAACTGGTTGAGCCGCTTGACGTCGACATTGGGCAGGTTGGCCAGAAGTCCCAGCATCTGTTTGTGAATGGCGATGCCGCCGCCTTCGAGCAGTTTGAGGCCCTGCCCCACACTGCCCTCTCCGAGGCGCGCCGCAATCTCCATGTCGACCCGTGACTGGCGCTCGCCCACAAGCTCCGCCATCACGTCTGCACAGTCGCTCACCGAAAGCGCCGACAGGTCCAGTCTCCGGCAGCGCGACCGGATCGTCGGCAGCAGACGGCCTGGAACATGGCTGACGAGAAAGAAAAGGACTTTCGACGGAGGCTCCTCCAGGATTTTCAGCAACGCGTTTGCCGCATTGGGATTCATTTCATCGGCACTGTCGACAATACAGATGCGCCACCCCTCCTCGCCGGCCGTGCGCCCGAAAAAGCGCACAGTGCGACGAACCTCGTCGACGGTGAGAACAGTCTTGAGTTTCTTGGTCTTGGAGTCCCAGGGCCGGTTCAGCACAAGCAGGTTGGTATGGGCGCGGGCCGCAATGCGGTGCGAAACCGGGTCCTCCGGGGATACATACAGGCTGTCTTTGCCTGAGTCGGGCACGAGGTCGGGAGTTGGATACTTCAACACAAACCGTGCGGCCCGGTACGCGAATGTCGCCTTGCCGATGCCCATGGGTCCGCCAATGATCCAGGCGTGCTGGAGTTTGCTTCCGCGATAACCGTCGAGAAACCGCCGTTCCGCCTCACCGTGACCCACAAGACCGGATGTTTCACGGGGATGAGGGAATCCCTCAAGCCTGTCGCTTTCCGGAATGTCTGGATCTTCTTTTGCCGCTCTTGCCAAAATGCTCTCCGCGTGTCCTACCCTATGGCGCCGACAAGGCGTTCACGGACGACGGTTGTCAGGGACCTTGTCACCTGGTCCATGTCCACTGAGGCGTCGATCACGGCGCACCGTCCTGGCGCATTCGCCGCGATGTCGAGGAACGCTTGCCGGAGCCTTTCATGAAAAGCCAGTCCTTTCTTCTCGAACCGGTCTTCCGCGTGTCCCGGTGACATCCGTTGCCCGGCGCGAGCCAGTCCGATTTCAGGATCAAGATCGAATATAAGCGTCAGGTCTGGCCAGTCGGGCCCGATGACAGTGCCTTCAAGCGTCTCGAGAAAGCCGGGTGATATATTGCCGGCAGCCCCCTGATAAGCGCGGGTGGAATCCGCAAACCGGTCGCAGATGACCCACTGGCCACGGTCGAGAGCAGGCCGGATAGTACGGACGAGATGCTCATCGCGGGCGGCAAAAAACAGCAGGGTCTCCGTCAGCGGAGACCATCGGTCGGCCGTACCGCTCACGAGCAGGCTCCGTATTTCTTCGGCACCGGGAGAACCGCCCGGTTCACGTGTCAGAACAACATCATGACCGGCGTCAATCAGATACTCCTTGAGACGGATCGCCTGGGTTGACTTGCCGGTCCCCTCGCCTCCTTCGAGAGTGATGAATTTCCCTCGTGGGCGGGATGCTTTCGATTTGTCGTCACCATTGTTATTGCCGGCCGGTGATCCCAAAACCTCAACCACCGATGACCATGAACTTCAGCGTGTCGAAGGCCTGCCCGATAATGCTGCCTTCCTCCACATCGGCTGCAGCAAACAACGGTATCTCGTTGACCGTCTTGCCCGCTGACACGAAACGAAGCTTTGCCACTTCGTCGCCCTTCTTGACAGGCGCGCGCAACGGGCCGTTGTAGACAATTTCCGCTTTCAGTTTCTTGCGGTCCGCCCGGGTCATGAGCAACTGCACGGGTCCCTGGGACACCAGAGGCACAGAAGACGTCTCGCCGCCCCAAACTTTTGCACTGCCGACGCTCTCCACGTCTTCGAATACGGTGTAGTTCCTGAAGCTCCGGAACCCCCAATCCAGAATCTTTCGGGCTTCCTCCGAACGCTTGTTCTTGGTCTTCAGGCCGTTGATCACGAGAATGAGCCGCCGGTCATTCTTTTTCGCCGATCCAACAAGCCCATAACCGGATTCATCAGTGTGTCCCGTCTTGAGGCCATCCGCACCGATGTTCTGGTACAATAGTGGATTGCGGTTGTGCTGCTTGATCTTGTTCCAGGTAAAACTCTTTTCCGCGTAATAGTGATAATATTCCGGAAAATCGTAGATTACATGGCGGGCAATCTTGGCCAGTTCGCGCGATGTGACCACGTGATCGGGATGCGGCCATCCGGTGGCATTCTCGAAATTCGATTTCTTGAGGCCCAGTTCCTTGGCCCGCTGGTTCATCTCGTCGGCGAACCCTTCCTCGGTACCACTCAGGCCTTCGGCCAGCGCAATACAGGCGTCATTGCCCGACTGGATGATCACGCCACGGATAAGGTCTTCCAGCGGCACGGCAGACTTGAGCTTGGCAAACATCCTCGACCCGCCTCTCTTGAAGGCGTTCTCGCTGATGTAAAACTCATCGGTCAGTTTGATGTCGCCCGTCTTGAGGGCGTTGAAGACCACGGCCATGGTCATGAGTTTGCTCATGCTGGCCGGTGCCATCAGGTCGTCCGCATTCTTTTCCATCAGAACAGCGCCGGTCCTGCCATCGATCAAAATGGCAAACTCTGCTGCGGTCTTGATGGTTGCAGCCGAAACCGGCCGGGACAGGAACGTCACCGAAATAACAGTCAAGCCAAGCACAAACAGAGCGCCGCGGGCCATGGCAGACCGGCCGATTGCCGCAACTCCGCGAATCATCCGACAAAAACGCATCGCTAACCTCGAAAATCTGTACTGGAAGCCCTTGCTGGGCTTCACCAAACGAAATTCACAGGAGTCTAGCGCGTACGTCTTGGCGTGTCACGACATCACCGGGAAAATTCCCGGTGATGTGACGTACGTTATGAACGTATTTTTCTTTACCGCGTCACGATGCGGGCATCGTGATGACCGGCGGACCTCACCTGGCTCAAGACGTCGACCGCCTGGTTTCGATCCTGCAGCGGACCGACCGTCACGCGGTAGAAGATCGACGAGCCTGTATGCGTCTCCACGGTGTTGGCGTGACCGAAACGCGACAATTGCTGCTCAACGCGGGCAGCATTGCCCGGATCGCTGTATGATCCGGCCTGAACATAGGCGCCGCCTGTCGATCCAAGCGTCGTGTTACCGCGTCCCGATTTGGGAATCGAGCCGGTGTGTGTCGGCGAATCCTGCCAAGCGGCCGGTTCTATATCGGTCCGGGAAAGCCCTCTGTCCGATTTGGTCGCCGTCACCACACGATTGCTTTTGAGCTTCGCCTGGGTGACGTAGTAGTCATCACCGTTCAGGGGAGCCGGTCCCAGGTAGACGACTTCGACGGGAGCTGTCCCGGCATTCTTGAAGCCGAGCATTTCCGCCGACTTCTTCGACATGTCGATGATACGGTCATGGGCATAGGGGCCACGGTCGTTGAGGCGTGCCACAAGCGACTTACCGTTCTTCAGATTTGTAACCCTGACAAACGATGGCAACGGCAGCGTCTTGTGAGCAGCCGTGATGGATTCCATGTCGTACCATTCACCATTCGCCGTCTTGCGCTTGTGAAATTTTGGTCCATACCACGAGGCAACACCGCGCTTGTGATAACCGGGCTGCGGTTTCGGGTAATACTTCTTGCCGGCAATCTTGTAGGGATTACCAACTTTGCGGACGCCGCCACCCTTTGGAATAGGGCTTGGTCCGGAATAGATCGGACTCCCCTTGCCGGAGAACGCCGATTTTTTGCCGCTGCAGCTCGCGAGCCCTACACTGAGGGCCGCTGTTCCAACGGCAACGATGAACCATGTTTTGTAAGTTCGTGAATTGGGATGCTGATACGCCGCACCCCCGTAGCGCTCTTGTGTACTCATCAAGACCCAACGCTGTTATGACGGTGATACAATCACCGTGAACCATCCCTGAGGGGCATCCGCCGCGAAACGCACGCCGGACAACACCTTCCCCAGTGTTGAGTGTGGCGGCCAATGGTAAAGAATTCGTTTTCGATACCGTTCCTGCTTGTCACGTCAAATCCGAAGATGCTTGTATGCACCCATGAGTCTTACCCGTGATCTCGTGCGATTGATTCGCAACAAGCCCGTATCCCAGGCTGACCTGGATGCTGCGGCCCTCTTCACCCTCGATGCTGTTGCCAACATTATTGGCGGTCGCAACAGCGATCCGGGCAGACGTCTGCTTGCCTGGGCACGTGCTACCGGAACGTCGGAAAGAAACGCCCGCGACATGGCGTTTCTGTGGGGCGGATTGTGTCACATTCTAGAAATTGACGACCTCCACCGGGCATCCGTCGTTCACCCGGGTTGTGTAGTGGTACCAGCCGTCTGGGCGCATCTCATGGCAACAGCCGACGGTTCATCGCCAAAAGTCACCGGTGAACAGGTACTCACCGCGGTACTTCACGGGTTTGAAGCGACCACCCGGGTCGGCATGGCTGTGGGGCCGGCGCACTACAAGATTTGGCACAACACTGCCACGTGTGGCGCCTTCGGTTCAGCCATGGCGGCCGCGACACTGCTGGATCTGTCCGAAGACCAGTGTGTTCATGCTCTGGGAAACGCCGGCACGCAGGCAGCCGGCCTGTGGGAGTTTCTGGATTCAGGCGCCATGTCGAAACACCTTCATGCGGGTCACGCAGCGCAATCGGGCCTCACCAGCGCACAACTGGCTGCGGTCGACTTTACCGGCCCTGAAACCATCCTTGAAGGTAAGCGCGGGTTCTTCGCCGCGGCCTGCCCCGATGCATCCCCTGCCCTTGTTACTTCCGCTCCTGAGGCTGACTGGCAGTTGCGCCTGACGTCGATCAAACCGTGGCCGTCGTGCCGTCACACCCATCCGGCCATTGGTGCCGCACTCGATATGAAACAGTCACTGGCAGCCGAAGGGTTGGGGCTTGAGGATGTGGCGAGCCTTCGGGCGACAACCTATCCGGCAGCACTCGCCTTGTGCGACCGGGGTGAGGTGGATACGGTCTACGCTGCAAAATTCTCGCTACAACACTGCATTGCCGCAGCCCTGAGTGAGGACGTGGTTGACTTTAAGGCGTTCGACGACACAACACGCGAAGCTCTGAAGCCGATGCGCAGCCGTATTTCGCTGCAAACCGGCGACCGGTATACGAACAGGTATCCCGACAGCTGGGGGTGTGGTTTGGAGGCAACCTTGCGGGACAATCGGACCATTTCCAGCGAGAGCCTCGACGCCAAGGGAGACCCCGCATCCGCCCTGTCCCATACGGAAATGGTGGAGAAGGCGGCAATGCTTCTGCGTCACGCAGAGATTAGGGACCCTAAAACCGTGATCGACCCTGTGCTTGAAATGGCCCAGGGTGCGGGACTTCCACCGATCCTTTTGCATCCCGAACTTTGATCCCATTCCAAGTTTCTGAAAACACTTTCGTTTTTACGGAATTGTAAGACCGCCGGGCGATACTGCGCACCTTGTCTGATTGTCGCGAGTAGCCCGCATGAGTGTCACCCTGACCACGGAAGCACCTGTCCGTCATCTTTCCGGCCTGTCCCGGATTTCGAGGCTTTGCCAACTGATGGGTGCGGGCTTTGCGGCGCACTGGATGTTCTATGCGATCGGCGGCTTGTACGCTGCGGTCGCCTGGATCTTCGTCTTCCGCCTGCCAGGGGCCGATCTGTTCAGTGCCTGGAAGATGCTTAGACTGTTTGTAGTGGTGGCCATTCCCGCAATGCTCACATCGGCCTTGCTAGGACTTGCGGTGTATCGCTTCTATCATGTCATGGCGACACTCAAATCGGAGCGTCCGCTGTTGGATTTCATCAAGGTATTCAAAAACGATGTCCTTGACGTGCGGCGTTATGTAATCGGCGTGCCCATGTTCATCGCCGTATTCATTTTCATGTGTATCTTTGAAGAAATAAAAACCAACATTCCGGCTGTGAATCCGTATAGTTGGGATGAAACCTTCATGTTTTGGGACAAGTGGCTGCATTTCGGACAGCACCCGTGGGAGTGGCTTCAACCGATCATCGGGTATCCGATTGTCACATTCGTCATCAGTAAGTTCTATGCGATCTGGTTGGTGGTCATGTGGATGGTCTGGATGTGGCTGGCATTCGATACCAAACTGAGCCACCTTCGCACCCGTTTCTTCACGTCCTATATGCTTGTCTGGATGTTGGGTGGCAGCCTGTTGGCCATTGTCTTTTCGTCCGTAGGTCCGTGTTATTACACCAACATTGGCTTATCACCCGACCCCTATAGCGGTTTGATGGCCTACTTGAATTCCGCCAACACTGTATATCCGGTTGAGGCACTCGCCGTACAGGACATGCTTTGGCAATCCTACACAGGCGAAATTTCGATAATCGCAGGCATATCCGCGATGCCCAGCATGCACAATGCAACCACCCTGCTGTTTGTTCTGACGGTTTGGCCGGTCAGTCGCAAACTTGGCATTGTCCTGGCGTTGTTTGCCTTCGTGATCTTTATTGGCTCGATACATTTGGGTTGGCACTACGCCATCGATACGTATCTGGCCTATGCCGTGACGATCTTCTGTTGGTGGATCGCCGGCCATTTTGCCACCTGGCATAACCGGCGCGCTGCCTGCCGCCGCTTTGACGATCTGCTGAAACAACATTCTGGATCTGTTGCCTGAGAGAAGATTGCAGGAGTAACCTTGGCGTGAACAACACGTTCATTTCAAGTTCATGCCAGTTTTGTTATCTTTATGGGTGTTGAACAGGCTAATACATGCGCCGACACCGTGACAGGGATACAGAACTGCAGAACATGACGTTAACACAATCAAGTTTCCAGCCGGCTCAACCGCGTCGTGCAACCAGAGCAATGGCAATCTTTCTGTTGGGCTTTCTGGCCTACATCGTCACCGGAGTGGCGGCACCGGATACGCAAGCCCATGCGGTTCAGTACGAAAGCAAGATCAGGACACTCGATGCCCTGCCCCCGCCACGTGCCGGTTACCCGATTCCTGACGATGAAAACATGTTGTTCTATCTACAGAGATCCAAGAACACCAACACGGTCATCTATGCCGCCCGAATGAAGGGAACAGGGACGCTGGACAGCAAAAAGCCGGTCGATGTCTTCTGGCGGCGTTTCAAGACAAATGGTGCCCGACGGGATCTCAAGAAAGTCGAGCGG
>JAJFHC010000311.1 GCA_021775835.1 Hyphomicrobiales bacterium | reverse complement strand
GTTCCGCCAGAATTCCAGCGCGCAAACCCGCCGGCCCTGCCGTCACCAGCGCCTTCAACACCGCAAGACGAGAGGCTTGCGCGAGGGCGGAAAACGTTTGGCTGGCTGTTTCTATTTCCATATTTCGATAATGATGGAAATATGGAAATATGTCAATCAGCTTTCTTTGTGATTTTGACGGGCTTGGTGCCAAAGACGTCAGCACGACCATCAAACTATGCGCGGCTAGCGCTCAAACCAAAGGCGCTGTGCCGGTTACACCGGCGTGCGCTTTGCGACGCCGCCGAAACGGACTATGCGGCATTTCCTGTTTCACCGAGCTGGAAAGACCCTGCGGGCGCGATGCCATACCGAACACTCAGCAGCGATAGAGTCATTGAAACGATCGACAAGCTCGCGGCGCGGGTTGGCGAACGGTTTCCGAACAGCGGCCTTGAGGCTGTGGCGCAGGAGCTTGCCGATACGGCCCGGCGCTGCGCTGCTGAAAGCGAGCGCTTGCGCCGGCCGAGCACGCCGATCCGCGTGACGGTCTATTCCATCTGGTTTTTTGGCGCAGCGGCGTTTTTGTGGATTGCGACGACATTGCATTACGACGCCGTCGATTTTGACGCGGCGGGCCTCGTGCAAGTTCTGGAGCCGGCGATGAACCTCGCCGTCCTTGTCGGTATTGGCGTGTTGGCGCTTGGTCGCCTCGAAGAGCATTGGAAACGGCGCAAGGCGCTCGACTATCTTCATGAGCTGCGCTCGATTGCCCATGTCGTCGACATGCACCAGTTGACCAAGGATCCCTATCGCAGCGCGTTGCCGAAAACCGCGTCCTCGCCGGGCAATGTCTTGTCTGGGCCGCTACTGGAGCGGTATCTCGATTATTGTTCGGAGATGCTGGCGCTCACCGGCAAGCTCGCGGCGCTGTTCTCGCAATCGTGCCGCGATCCGGAAGTTTCCGCCGGCGCCAGTGATGTCGAACAGCACTGCACCGCCATGTCGCGCAAAATATGGCAGAAGATCATGGCGTTCTCGCGTTACAGCGAGGCGAGCGCGAATATTCCGTGAGTTAAAGACCGTGTAAAGATTATCTTTTTGGTTTTTTCGGCTCAGACCAGACGAGTGTGTCACCGGCGCCGGCGATGATCAAACCGGCCAACGCCGCATGAAACGGGCTCTGAAAGAGCATCAGCGCAAAGGCAAAAATCGCGCCAAATAGAGCAAGATCAAGCGTAATTCGCATATCGAGCCTCCTTTTGAAGGCGCGACGAGCCTAACACGAAAGGCGGCGGGAAACGTTAATGGCGCGACCTTGGGAACCCGCGAAAACATTGCTTTTTTGAAAATTTAATCTGTGTGCGGTGCAACAAATGTATCTTTGTTCACTCCGGGGCGGCCTTCAGGTCAAACCTGGAATCTACTGCCCCAGATTGAAATGACAGCCGCTTGTTGGCGAAACCCCTACTTCGCCGTTTCTTTTTCCGCCGGTCGATTGACCATCTGTTTTTTAATTTCCGCGATTGCCTTGGCGGGATTGAGGTGCTTCGGACAGACCTGCGTGCAGTTCATGATGGTGTGGCAGCGGTAGAGTTTAAACTCGTCCTCAAGCTTGTCGAGACGTTCATTCGTGAACTGATCACGGCTGTCCGCAAGCCAGCGATGGGCCTGCAGAAGCGCTGCGGGGCCGAGATATTCTTCCGCGCCGCCTTCCTTCTCGCCGTTCCACCAATAGGACGGGCACGATGTCGAACAGCAGGCGCATAGGATACATTCGTAAAGGCCGTCGAGCTTGGCGCGTTCTTCCTGGGACTGGCGCCATTCTGTGTCGGGCTCATCGTCTTTGGCTTTGAGGAATGGCTCGACATAGGCGTGCTGTTTGTAAAAATTTGAAAGATCGGTGACGAGATCCTTGAGCACGGGCTGGTGGGGCAGCGGATAGACTGTAACGTCGCCGCCGCCGATTTCATCCATCGCCTTGGTGCAGGCCAGCGTGTTGGCGCCGTTGATGTTGAACGCACATGATCCGCATACGCCTTCCCGGCAGGACCGGCGAAAGGCCAGGGTCGGGTCAATCTCGTTTTTAATCTTGATCAGCGCATCGAGCACCATCGAGACGCCAGTCATGTCGATCTCGTAAGAATCCATGCGCGGATTTTCATCCGCATCAGGATCATATCGATAGACTTTAAACGTGCGAATATTGTCGCCGCCGCCCTTGGCTGGGAAGTGCTTCCCAGCCCCGTTCACTTTTGAATTCTTCGGCAGCGTCAGTTGGACCATGTTGCGCGTCGCCTTATCGTCTGTGGGTGAATTAGGGTCTGTGGGTGAAATTGCTCTACGGCCATTCTATAGCCCCTTGCCCGGAGAGGAAAGGCGCGTGCAGCGGCGCAGCCATGAGACGTCTCGACGCGCCTAAAGACCGGTCTTCAACGGCTTCAATTCATCGTATTGCGGCGCGCGCTTCTCCATTTTCGCCATGTAGCTCTTTTTGATGTCGTCGCCGCTCAGCATGGCGGCGTTCCAGACGGCGACATAGTCGAGGGCGTCGGCGGTAGAGTGGTCGCGGGCGTAATTGGCCATACGTTTTGCTCCGGTGACGGCGAGCGGCGAATGCGCGGCGACCTGGCGGGCGATGGCCATGACGCCTTCAAGCAACGCCTCATGGGTCGGGAAGACTTCATTGACGAGGCCGATTTCCTTTGCTTTGGCCGCAGGCAGGCGTTCGGCGGTGTAACAGATCTGGCGCGCCCAGCCTTCCGGCATCACTTTCATCAGCCGCGGAAAGGTGCCCACATCCGCTGTCATGCCAATCGCTGTTTCCTGCACGCAGAAAAATGCGTCCTCCGACGCATAGCGGCAATCACATGCGGTCACGAGATCGACAGCGCCGCCGATAGCGCCGCCCTGAATGGCGGCCAGCACGGGCTGGCGGGCATTTTCAAGCGCCGAGAACGAATTCTGCAGTTGTTTTACCTTGTGCCGGAAGGCTTCCGCCTTGATTTCGCGATTTGCGCCCTCCGCCTCCAGGCCGTCCTCCATGAAAACGGAGATATCCATGCCCGCGGAGAAGTGTTTTCCCTCCGCAGACAGAACAATGACCCGCGCCTTGGCGTTGTCGGAAATGTCGTTCACTGCCTCAGGCAATTCCCGCCAGTAATCGGCGTTCATCGAGTTGGCTTTTTCCGGCCGGCAAAAGCGCAGATGCGCGACGTCGTCCGCGATGTCGACGGTGAAAGACGCATAAGCCATGGGCAATTCCCTCAGATTTAGATTGGGCGATGGACGAGTTTTCATGTTAACATGGACGACAAGCGAACGAACGGCTTTATGACAGTTCCGAAAGGGCGGGATTGATGGCGCCGAACGTGCTTCGTCAGCAGCGTATCCATTGGATCGCCCAAATGCGGTCCCGTCAGTTGTGTGAGTAGGGTTAATACAAGGCATGTCTCAGGAGAAATCCGCAGAAATTATCGATCTCACCGCCACTCGGGCGGCTGCGGCGGGCGATGGGGCGGGTCCGTTTCTGGCGAGCGCGCGTCTTGCCGCCGGTCTCGAAATTCCAGACGTCGCGGCGGCGACAAAAATTAAACCAGCCCATATCGAAGCTATTGAAACCGGGAACACGGGCGCGCTGCCGGCGACGCCCTATGCGGTTGGATTTGTGAGGGTTTACGCCGCCTATCTGGGGCTCGACGCAGA
Source organism: Hyphomicrobiales bacterium (assembly GCA_021775835.1). The sequence continues at coordinate 2,280 of JAJFHC010000311.1, read as the reverse complement.
CGCCATCGCGGTCGAATTTCGCAGGGAAGTCACCGCGGCGCGACCAGAGCCAATGCGGGACGACCGTCCTTCCGCTGTGCCGGCCTATGAGGCCAGCTCCGGCGTGAAGGTCATTTCCATGTTCGGGATTGTCGTCATCCTTGGATTCGCCCTCTGGATTACCCTGCAAATTGCCAGCAATAGCGGCGCTGACGAAAGCGCTGACGCAGCGAATGCGCCGTCGCGCGTGCGCGTGTCCGAAACCCGGGCCGAGGCGCCGCGCCCACGCCCTGCTGCTGCGGAGCGAGGCTACGCCGTTTTGCCGATCCCGCCTGTTGGCGCTGATTCTGTGATCGAAGACGGCGCAGACAAAAACGCCGCGCTCGCACCGCCGCCTGCGGAAATTCCAGGTGAGGTCGCGCCGGCTCCATTGGCCGCCGCGTCGTTGGAAACTGCAGCGCCGGCCGAGCCACAGGCTGAAACGTCCGATGCCGCATTGCCTCTCGCTGAGCAACCGATTGCTGCGCCGCTCCTGTCGACCGTTCGCGCCGAAGGACCGTCACCGGATGTCACAGCGCCGATCATTGAAACGCCATCGCCGGAACAGCCGGACATTCAGCCAACGGAAATTACGCCTGCGATTGTTCAGCCGGCTGCGCCGCAACCGGTCGTTGTTGATGCGCGGCTTGTTCGTTCTATTGGACCGCAATACCCGGCTCGATGTGAACGCGGCGCTGGTGCGCTTGAAACCGTTGCAGTGATCTTTGACGTCAACGCCAATGGCCGCCCAACCAATCCGCGGGTGACGGCAGCTTCGAATGATTGTTTTGAAGACGCCGCCGTTGCCGCCGTCACGAAGTGGCGTTTCGACCCACGAACTGTCGATGGCGCGCCGCGCCCGCAACAGCGCATCGAAGCGACGTTGAATTTCCGGCGTTAGCGGACAAATCCCGACAATAGGAAGACCGTTGCTGCGTTCAGCGAACGGGTCGCCAAAAGACAGGCGCGCGCGCCGGTTTTTCAGCGAGCGTTGTAAGAAACGCATGGAGATCGTCGATTTCTAATTCGCTGAGTTCAGGATAACGGTCCGGCGCGACGAGCGACATCAGTTCGAGTTTTCGCCCGCCGGCGGCGACGCCTGTGTGCAAAAGGTTCGTGAAATCCTCCTTCGTGTAGGACGCGACGATCGCAAGATCGGGCGTTGACGGCGGGTCTAGGGTTGCGCCGCGCAGATCGAGCCCATGGCATTCGTTGCACATGGTCATCGCAAGATATTCGCCGCGCGCGCGTTGCGGATATTCCTGTGCATCAACGCGCAAAGGCGGGACCTTGGCCGCCCATTGCGCCATATGTGTTTCTGCACCAACGGCGAAATCGAGGCGGGCCGACCAACCGAGTTTTGGTTTGGGTAAATCGCTTTCTGCGATGGGTGCAGATTGCATAAAGGCGATAAGGGCGGCTGTGTCTTCGTCGGTGAGCCGCGCGAAATTGAAAGACGGCATGGAGACAAGGGCCTTGCCGTCACGGCCAATGCCTTGCCGGATCGCTGCTTCCATGATGGCGGGTGTGTTATCCCGAGCGTAGGCCGCGAGATTGGGCGCGACGGCCCGCGCCGGCCAGTCCCATTGTTCGCCGAAATCTTTGCCCTGAAGTTGCTGCCCGTGGCACCCAAAGCAACCGCGCGTGCGCGCAACATGACGGCCCTGTTCAATCGCGGCAGCGTCCGTTGGTATCGGATGGTCGAAGGGTGCGCCCGGCGTAACGTCGCGCAGCTTTGCCTCACTCAACGCATAAACGCCGCCAAACCCGATCGCGGCGAAGCTCGCGGCCGTCAACATCATCAGAACTGCAATGCGCATGTCTCTCTCCCAAAGCATGCATGGGGGAGGCTATCAGATTGCGCGGGCCGCCGCCATCGCCCCTATTGGGAAATGGTGTTTCGATTCGCGCGCAATAGACGGGTACACGCGATCAAAAAAAATCCGAGCCAACGCCGAATTATCGGCGCCAGTTTGAGGCTCAAAGAAGAAAATAGAGAAATCGGTAGGCCCCATAAAGTAATAATTGCCATGGGAACAACCGAAAAATCACATTATGAAAAAGATCGATCGATCCATTTCTTGCAATAATTGAATCAAGCCGGATAAAAAACCAACTCAGGAATCCAAGCGTTAAGATCAGATCGCAGACATAATACCCAACAATCACCGTTGCATATGTGTCTATCTCTAAAACCATAAGGTCTTAATAAACCCGCGCCTTCGGCTCAATATATTTAATTTCATCCGTAAGCGTATAATC
>JAJFHC010000032.1 GCA_021775835.1 Hyphomicrobiales bacterium | reverse complement strand
AACATTGTGGTCTCCTGTTTCAATGGTTTGGTTCGCACCACCATCAAAACGGAAAACCATCATCTCCTACAAGAGATGCGCCGCTCCCGATTCAGTTCGCTGAAACGGGAGCGGTGTCAGATAAAGTCGAAACTAGTTCAGACTACACCCACTTATGCTCGTATCCATCTACGGCCATCGTCTGGACTTCGATATTCAAATTGGCGAGATCCCTTTTTACCTCCATTTGAACCGCCATATCCATTCTGAATCCGATAAAGACTTTTTTGACAGCCCCTTCACCACCCAGCTGTATGAGGGCCCCACTCTCTCCTTTTATTTCGTGTTTCAACATTCGCCATTCGCATTCGTAATGCCAAGTGGATTTCTTGTGCGAGAGAATCGTTCTAGCAGCTCGTGGAATGTCATCTTTTTCAGCTTTGCCAATACGTGGCATCTCACTACCATACGCGACCCGAACAATGTGCACGTCGTCGCCCAATCCATTGCACAGGTCATTTGTGCTATAAGCCACGCAAATTCCGCCGTATGTGCCAGCGTAGTGAGCCCACATCAGCTCGTTGTCGTAGGCGTCACTGAAGCAGCATATCCCCAGCTTGGATTTATCGTAGAAGATGCTGTGATAAACCGTCTCAGACCAGTCCTGCCTCTCTAGCCACGGCGATGGGCGATAAACTCCTTCCATCTGATCATTGAGATTTTTGTAACGGCTGAACCAGAGAGACTTGCTTTTAATTGCATCGAGTTCTTGCTTCAACATCTCTGGCGATTTCAGGTCCCGGTAGCGGTAAAGACGAGGAGGAAGATGTGGTGGATCGATCTTAACCATCGAGTGGATCCCTTCTTTGTATTCTTATCCATATCAATAGATGGGGCATGGTCACGCCAACGCCCAAACCGAAGGTACTAACTGTCACCGAAAACCGGCCCGGTTCTGGCTGTCGAACTGCATCGGCTCCATGGCTGGCAGGAGTTCCCGAGTCTCTGGATCCGGATCAAAGGCCATGACGAGGATAAGGCGCATGAGTTCGGTCATTGGATAGGCTCGCTGATGGGTTTCCGGTGAGCTAGTGCGGAACACCTCAGAAGACCATTTCGGTCAACCTCAATGCAGAATGTTGAGGCAACGGCCTTCTTGATTGGAATTTCGCAAACCTTGGGCCTACAGATTTTTCGCTGCTTGGTTGAATGTTACTTCGTAATCATCAAAGCGCTTGAGTGTTTGTAAAGAGATACCTTCCTGGGTCAGTCCCACCATCATAATTTCGCCACCGATGTGGACCCTTTCGTGAACCGGTTTTGTTTTGTCAATCGTCAACGATGTGCTCTGGATCTGGCCATTATCGAACGAACTGCAACACCAGACGCCCGAACCACTGATCGACGCGACAGGCGAGTCGCTGATCGTTGCCACCGCTATGGTGCGCGCAATCGCGCCAGCCTGACTCGACAAACCGTGCACAAATTCGACCGTGATAGCATACGCCGGCCAGACGCAACTCCGGGCGGCCCCGACGGCAACGCGCCGCTTGTTATTGCAACTCTTTTTGATCACATAATTTAAACTACATCAACCCAACCAAATCACCAATTGGTCGGAACGTAACATGATGGCAAAAGCGATCGGCCCAACTATCACAATTATGAACGCCGTCCACTTCATAGTTGCACAACTTGCTGTTGCAAGTATTTGGGAAGCTCGTTTCGCAGACACAAAATAGCAGTGGCGTGGGGGTTCATGCCCGACGTTAGGATCATCTTTCCGCCTTCCATATGGTCTCGAAAAATCTTGAACCGTAACGGTGACGAAATTATTTCTTCGTCCGTCATCGAAGTTTTTTTTATGGCCTCTAATAATGAGGCAATCTCTTCTTCCGACGCATCTTTCTGAGCGATGACCTTTGCGCTGGTCTCAACGTGGTTTTGGTAAGTTCGAATGAGCCAGAACTTATCTCTGTTCATCTACGCTGACCTTGTTTTGATCCCGGTAGGCGTATAGGTCACACGGCTCTTTCCGCTTTTCAGTTTTCCGCATGTCGTTTCGAAAAAGTCTCTCTCTCCAAATCGCAGATTAATGGGTGTGTCCCCTGAGATCTGGCGAATCTATACTAGATAAAACTGAGGTTCAACTGACACTAGCGTCGCTTCAGAGTGACAAGATTCTTGAATAATACTCACCGCCCTCTTCGATTAAAAACTCTGAAGTCACAATAGCAAAAGGCTTCTTCGGCAGGCGTGACATCCGCTCCTTCATAATTTCATACGAATCCCAGAGTCGGCCTCGCGACTCGACGATTTGCTTGTAGTGTTCATATCGACACGCCATGCTCATGGCATCACCGATTGCCCGGCCTTTTCTGAAGGCCTGATGATGAATTCCCTCTATGCGATAGCCAAGCAATTCCATTCTTTGCTGACAACCAACCCATGCAATGTGTTGGCCTGCAAATATACGGTTGATCCCCAATGTGTCAAAGGCGTATTCAGTAATCAAGGCCATCGCTTCCTGGGCAACGTAAGGTGAAAGTCTAAATTCAACAGAATTATCAATAACAATGGCTATATCGCACTTTCCTTCAATTCTATTTATGTTTGAAAGAGAAACCACACCTTTATAGTTTCCTTTTTTTGTTTTAACAATAAATATAACTCTGCTTTTGCTTTTTGTTTCAAAAAACTCCATCTGCAATTCCGGAGTATTTGGAAATATACCCTGTTCCAAAAACCGGGTAATTCTTGAATTGTTAAACCAGCTATACCAAAGTGAGTTTTTTGCGAATTCTAATGTTGGAATACATAGATCGATCAACTCGCCTTCAATAAATATATCCAGCTCTTTAAATTCACCACTCACGTCAACCTCCATCCTCAGCTGGGAATTTAGCCAAACTACATTCATAACCATAACGGCATTTTAATTCGACAAACATTTCCCAAATGGACACCAATAAATAGCCAGCTCCTCGCGTCCAGACATACCGCGTTTCATGCACCAGATACAAGTCAACGGTAGGCGATGTGGGTACGGGATGTCTCGATAACCGATGACCACGTTGTGGCCGTAGGGCCACACCAGAACATGAGATTGAGGCGTTGCTCGATCAGCTCGCCAACTGTGACGGGTTTGGCGTCCATGGGGTGACCGTCCGGTGAAGGCGCTCTGTCGGTGTGATGCGGGTGTCAGTTACGCTGCGGATGCAGCGTAACGCCAAGGCAGCAGTTCATCAATCCGGGTGATCTTGTGATCGGCGATGCGGGCGAGGACGTTGGTAAGCCACGCCTGCGGATCGACACCATTCAGTTTTGCGGTTTCGATCAAGGTGTAGGCGATGGCGGCTGACTTGCCGCCGCCTTCGGAGCCCATGAACAGATAGTTTTTCCTGCCGAGAGCCACACAACGCATGGATCGCTCTGCGCAATTGTTATCGATTTCCAGAATACCATGGTCGAGATAGGGACGCAGTTTCTTGATGCGCGTCAGGGCATAACGGATGGCCTTGGCGAGTTCGGACTTGCCGGAGATTTTGGGCAGTTGTTCGCCGAGCCAGTGTTCCAGACCGTCGAGCAGCGGTTTGGCTTTCTCCTGTCGGATGCTGGCACGATCTGCTGGCAACTGGCCTCGCACCTCTTTTTCGATGCCATAGAGGGCCGCGATCCGTTTGATTGCTTCTTCGGCGATCGCCGAGCCCTGGGATTTGTGCACATCGACGAACTTGCGCCGGATATGCGCCATGCAGGCAACCTCGTGGACACGGCCTGACTGATAGAGTTCATTGAACCCGGAATATCCGTCCGCGTGCATCCAGCCGGTATAGTCCTTGAGATGCTCGGTCGGCTGTTCGCCCTTTCGATCCCGCGAGAAGCGGTAGAATGCCGCCGGTGGCGCTTCGCTCGCCCATGGTCTTTCGTCCCGGACATAAGCCCAGAGCCGTGCGGTCTTTGTTTTTCCCGCTCCGGGTGCCAGCAACTTCACCGGGGTATCATCCGCGAAGATCGCCTGACCGCTGAGCACATGGCGCTCGATGGCCTTGGCCAGCGGTTCCAGCAGGGCGGCGGACTTGCCGACCCAATCGGCCAGCGTCGAGCGGTCGAGATCGACACCTTCGCGCTCGAAGATTTGCGACTGGCGATAAAGCGGAAGATGGTCCGCGTACTTGTTGACCAGCACATGCGCGAGCAACCCCGGTCCCGGTCGCCCCTTCTCGATAGGACGTGAGGGCAGCGGCGACTGACAGATGGCCTCGCAAGCCGTACAGGCCAGGCGGGGTCGGATCATCCGGTTCACAACAAAGCGACCCGGGATGTATTCCAACTCCTCAGTGACATCCTCGCCGAGTGTCTTCAGCGACCCACCACAGGCATTGCACTCGTTGCCGGGCGAGAGTATCTGATCGTTGCGAGGCAGATGGTCCGGCAAAGGCTTGCGCTTTGGTTTGCCCTTCGGTGTCTCGCTCGATGTGTCACAAAGATCTTCGCCAACAGGGGTCTCAACGGCCTGTGCGATCTCTTCTTCTTCGAGCGTCAGCTCAAGCTGATCGAGGGCTTCGGACCGCGCGCCGAACCGATGGCGGCGCAAGCCCGCCAGTTGATGCTCCAGCTTCTCAATCCGGTAATCGCGCTCTTTGATCTCTGTCTCGAAGATCGACAGCTTCTCGTTCTGCAGGGCGATCATCGCTTGCAACACGGCGACGTCATCGGGGAGATCGGAGGATGCTTCGAGCATCCCGATTCATACCAGAATCCGGCACCTGAAGGAATCGCAAACCCGCAGGTTCATGCTGTTTTAGCGGGAAAATATCGACTATCCAACAGTGAGCGGACGCCATGTCCTGGCCGGCGCGCGCCAGTCGATCCCTTCCAGCAACATCGACAGTTGTGCGGGCGACAGCATCACCTTACCGGTCGTCGCCGAGGGCCATACAAACCGGCCTTTCTCCAGGCGCTTGGAGAACAGACACGCACCCTGACCGTCCCACCAGATGACTTTAACAAGATCGCCGCGACGGCCGCGAAAAACGAACAGGTGCCCCGAGAACGGATCCTGCTTCAACACGCCCTGAGCCAGAGCCGACAGCCCGTTGAACCCCTTTCGCATGTCAGTGACGCCTGCCGCCAGCCACACCTTCGTCGATACCGGGACCGGGATCATGACGAGAGGCCTCGGATCAATCGCGCCAGAGCATCGGCATCGTATGGTCCGTTGATCCGCAGTCGATGGCCGCAGGCCAGATCAATCTCCAACGTGCCGGGTTCAGTGATGTTATCGTGAACAGTCATGTCCCGTGCTGGCGTAATCTCTACGGGGAGAAAAGCGATCTCGGCTTCCGGTGGCTCCGCATCCGCGAAGCGCGGCTCCTTCAACCAGTTGAACACCTGGTTCGCGTTGACATCGTACCGGCGCGCGACCTGTGAAACCGAAACACCGCGCACCCGCGTCTGGGCACAGATCATCCGCTTCTCGTCATCACCCCAGTTTCGACGCCTGCGCCGCTTCGCCACACACTACTCCGATAATGTCCATTTAATCGCTAATGGACAGTACCTCTCACTACCGTTCAAAGGCAGGGCGGGTTCACCGGGCGCTTACTGGAAAGCAATACAGCGGCCTAGAGAATTTCCAACCAACTAATATGGTATGTGCATCCATTATCCCGTCAACATAATAGACGCATTGAGCGGCGTTTAGCTTGCTCTCAATGCTACCGGTTGGGTTCAAATTCCCACACACACTGAGAAGTTCGACTGTGGTACGATTACTTGTCGCCCCGGTCGGTGTTACCTGGACCATTGCAAGCGCTGTCGCAGATGCAAATATGACGCCTCTCATATTGCCCATTCCTCTCTTCAAAAGTAGCAACATTAGCAGGGGTCACCCTTCAAATCCTGAAAACCGATTTGGCGGAAAACTGCTAGAGTAGCAAAAGTAGCAACCCTTGCTCAGTGTCAACGGTTTGCCTTCCGCCAGTCCCACGGCATTTCGAACCGTGATGACCATATCCCTACGCCTTGCCGTTTGGCGTCTGTCTGTTCGCCGACATATCGCCTGGAATATCTTACATAGGCAACCGCCCAGCCCTGACGGACAAGCCATGCGTTCAGGTTCGTTGCTCCAACGTGACAGGTTGCCAGCCGACGCCGGTAGGCTGGATACTGTTCCCCTCAGTCTTGTGTGTGGCACTGTTGGAGTGGCATTTGCATAGTGCTGTGCAGTGTTGCTGAGCAAGCGCCCCGCAGTGCGCAATGTTGCGAAAACAATTTATTGTGTATAGCGTCTCTTCAAGGATGGAGGCAATTATGAGAACATTGATCGTTTTGACCATTACTTTGATCTTATGGGGTTGCGGGACAAAATATCAAGATATGGGCTTCAGCGGCGGTGTTGCTGCTGAACAAATGACCAACGACACCTTTAGAATTAAAGCGCGCGGGAATGGATTTACAAAACCTACAACAATCCAGGACTACATGGTTCTAAAGGCGGCTGAGACGACAAAAAGCGTTGGAGGAACACACTTTCTTGTAATCAGCGCATCGGATGCATCACGAACCGGTTATGTGACAACGCAGGGGAGTGCGCAGACATCTGTGGTCGGCAATACCGCTTACACGACTTACCAACCAGCACAAGTGCATCAGATATTTAAGCCAGGACAGGACGCCTATATTCGTGTGCTCACGATTCCAGCTGGTCAAAGTGGGCCACCAGCGGCGTTGTCGGCGGATGAAATAATCCAGTTTGTCGGAGCTCGCGTTACGCGAGGTTGAGGTGCAGTCGACAAGAGAAATTATTGGGTTTTGAGATGCCTTCCCAATGATTAGGAAAAATGCGAGATCAATTAGTCTACGGCTGTCAATTCATCCGTTGCCATCGCAAACAACGCTTCAAACCCTCCCGGCTGATACCGGATAATCGAACAAAGAAGAACAAATGTCAGAGGGCCCGCATGCAATGCCCCTGCCCTGCGTGTTATCCCACCAAATCCCATTTAATCCCGAATCACGGCAACGTGAAAAGTGACAGGCAAACGCTACCTAAATGAAGGACAAGCGTATGTCGTTCGGTAGGGCAAATGGTAGGGCACATAATTTCGTGAAATTATTGTCTGTTATATATCAAATAATTATGCGGAGTATTCGACGGACACCCCATCCGCCAACCCAATGTATCAGATCGAACTTTCCATAAGGGATTTCGTTTTGATTTCGTTTGATCCGGACCGTGGAAACGTCGACGGCGAAACCGGAGACTGATAGGTACACCGTTGCGGGCCCTTTTTTTGGTCAGATTTGTGCCAACGTAGTGGTCGCGGGTTGAACGCGTTCTGAGAATGGTTCAAAGCGTAACCGATAATCATTGTCCACGGAAAACACGGTTCCGTTTGGGACGGCTTTCCAGTTGTCAGCATTTGTAATTGGCTCAGAAGCAATCTCTGCCGCACAATAATCAGTTTTGGGCTGATGGTGCACATGCGACTTTTCGCAGATTGGGCAGAGGAATACGTTCTCACGCTCGAGAAACCAAAGAGAGCGATTGAGGCGGGAGCCGACAAGTTGATTTCCGTCGGTCAGAATGATGTTGAGGCCGATCCGGGCAGTGGGATCAATCTCCATCGACCACAACACCACCTGTTCCAATCCCGATCGCACTGTCGCGAGCAAATCGCGTTCCGGATGCCGTGACCAAAGCGTCAGCAAGTAGCGGAACACCAGTTCACTATCCGTGGTGCCGTGGACTTCGTTTCGTTGCAGCGGATCGAGGGCCTCAAGGAGCGGAGTGCGGAGCTGCAAAAAATTCGGCACGGTGCCATTGTGAGCGAAGATCCAGCGTCCATGGGTAAAGGGATGTGTATTTTCGATACCCGGAGGACCGACGGTTGCCCTGCGAACATGGGCCACAACGGTTCGGGCATAAACGCGGGATGCCTTCTTGCTGAAATGTTCTCCATGGAACGCCGCCCAGGTTTGTTTTTCAACAATTGGAATCCCATCCGGATAATCGGCAACACCCCAGCCATGCCCGTGCATGAGGCCTTCGCTATCACCCATGCTCTGGGCCATTAACGCATTCTGAGCACCTACTAGGCTGCACTCAACACGAGTGGGTTCATTTGCATGCATCGCGTATAACCGGCACATTCAATCTCTCCTGTTTTCCGCGATACAATGGGGCATTTCGTTGAATTCTGACTATGACCTGCGTCAATGCAGCGATCGGTTTGATTGGCATTGTTGCAATGTATCGGCATCTTTTGGAGGGGCGAACTTTGGTACGAGCGCCAAGACATATTGCACCGAATCCGGATGGCGCCCGGCTATCAATTCCAATTGTTCCCTGTTGCAAGCCCGTAATCGGCAAAGCAGAGGACTCGCGTCTGCGCCTCCTGTCGGAAAACCTCCTCAGGGATGAACCCGGGTTGCTTTCGTCGCGGGAGTTCGACCCGCGTATCCTTCAGGGCCTGAACGACAGCCCCGCACTGGTGATCGGCGACCAACGGGGTTTGAATCTTTACAGTTCAAACCCCGCCTCGCCCCTCGAATATCGCATAGCCCTGTTGGCTCAACACGGTGACACAGTTCTTGTCCATCGACGTTGCCGGGAATTCGAAACCTATATTGAACGATATCTGAAAATTGATGGAATCCAATTCGTCGAGGTCCGTGACAAAGGGAAGCCACCGTTTCCTCCCATGTCTGTCCGGTGTCGAACGGACGATGGCCTGAGAAAGATGGTCAGAAACCTGGCATCAGGCACAGACGGAATGGTTGTGTTGCCCTACCTTTGTACCGGCGCGATGTGGCGTCTTGCTCATCAGATTGCCATCGATACCGGCGTTCAGGTATCGGTCTGCGGCCCTTCGCCGAGGACATCAAAGCGCATCAACGACAAGATCTGGTTTGCCAATCGCGTTCGCAAGATCATCGGCGAACATGCTTTGCCACCGACCTATTCGGCCTACGGGCCAGCAGCATCGGCAGCCCATGTTGCGAGGCTTTCCCGAAAATCACCACGCGTTATTGTCAAAGTGCCTGACAGCGCGGGGGCGACGGGGAACATCACATTTGAGAGTGATGAAATTCGCCGTTTGTCCCTTGCCCAGATAAGACAACGCCTATTGTCCGTTTTGCACGACAGAGGCTGGCGGGATAACTACCCGATTCTGATCGGCATCTGGGAGTGTGACGTGATCTCAAGTCCGTCAGTTCAGATGTGGATACCAGGCCAAGAGTTGGGTCCTCCCGTTATTGAAGGTATCTTCGAACAACGGGTTCAGGGATCGGAAGGAGAGTTTGTCGGGGCTGTGCCCGCCCAGATGCCGGAGACACTCCACGCACAAATTGCCGATGAGGCAGCCCGACTGGCATCAGTTTTCCAGCGGGTGGGCTATTACGGGCGCTGCAGCCTTGACTTGATTGTAACCCGCCGGATGGACAAGGGGACCCGGATTCATTGGATCGAATGCAACGGTCGCTGGGGCGGAGTGTCCATCCCGATGACATTGGCCAATCGCCTTACCCGGAATCAGCACGGTAGGGGTATAGCCATCATCCAACAATCCGACCCCGCCTTGCCAAATTATTCCACAGGAGACGTCATCGAACGGCTGAAGGACCTCTTGTATGTAAGTGGTTCGTCTTCCGGCGGAGTTGTACTGCTGGCGCCTTCGGAAAGTGAACTCGGTGGCGGACGGTACTTCATGGCGATTGCACCGACCCAGGTGGATGCAGAATCTATGGCTGCAGACGCGTTCAGCAGGCTTCGCTCCTGATCAAAAGCTAGGCTGTCATTCGCCCGTTTCGCTTCAGGCGAACGACGACAGCCGCAATTTCACGCAGCAATACCGGAAGCACACTGAGCAACAAAACAGTTGCCCAGGCATTCGCCGATAACGGCACGATATGCAGTACAGCCGCCAGATGCGGTTCAAGAGCAGCAAGCAGGAGAATTCCAACGCAAAGTATGACGGCCAGCCAAACGTACAAATTGTGAGTCAAACGGTTCAGAATCAATCCCTCGCGCCAATTGCGTATATTGAACACGTGCCACAACTGCGCCGTCGCCAACGTGAAGAAACACATGGTGGTTATCTGGTCACCCGAATAGTCAAACTGAACAATAGCCATTCCCGCGGCTGCCAAAGTCACCAGCGCGATGACCATTCCATGAACCACGATTGCCCACCATTGTTTGCTGGCAAGAATGGGTTCATTTGGCGCGCGCGGTGGACGGATCAGAACATTCGGGTCTGCTTCAATCGTTCCAAGGGCAAATGCCGGGAAGACATCAGTCACGAGATTGAGGAACAAAATCTGTAGCGGTAGGAGTGGCAGCGGCAACCCACTAAGAACGGCCAATCCGATGACCAAAATCTCACTGAGATTGCAGGAGAGCAGATATGTCGTGAACCGGCGAATATTTGTATAGATTATTCGCCCCTCGCGAACCGCGTGAATGATTGTCGAGAAAGCGTCGTCACGCAGAACCATGTCAGCCGCTTCACGCGCAACCTGGGTGCCCCGCTGGCCCATGGCGATACCGATTTCGGCCTTCTTGAGTGCAGGGGCATCATTGACACCGTCTCCGGTCATCGCAACAATTTCGCCGGCTTGTTGATGCAGTGTAATCAGATCGAGTTTTTGCTCCGGGGTAACCCGGGAGAACACCAGCGCACCGCGGGCTGTCATCCTCTCCTGGTTGGTCATTTCAGCAAGCGGCTTGAGAGAGTTCCCGGAAATGACTTCCGTCCCGGACGGTGCAAGGCCAACCGACTCCGATATGCTTTTGGCTGTGCGGGCATGATCGCCTGTCACCATGATTACGTTGATTCCGGCACGGCGTGCGTCTGATAGTGCTTCCGCGACATCCGGTCTTGGCGGATCCTGCATGGCGATTAGTCCGAACAGGACCAAATCTCCATAGGCCTGCACATCCGCACTTGGCGCGGTCTTGCCGGCTGTTGCCAGCAGCCGCAACCCCTGTCCGGCAAGAAGCTCAACATAGGATTGCCATTGCCGGTTGGTCTGATTGTCGAAGGGCACCGGGCCGCTGGCGGTTTCAATCATTGTCACCCTATCGAGAACGGCCTCGGGGGCGCCTTTGACAGCAAAGAAGAAACCATCCACGCATTCATGCACAGTGGCCATCATCTTGGTGTCCGCGTCAAAGGCGTGTTCACCGACTTCCGGGTACAACACCAACAAATCGTCACGCCGCAGTCCCGCCGCGAAGGCGGTTTCGAGGAGCGCAACTTCCATTGGATCGCCGGTTCCGCCACCGCCATCCTGGCGCAGGCCGGCATTGTTACACAGAGCCGCAGCCTGGAGTACCTTGTCCAGACCGTTTGCCGGTGCTGGAGACGTTGCGCGGCCATCGAGCAGAAAGTGACCGGCGCCTCTGTCATACGTCAACTCACCGGCAGCGGTCACGATCCGGTCAACATGCATACGATTTTCCGTGAGTGTGCCTGTCTTGTCCGTCAAAATGACCGTCGTGGCACCCAAGGTCTCAACAGCCGACAGCCTTTCAATCAGCGCATTATGCCTGGCCATGCGCAACATACCGCGCGCCAGTGCAAGAGTGGCAACGATTGGTAACCCTTCCGGAATCGCCGCGACCGCGAGGGCCACCGCGGTCTCGACCATAAGCGGAATTTCCTGACCGGCATAGATGCCGGCAAAGGCGACAACGGCAGCGACTCCAAGCGTGATCCAGATCAGATCTCGGCTGAGCCGCTCCAGTTGATGCTCCAGCGGAGAACGCTCCGGTTGGCTTTGCTCGACCAGGTGTGTAACCCGGCCAAGTTCGGTTTGCATGCCCGTCGCGGTCACCAGACCTTCACCGGTGCCCCGGGTGATAGCACTTCCCTTGTAGAGCATCGACGTGCGCTCGGCCAACGGAGTGCCTGATTTGATCGGAGACATGGTCTTGGCCACAGGCAGTGATTCACCAGTCAACGTGGACTCATCGCAAGACAGATTGGCCGAATTCACGACCCGCATGTCGGCGGTCACAACATCTCCTGCGTCGAGGACAACGATGTCCCCGGGAACAAGGTCGTCGGCAGGAACGACGAGCAATTCGAGGTCCCTGCGAACGCGCGCAGAACGTGCCGACAACTGTCGTAACGCCTCCATTGACCGTTTGGCCCGTAGTTCCGTCACGAAACCGATAGTTGCGTTTAGCAGCAGCACCGTGATGATTGCAGCGCAGTCAATCCACTCCCCGAGCACAGCTGCGAACACCGCCGCTGCCGCCAGCAGATACACAACCGGACTTTTGAACTGATTGACCAGGATTCCTGCGATACTGGCAGGCCTTTGTTGCCGCAAGACGTTACGCCCATACCGGCGGCGGCGTTCTCCGATTTCCTTCGAGTTCAGACCATGCTCAGGGACGACGCCGAGTGCCGATGCCAACTGAACCACAGAACTGCTGTGTGGATCTTGGGGCAAGCTGTCGACTGGCATATTGGCGGGGACACCATCGGTATTCGGCATGTCTTCCATTGATTGACCAATCTGTGAATCCAGGGCTTTCACGCGATTCCATCCCGCCACCCCGTCCGGACTCATACGCCATCAAGCTTTTTGATCGTTGATCAAGGTCAACCTGAGCGACCAGAGTCCTACAACCGGCCACGTCGGATCCCGGTTTGCAAGATGACGGAAGTCCCTTGTTGCGATCCGTACCCTGAATTGACCTAGGTCATATCTGCAACCGCGCTTTTCCGTTTGAATGACTTCAAATGAAAACCTAAGGAGGCGTCAATGGCCAAGAATTCCGAACAGTTGTTTCCCGTCACTCCCAACCTTGAAGAGATCGCTCAGGCAAGCGAGCAATCGATGCAGACAGTGATGAAATCCTATAATGCCTGGTGGCGGACCGCTGGCGAGGTCCAGGCGGAAATGTTGCAATTTGTAAACAATCGCCTCTCCAAGGACATGGAGATACCGACCCGTCTCGCCGAGTGCAAAAATCCCACCGATGTCGCTGAGCAGCAAATGGCTTTCGCCAACACAATGCTTAAGGACTATGCCGATGAAGGCCAAAGGATTCTTGATCTGATGAACAAGACGGCCGCTGAAATCAAGTAGCGACCAAAACCGCTTCCCCGACGGGAATGGAGAATAACCATGAAGAAGTTGATGACTTTAGGAATTGGGCTGGCACTGTGCACATCGGTCACTCTAGGCAACACACCGGCGAACTCGGCGAGCGTCATAACGGGTGCCAGGCTGATCGCAACAGCCCAAACGAGTAAAGAGGTCCAAAGCCAAAGCCATAGTCTTCCATTGGTCGAAATCGGACATCGCAAAAAACGTGCATCAGGCGGACGAAAAGCCAGGAAGCGGCAGTATCGCCGCCACCACAAGAAGTTTCACAAACGTTACCGACCGCGCCAACGCAACTACGGCAGAGCCCACCGAAATTTTCACAAGCATTACCGCAGGAAACATAACGGTCCGACATTCTATTTTGGCTTCTCTGACGGCTATTACGATCCATTCTACTATGACCCGTGGTATCGAGATCCCTATTATTACGGGCCACCTTACCGCAGCCGATTGACCTGCGCCCGCGTCCGCCGAATTGTCCGTCGTCACGGTTACCGTCGGATCAGGGCCATAGATTGCAAAGGGAAGGTCTATGCCTTCATTGCCTGGAAATCAGGCCGGCGATACAAGATCAAGGCCAGCGCCTACAACGGTCGCATTCTGTCAAAACGCCGTTATTAGTCCAAATCTCAACCACCATGCATGCGATCCGCCGCTGAAGAGCGGCGGATCAATTCTGCCAAACGCTTCAAGCGCAGTAACTCAGGACAGTTTCGCCGATGTTGTCAGGCCGCAATCGCTATTGATGCGTCGGTCGAAGACCGTCCCGGACAGCTTGACGTGCATCAAACGAACACTCTGCATTAGGTGATTAAGTAGTGCGAACCCAAACGGAGGAACCAAATGCTCAAGACAATCCTCGTCGCGACAGACGGATCAGATCATGCCAAAAGGGCCATCAAACTGGCCGCTGATATGGCGACCAAATACGATGCCAAACTGCTGCTCCTCCACGTCATCGACAATCAGGAACTCTCTCAAGGCGAAAAACGCCTGGCTGCGGTCGAGTACCCCGATGTGTTTAACCGCCATGTCATGGCAAGCGACATCATGGACATCCGAGCTCTGGGACCGAAGGGCGTCGAACCCCTATTCGACTATCACGCGGAAACATTCAGAATAATCCGCACGGCAATCGGTGAAAATCTCATGGAGGCGGCGCAGTTGGACGCGAAGGCAAATGGCGTAAACGACGTGGAAACCATCATGGAAGTCGGAAATCCGGCCACCGTGATTATCGATATTGCAAAGAGCCGTGGTGCTGATCTTATCGTTGTCGGCAGCCGAGGTCGGAGTGACTTGAAGGCGCTTTTTCTGGGCAGCGTATCGCACAAGGTTGCAAACCTTGCCGATGTCAACGTAATCACGGTTAAATGACTCAGGCGGCGGTTTCCTGCGATCGGTAATATTCGGCACACTCCCTCTCCTGTCCGCGTACCATCCTGTACCCTCGCCACGGTGCCGATGTCTCAGTGACCACAGTGCACTGGCCTTCGACTGCACCGTCCGTTTCATAGAAGATCACAACCCAGTCCTGAATCCTGTTCAGTTCATGAGCCCGTTGGGTGTTTGAGAACAGAACGGAAAATCTCCACCCCTGTCGTTGAGTGTGTAGAATTGGAAGCCATGCGAGGCCGTCGGGATTAAAACGCTTGGGCGCGATCTTCCGCAAATTTCCTTTTGCAGCACGCCGACGGTATTCATCATCAACGTCCAGCAATTGCGCCGCAGACGGTGCGCTGGTCTGCGGCAAAGCCGCAATGCGCCGGCGACCAAGCCGCTCCAGCAAACTGGCCTTGATCATCGACAAACGGCGGGGGCCGAAACCCGGCACGTCACGCAAACGACCGTCGTGGGCTGCCACCTCGAGCGCCTCCAGGGTGTCAATATGAAGCTCGTCATGCAACTTCGCAGCCAATTTTGGCCCAATCCCGGGCACTGTACAGAACAGTTTTTCCGGTGCTGTCGTCCCCCGCAAACGCTCAAGTTGGCCCCAACGGCCCGTATGCAGCATCTCAGCAATCGCTGAGGCAATTGATACGCCGATGGCCGGTAATGCGATTAGTCCTTTGACGCCCTGTTTTACAAGAATGCCGTCAAGAGAATGCTCCAACGTCATGATTGTGTCGGCGGCATGCCGATAGGCCGTGACACGAAACCCGTCCGCGTCCTGCTGTTCCAGCAGGTCGGCCATCTCCAAAAGATTGGATGCTATAATCTGATTGGCACGACATTGCCCGGACGGATTCTCTGTTTTTTCTTCCAGCATACGCGGCTACCTCGCATCCATGCAGTGTGGCCCCAGACCGTCATGGCCGGTCTGGTGTCCACCCTTCTTCTCCAACCAGCGGCACAAAGCGCACCTCGCACAATTCTTCCCTTACGTATTTTTCACCGGCCTGTTTGGTAACCCGTATCAGCGTCTGAACAGTTTCATGAGATCCTACGGGCATCACAAGACGCCCGCCGATTTTCAGTTGTTCAAGCAGTGATGGCGGAACATCAGGGCCGCCCGCGGTCACCACAATGGCATCATAGGGTGCATGGGTGGGGCATCCTTTTGTTCCGTCCCCTGTAATTACGGTAACATTTTTGTAGTCCAGTTCCGCCAGGACGTCCCGTGCGCGGAACGCCAGTTCATCTATGCACTCAATCGTGATGACTGTATCCACGATCTAAGCCAAAACCGCCGCCGCATAACCAGATCCGGCGCCAACTTCCAGAACGCACTCACCGCCTTTGAGCCGCAGGGCCTCTGTCATCAGCGCAACGATATAGGGTTGTGAAATCGTCTGGCCAAACCCGATTGGCAGAGCACCGTCTCTATAGGCCAGACGGTCAATTTCCACGGGCACAAATCTTTCCCTTGCGACCTTGCGCATCGCGGTTAGGACCAGGTGGTCTCCGATACCACGGTCCACTAATTGTCGGTCCACCATGCGTAAACGGTGTTGTTTGTAGTCCATCTTCTCCATCCAGATTTGGGAAATCTAAACCGCACTTCTGCAACGTCTGCCAACGCAGTTTGGAAAAGCCTTTCAGTTCTAGACCGTATTGGTGGAACGGCGATTGACACATTGACCTGCATCAATCGAGAAGCGTGACCTGAGTGCCGTATGCACCTTTGTCGCCGTCCCGCGCCTTGAAACGGACCTGGCTGCCGATCTGAACCTGGGACCAGGCCGGCTTGGTCAGGCTGTCACGGTCGAAATACACTTCATGGCCAAATTCCGTTTCAATGAAACCATAGCCTTCTTCGGAGAAGATGCGCACAACACGACCGTGAACGGTCTCGGGATGCCGTTTTGTCCTGTGATCGCTCATCTTGCGAACCTGATCCTGAAGCGCCCGCTGGGCGGCATCAAAGGCGTCCCTGATCGCCACATAGATATCTTCGTGGGCGTGGTTAACACCAGCCTCGCGGGTGATGGCAATATCCGGACCGGGGATCGACACCTCCACATGTACCTCGTAGATCTTGCCTTTCCACTTGTCGCGATGGGGTGCGCTTACGACAACCCGGCAACCGATTATCCCGGAATGATATTGCTGAAGATCGTCAATTTTATCTCTTATCGCGCTTTCAACGGCATCTGAATGGGTCGCGTTGTGAAAGCTGATCTGCGGCTCGGTTTGCATGATTTCACTCCTGAGTTCAGTAAAGTTGGATTTCACCGCACATGAATTTCTCCCATTGCTTGGGCAGGCGGGACAACTCGCTGTGGACAATGTCCGTTACAGCAACATGGTGTTGGTCAGATGGGGCGGCATCGCAGGTCGAAATCGCCACATCGGCGATAGCAGGATTGGTTATCGGGCAACCGATCCGACTGACGAGGCAACACTGTGCGGACTCGATCGTGGCGCACTCTTCCACTATCTTTTGGGCAATGTTCCGGGCCGCAACGTTGTAGAGCTTGCCCACATGGTTTACGGGGTTCTTGCCGCACACCGCCTCGAGGCTCATTGCACGGTACGGCGTTATGAGCCCGCTGGCTCGATTGCCTCTACCGACCTCCCCATCATCGCCAGCTTCGGCAGACGTGCCGGACACTGTCAGGTAATAATCTTCATTCCCGGGATCGTCTGCTGCGTTGACGGTAACGTCCGGACCTATGAAGCCGTAGCGGCGGAACACTTCTGAAATGTCCGACTTCACATTTAGGCACTCTTTTTGGTAGGCCGCCGCATCCGTCACATGCGCAGCAACCATGGCACAAGCAACTGTAGCTTCGATGTTCTCATTCCGTCGGATCGCCATGATTTTGGTGTCCGCACCCCATGCCGGGTGCTGTGACGTTCTGGTTGTATCGTCGAGGAAACGTCCAGCATCCAAGGCTGCCTTTTCAAGAGCAGTGTCCGGTGCGTAGCCGACGCCAAAAGACGTATCATTCGCCATTGGTGTCTCGTTTACGTCGCCGCGTTCAAACAAACCCGTCAGATCTTTTGAGCCCTGCCGGACCAGGCAGTGGATGCGCACGTGCCTTTCCACGTCAAGCGCAGGTACGTGCCGCTTCAGCCATTTTCTTGACCCTTCGACAGCCAGGGCTTCGATTGGAACGTCACGATCGCCTACTCTCGTTATCGCCGTTCCTGACAGATAGATGTCTATTGGGGCACTCACCTCGCCGCCGCCAAAGGAAGCTGTCGCCTGACCACCACGCAACAGCGCTTTGTCCACATTATGATGCAGGATCCTACCAGTGTTCTCGAGATACCACCGGCAGAGGTTGCGGGAAAAAGTCTCCGCGAGCGCATCGCAAATCGTATCGGGATGTCCAATGCCCTTGCGTTCAACAATTTCAACAGGCAGTGGCGAAACCGGTTGGGTTCTCAAAACGAGATCTTCGATCATGGGAATTGCGACATTGATTGTTTGTGGTCGCAAGAGTTCACCAGAACGCCAGTGTGGTGGCATTGACCCACGTCAACGCAACATCGGCGTCAGGCGTGCGAGTGTATGCCGCAAGAGACAGTTGCCTTGAACGCACAGGAGAATTTGCGATGAGCAAATTGACGGTTGAAACAATCCAGAGGGTGGTTGGGCCGCTGGACCAAGGTCGCATCGTTGAAATACTCAAGACCAATGCCAGCGAGAACGAACTCATTGAAGCGTTCGAGTGGCTCTACGGCGACGATTACATGGCAGAGCTTCGCCACCATGCGCCGAACCGCATCGTGGAGCAACTGCGCGACATTCTCAACCGCAACGAGACAGCAAGGGACGAAGAACTGTAAGGGCGTGGGTGGCAACCGAAATTTTTCAACCATGTGAGCGAGGAAATGAGCAATGACCGACAGCAAGGGTTACGAGGTGTCATTCATACGTTTCATCGATGAAACGGGCACTGTAGTGGAAACATTGCCCGGGTTTGCGCATGACCTGAACGAACTATCCATACTCTACCGTGCCATGTTATCGACCAGGACTTTTGACGAAAAGGCCGTGGCTCTCCAACGCACCGGCCGCCTGGGCACATACGCCTCTTCCCTCGGACAGGAAGCCGTCGGTGTCGGTGTTGCCGCCGCAATGCGTGACGACGATGTCTTCCTGCCTTCATTTCGCGAGCAATCCGCGATGCTGTGGCGCGGCGTCAGCATGGTGGAGTTGCTGCTTTACTGGGGCGGAGATGAGCGCGGCAGTGATTTTGCCGACGCCGAATCGGATTTTCCGATCTGTGTGCCTGTTGCAACCCACTTCCCCCATGCAGTGGGAGTAGGCATGGCCCTGAAACAAGCAAATGGCGACAATGCCGCCATAGCAATCGCCGGAGACGGCGCGACCTCCAAGGGCGACTTCTACGAAGCCATCAATGCGGCGGGCCTTTGGCGACTGCCTGTAGTGTTTGTCATAAACAACAACCAGTGGGCAATTTCTGTCCCGCGCTCGAAACAAACCGCAGCAAAGACACTGGCACATAAGGCAATCGCCGCCGGTATCTCGGGAATCCAGGTCGACGGCAACGATGTCGTGGCGGTCCGTCAAGTGGTCTCAGAAGCACTGGATCGTGCCAGAGACGACGCAGGGCCCACCCTGATCGAAGCCGTAACCTACCGCCTGAGCGATCACACAACTGCGGACGATGCCGGGCGATACCGTGACGATGAAGAGGTTTCCGAACACTGGGCGCAAGAGCCAATACGTCGACTTAGGGCATACCTCCAGGCCAATGGCGCCTTGAGTCACGATGACGAAGAAACCCTGCGGTCCGAAATCGCGGCTCAGGTCGAAGAAGCGGCCAGGACATACCTGGGAACACCACCGCAGGATGCAGCCAGCATGATCGATCATCTATTTTCCGCGCTTCCGCCCGCACTACAGTCGCAGCGTGAGGCGATTGTCTCCCGGGGCGCGGATCATGCCTGAAGTCAATCTTGTCCAGGCGATCAATCTGGCCCTTGCACGTGCACTCGAAAACGATCAACGGGTTGTGATTCTGGGCGAAGATGTCGGTGCGAATGGTGGCGTGTTTCGAGCGACAGACGGACTGTATGAGCGATTTGGGTCTGAACGGGTATTGGACACTCCCCTGTCGGAAGGTCTGATCGCCGGCATGTCCGTCGGGATGGCCGCCTCCGGTCTCAGGCCGGTCGCCGAGATACAGTTCATGGGCTTCATCTACCCGGCCATTGACCAGATCGAATGTCACGCATCCCGCCTGCGCAACCGGACCCGTGGGCGACTGTCGTGTCCAATGGTGATGCGCGCGCCCTTCGGTGCCGGCGTTCATGCCCCTGAGCATCACTCTGAAAGCAATGAGGCGATGTTTGCACATATCCCCGGTCTCCGGGTCGTAGTTCCGTCATCACCGCGCAAGGCCTACGGCCTTCTGTTGGCAGCGATCGAGGATCCCGATCCTGTGGTCTTTCTTGAACCCAAACGGCTCTATCGCGCCGGCAGCGAAATGGTGGAAGACAATGGCGAAACGGTACCGCTCGACACCGCCTTCATCCTGCGCAAAGGCACGGATATCACGCTGGTCACCTGGGGCGCCATGACGGTTGAAACCCTCCAGGCGGCGGAACAACTCGCATCCGCAGGCATCGAGGCACAAGTCATTGATTTGGCCACGCTGAGCCCGTTCGATCCCACTGAAATCCTTATGTCGATCAGGCAGACCGGGCGTTGCATCATCGTCCATGAAGCCGTTCGTACCGGGGGATTTGGGGCCGAGATTGCAGCAACGATAGCCGAGCTGGGTCTGATGTCCCTGTTGGCTCCCATTAAGCGCATCACCGGCCATGACACGGTAGTCCCCCTCGCCCGGCTTGAGAACGCATTCATCCCCGATGCGGCGACAATCACCACCGCCGGCACTGAACTGATGGAGTACACATGACCACATTCAACCTGCCAGACCTGGGTGAAGGACTGCAGGACGCCGAAATTGTGTCCTGGCATGTGTCGCCTGGCGATCATGTAGTTGCGGACCAGCCCTTGGTCTCGGTTGAAACGGCGAAGGCGGTGGTAGAAATCCCTTCACCGCAATCAGGCAATATCTCCAAGATCTTTGGCGACGCGGGCGACATTGTAGAAATTGGCGCCGCTTTGGTTGAATTTGACGACACAGCGCGCCAAGACCCCGGTGCCATCGTCGGGGAGCTGCCAGTAGATACGGCTGATCGCAATGTAACGGCCGCTCCTGCGGTCCGCCGACTGGCAGGAAAACTTGGCATCGACATTACGTCGCTTGAAGGCACAGGGCCTGCCGGAAGTGTTACAGCGGGCGACGTCGAACAAGCCGCGAGTTCAGTCATGGACGGGATCGCCGTCGAGCGCCTCGTTGGTGTGCGGCGTGCGATGGCACAATCGATGACGAAAGCGGGTGCCGAGATCGTGCCCGCCACGGTGACCGACGAGGCCGATATAGATCACTGGCCCGACGAAGCGGATATCACCATCCGACTGGTACGGGCGATCGAGGCCGGCATCAAGACCGAGCCCGGTCTGAACGCATGGTATCATCCCGAAGATCGTGAGCGCTGGATACACCGGGAAATCCATCTGGGCCTGGCGATAGATACCCCGGAAGGACTGTTCGCCCCCGTGCTCCGCAACACCGTATCGCGCAGCGACGCGGATTTGCGCAATGGACTGCAAAAGTTGCGTGTCGATGTAAAAAGCCGCGCCATTCCACCGGAGGAGCTAAGCGGCCAGACGTTCACGCTTTCGAATTTTGGCATGATCGCGGGTCAGCATGCCGCCCTGGTCATTGTTCCACCGCAGGTCGCCATACTTGGTGCCGGAAGGATCACACTTAAGGTGGTGCTGGAGCAGGGAGAGGCAAAGGCACATCAAATGCTGCCCTTGTCCCTGACCTTCGATCACAGGGTTGTCACCGGCGGCGAGGCGGCTCGGTTTCTGGCGGCAGTCATCGGTTCACTTGAGGCGAAAGAGGAAGGCGGTCAGCCATGAGCACCTTGTTTGAACTTCCTGATGAATGGGGTCCTTACAAGATCATCCACATCAACCGTCGGGCTTCAGGTTTGAAGGCCATCGTCATTGTAGACAATGTTGCCTGCGGACCGGCAATAGGCGGCACCAGGATGGCACCCGATGTGTCGGTTGAAGAATGCGCACGTCTGGCCCGGGCCATGACCTTCAAGAATGCTGCCGCCGGACTGCCCCATGGCGGGGCAAAGTCGGTCATCTTCGCTGACCCCAGAATGCCGGGCGACGACAAACAACGCCTGATGCGGACCTTCGCGTCAGCCATCGAAGATCTGAAGGAATACATCCCCGGCCCCGACATGGGAACAAACGAGCAAGCCATGGCCTGGGTTCATGACGAGACTGGTCGTGCCGTGGGACTGCCACGGGAGATCGGCGGCATCCCGCTCGATGAGATCGGAGCCACAGGGCTGGGTGTGGCCGTTGCGGCAGAAGTTGCCGAGGAGTTCTGTGACGTCAAGATCGAAGGCGCCAGGATTGCCGTTCAGGGTTTCGGCGCTGTCGGCGCGCATGCAGCGCGATTTCTGGCGGCCAGGGGAGCAAAACTCGTAGCCGCGGCGGATTCAACCGGCACGGTTTACAATGCAGCGGGGATTGATGTGGAAAAACTCGCCGAGCTGAAACATCGAGGCGAACCGGTTGCAGCCTTCGGAACTGGAGACCATTCAGTGCAGGACGCGATTAGGGGCGTCGATTGCGACATCTGGATACCGGCCGCTCGGCCCGATGTTCTGACGGCAGCCAACGTAATCGAATTAAAGGCACGGCTCGTGGTTCAGGGGGCCAACATTCCGGCAACAGCGGACGCTGAGAAAATCATGCACGAGCGCGGCATTCTCAATGTTCCCGATTTCATCGCCAATGCAGGCGGGGTGATTTGCGCGTCGGTTGAATATCACGGCGGCGGCGAACGCCAGGCACTGGAAACCATCGAGGAAAAAATCAGACGCAACACGCACACGGTCCTGTCGAATTCCCGGAATGGCAACGTCACGCCGCGAAAAGCGGCTGAAGATATGGCCCAGCAACGAGTTCGAACAGCTATGGAATTGCGTCGCTGGGCATGAGTGGCCCGCCAGGATAATGTCTCATGAGTACCGCGCCGTAGGCGGATTGCCGACGTGTAGCATCTGTCGGTAAGCAGCCTTTCCTTGTAAACATGGCCAGTAAATTACGACGAATCCTGTTCCCCAACAGACATGTGGGCATCGTTCTGAGGTTGAAATCGTAGGGAATCTTTAAACCGCTTGGGCGCAATCCGTGGTTTGCCTGACCTTAGTTCTTACACTGAAATTTCGATTATTGGTGAGGAAGGAATTTTGTGCTCGACTACCGCCCCCCAGTATCAGGTCGGTTGAGCAGGTAACGCAAGACGAGCGGTGCCAGCGCCGTGTTCACGAGAGCCATCAAGATCAGTGCTGAAAACAAATTGCGCGCAATAGGATCTGACGAACCATCGCCGATCAACCCAGCCTCAAGTGCAATGGTTACAACCACGATCATTATCTCGCCGCGCGGAGCAAGCCCAACACCAATGATTGCAGCTTGGTTGGCGGGATATCCAATGGATCGTGCTCCCACATTCCCGCCGACGGCTTTTGCAACAAAACCCGCCAGGGCAAGGATTACAACAAACGCCGGAATTTCAACCAGCGCGGTCAGGTCGGCCTGCAACCCTATCCAGGCAAAGAAAAGCGGCCCAAGCACACCTGCGGTCAGCGCGTTGAGAATCAGCCGCATGTCTTCGTACGGTATTGAGCCTACGCGTGAGCCTTCAAAAAACAATCCGGCCATAAAGGCTCCGACGGCCCAGTGCATACCAAGCAGTTCAGCCAAAAGCCCGTAAGCCAGCGCGACAACGATCAACGCACTGAAGTCGATGGCGACCGCCTGCATCTCCTGAATACGTTTGCTGATATGTGGATATACGTGAACACCGAGCAACCCGGTAACAACGAAGAAAACGAGGACTTTTGCAAGTAACACAGCAAACGCGTAAGCGCCGGGCAGCGTACCGGTCTCGATCATAGAGCTTAGCAGCGCCAACAGAAACAGACCGAGTATGTCGTCAAACAGAGCCGCACCGATCAAAACTCTCCCAGTTTCCGATTTGAGCATGTCAAATTCTTGGAGAATCTTTGCCGATGCCGCAATTGCCGTAATTGAGATGGCGACGCCGATCAGAATCGACTGTGCCGGCCGCAAGGGGCTATCGGAGAGGAAGGCAAAACCAAGCGCGACACCGACTGCCATCGGCAGAATCATACCGCCGAGAGCGACGACGGAGGATTTTCGTGCATCATGAACCATGTCAGAAATTTGCATCTCTACCCCGGTCATGAGCAGGAGAAAGAAAATCCCAAGATTGGAAACCTGACGCAAAACCTCGTTCCCCGGCAAGTCTCCTACGAAGTGCTGATGGGGGCCCGCAACAAATGCGCTTAGGACAAAGGCAATTCCCGCCAACATTTCTCCAACAGAGGACGGCACTCCGAGACGCACTGCCAGTTCACCGAATACGCGCGCCAAAAGCAGAACAATCAGAACCGTGCCGATGACCTCCATAACCCCTCCCAACTGCCAATCGTACGGTGAAGCGTAGAACACGCTACTTCATGACCGACCAACTCAACACGTTCCGAAAGTCGAAAGTGCAGCGGGATTGAGTCTGGAATCAGGGGCAATACGACCACCCCCGCTCAATCTCACCGGGCGGCTTTCATGAGTGCACGGCCCGAACTAACCTCGGCAGAGGTCAGGCGCCTTCCAACTCCGTGTTCATCATTTCCTTCATGATGTATTTCTGCACTTTTCCGGTTACCGTCATCGGAAAACTGTCGACGAACTTGACATACTTCGGGACTTTGAAATGAGCAATTTTGCCTTTGCAGAACTGTATGACTTCATCTTCGCTCGCGACTTCGCCTTCTCGTAACTTTATCCAGGCACA
Organism: Hyphomicrobiales bacterium; assembly: GCA_021775835.1. The sequence goes on along the minus strand of JAJFHC010000032.1, from coordinate 18,127 downwards.
TACCTGCTCACCGTATTTGGCATCCGGTACGCCGATTACTTCAGCCTGCTCGATCTTTGGATGCTGATAGAGGAACTCCTCGATCTCGCGCGGAAAAATGTTCTCGCCACCACGAATGAGCATGTCCTTGATCCGACCGACAATCTGGCAGTAGCCATCGTCATCAAGGGTTGCGATGTCGCCACTGGCAATCCAGCGTGCCTTGTCAATCGCTTCTGATGTTTTGTGCGGGTCCTGCCAGTACTCAGGCATTACACAATAGCCGCGTGTCAGAAGTTCGCCCGAATGTCCCCGAGGCACGATGCGACCCTCGTCATCAACAATCTTGATTTCAATATGCGGCAGCACGCGGCCTACAGTAGTGACGCGTCGCTCCTCGCTGTCGTCGACCGACGTCTGGAAACTCACCGGGCCTGTCTCAGTCATGCCGTAGGCAATGGTGATTTCGTTGAGATGCATCTCGTTGATGGCCCGTTTCATCAACTCAACCGGACACGGAGCTCCAGCCATAATGCCTGTCCGGAGGGTGCTGAAATCGTAGTCCTTGAAATCAGCCTGATCGAGCTCGCCGATGAACATGGTGGGAACGCCGTGCAACACCGTGCAGCGTTGGTCCTGAAGCACCTTGATTACTTCGTGCGCGTCAAATCCGGGTGCAGCAAATACCATTGCCGCTCCGTGCAAGGCGCAGCACAACGTTCCCAGCACCATACCGAAACAATGATACATGGGGACCGGGATGCACAACCTGTCGTCCGCGTTCAGTTTCATCTGTAGGCCGACGAAGTAAGCATTGTTGACGATATTGTGGTGAGTAAGCGTCGCCGCCTTGGGCGCGCCGGTAGTACCGGACGTGAACTGGATGTTTATCGGATCGTCGAATTGCAGGGTCTGCGCCAACTCAGTAAGGCGTTCAAAGTGTTCCAGTTTCGCCAAGCCGGGAATAGAGTGGAAATTGACAAAGCCGTTGCTTTTCTCTGAACCCAGGCGGATCACGGTGTTCAATTCGGGAAATTTCCCATCCTGTAGCGCGCCCGGTTGTGCCCTGGAGAGTTCCGGCAGTAGTTCGTAAAGCATGTCAATGTAGTTGCTGGACTTCAGGCTTGGTGCCGTGATAAGCGCGCTGCAACCGGTTCTCTCAAGAGCGTACTCCAGTTCACTGAGACGATATGCCGGATTGATGTTGACCAGGATCAGGCCAGCTTTGGCGCTGGCGAACTGGGTTACGACCCACTCCCAGCAGTTGGGCACCCAGATGCCCAAGCGCTGGCCCGGCTCCAGACCCAACGCCAGAAATCCAGCCGCATACGCATCCACTTCGGCCTTAAGTTGGGACCAAGTCCAGTCGATGTCTTGATAAGGGATGACGAGAGCATCGTGATCGCCGAAACACTGTGCCGTTTGATCGAAGCAAGTGCCGACCGTGTAAGGCAGAAGCGTAATGTCACTGGCCCCGTGCACGTAACTCGGTAATGCCGACATGGTGCCTCTATTCCCTTCATATGCCCGAAACAAAGGGCAAAAGTTTGTGGTTAGTCGGGTAGATTTGATCACATGTCTTCTGCAGACCTTTTGATTCTGATCAATCCTCAGCACACACGTTCCCATGGTTGCGGCCGCGCGCGCTACAGATCGCGTTTCCCAAGTGTGAGAGCGACATTCAATCTATGCCGGTTCTGACCGGCAATATGTGGTCCGTCGCCCTGGCCAGATGAAGGAATTGCTCAAAGTTTTCTGATGAGACGTTCGCAACCTCCTGGCTTCCATTGGACTTTGGAAATCTGAAGTCGCGAAAACCGTACCATGAATGATGCCCGGCAGGCCGATCTCGAACCATGGCTAGCGCGGTACAAAAGTGCACGCACTCATCAGCAGAATTCCGGATTGTTTATTGTTGCCCTTCGCCGCCCGACACACTCATGTGTTTGCCGATGAAAGCCGGTTCGCCCATCCGCCCAAGAAGATCGAGCTGAAGCTCAAGCCACGCAAAGTGGCCCTCTTCATCAAGCGCTACTTGTTCAAAGAGTGTTCGTGTCCCAATATCACCATGCTCTGAAGCGGTTTGAGCGGCCTTGGTATAAAACGCAATCGCGTCTTGTTCATCCTTGAGATCTGCATTGAACATGTTTTCCAAAGAGGAAGCCAGTTGCGGTGTCTTGGCTGCTTGCACAACGGGGGCACCTTTTAGAAACATGATACGTTCGATATACATTTGGGCGTGGCCCAATTCTTCATTCATTTCCTCGCGCATTTTCACTGCCAGCCGATCAAGCCCCCAACCGTCAAGAACGTGTGCATGAAGAAGATATTGGTGAACTGCTGCCAACTCCATCGAAAGTGCAGTCTGTAAATTGTTTAGGCTTTTCTCTCTGTCCGGCATTCTTCTGATCTCCCATTTGATTGTTGACGGTCACATTTCTTGTCCGACGCGGACTCTTAGGACTCTCGCACGTGCTTAATTTCCCATTCAAATTCAAAGCAGCTATTTTTGGCTTGTGAAGGTGAGATACATGAGGACCAAGTACACGAAAGGAATGACTATCAGAACACCGAAATCCAAGACCTCCGGTTCAGGACAGTTCCCGGCAAACATTTTGTATCCCGTATAAAAAACACTGACGATCACAATTGCCACGCCTATGTACCAGGGTGTCAGCCGGTTTCTTCTTGGCGATGCCTGTTCCATTTTCAAAACACCTCTCAGCGGTTAGAAAGCTCCACACTCCAGAATGACGTGGTTTCCGTTGACTAACGAACTCCTGCAAAACGTGCGTTGACGCACGTCAATTCAGCAAAGCCTTGAATCATCCAAAACCGCCACTGTGAGATGAGGTTTGTCCTCGCCCCACAGTTGCGCCTGAGCGACTCTCGAACCAGGCGAGCTAAAACACTGTTCCGCCTCAGCATTCTTCGCTGACTAGAGGGACGAATGGTAAATACGTCAGATCCCCACTGATGAACAACCGGTTCTCTTGCCGTGTGTTGCGGACCAGCTCCATCCACGTCTTAGGCCTGGCGACCTTGAAGAGATTGTCAGAACGTCTCCATAGCAGCGGCTACAACTTTGATCCACGTCATGGATTGTATTGGTACGCGCCTTAACACTTGTGGGGAGCCAAAAACAACGTCGATGGAGGCCCTTGTGCCAATAGTCGAAAGGAAATTTGATGGACGGATCCTCGCGGGACATATTGGTCTCTTTGCGGGTACCGGCCTGTTCCTCGCTCTGATGCTGGTACCGCCTCCTGCGGGCATGTCACCACAGGCGTGGGCCGTAGCTCTTGTCGCAATGCTTATGGCTATATGGTGGATGACAGAGGCTGTACCGTTGGCGATAACTGCACTCCTGCCGGTGATCCTGTTCCCTCTGCTCGGGATATCCGATCTGAAGAACACTGCAGCATCCTACGCGCATCCATTGATATTTCTGTTTCTCGGCGGCTTCATGCTTGCGCATGCCATGGAACGGTGGAACCTGCACAAGCGCATTGCGATGCACTGTCTGCGGTTTGGTGGAAAGACACCGTCGTCGTTGATATTCAGCATGATGGTCGTCACGGCGTTTCTGAGCATGTGGGTCAGCAACACGGCAACGGCCATGATGATGCTCCCGATCGGGCAGTCGATCGTCACAGCTCAAACAAACGGCTCAAGCCTCGAGGATGGGCCTCCCCTCGCCGGATTCTCTGCCGCACTGATGCTGGGGATCGCCTATGCCGCCACAATCGGTGGTATGGGGACATTGATCGGCACCCCGCCCAATGCTCTGTTTGCCGGCTTCATGAGCGAAACCTACGGCGTAAAGATCGGCTTTGCGCAATGGATGATGGTGGGACTTCCGATCGTCGCAGTGCTGTTGCCCGTGACCTGGCTGATTTTGACCAGGCTCGTTTTCCCTGTTTCAGCGATACACGAACAACCGCGGAACGACGCGTATAGGGCAGATGCCGCAGTCCTCCCTTCCCTGTCTCGTGGTGAAGCTCTGGTCGCCGTACTGATGGCATTGACCGCAGCCGGGTGGGTGTTTCGTCCATTGATCTCGAAGTTCCTTCCGGATCTTGCGCTGTCTGACGCCGGCATCGCCATGATGGCTGCAGTTCTCTTGTTCGTAATCCCCGTCCGGTGGTCGAGGAATGAATATCTGCTGTCCTGGAATGAGGCGGTTAAGCTGCGATGGGATGTCCTCATTTTATTTGGCGGCGGATTGGCACTCGCGGCGGCGATGGCGCAAACGGGTCTTGTCGATACGATTTCAAATGGGCTCGTGCGTATTGGTGTTCTTCCGTTCGTCTGGCTGGTGCTTATTGTGATGATTGTCGTTGTCTATCTCGGCGAGCTCGCGAGCAACACCGCGATGGCGGCCATTTTCCTGCCGATTTCAGCGGCAATGGCCATTGGCATCGGTGTCGATCCGCTCCTGTTGACATTGCCGGTCGCTCTTGCCGCATCACTTGGCTTCATGCTGCCCGTGGCAACCCCGCCCAATGCCATCATTTTCGGCAGCGGTGCCGTTACAGCACATCAAATGTTACGGGCCGGCGCAATCATTGACGTCGTTGCCATCGCAATCACCGCGGCACTGTGCACTACACTGGGCTTCGCCGTACTGAGCAACGTAGCTGTCTGAATGGCCGTGGATAAAGGCACCCGGACCACAACTCGACCTTTACCCAGTTTCGCTTGTAGCTTTTGAGATCTGTGCAGACGCATCGTCTCCACCGTTCCGGTCCAAGATCGAGGACTACATCACAAGCACGGCGGCGCCGGACAGCCTGCCGGACCGAAGCCGGTCAAGTGCAACGTTGGCGTCTTCGAGTTCAAATGTTTCGACCTGCGTTCTGATTGGAATGCGTGGTGCCAATTCAAGGAATTCCGAGGCATCACGGCGGGTCAGATTGGCCACGGATCTGACTGTCCGCTCGCCCCACAGAATGGAATAGGGAAACGACGGTATGTCGCTCATGTGAATACCGCCACAAACAACAGTCCCACCCTTGCGTGTCGCCTGCAATGCCGCCGGCAGGAGCGAACCGACGGGAGCGAAGATTATCGCGGCGTCTAGCGGCTCCGGCGCAGCGGTATCCGATGAGCCCGACCAATCCGCGCCAACCATTCGAGCGAATTCCTGGGCTGCCGTGTCACCAGGCCGCGTGAAAGCATACACTCTCCAGTTTTCGAATTTGGCTACTTGAGCCACGATGTGTGCAGCTGCGCCGAACCCATAGATTCCGAGATTGTTGCCAGAACCCGCAGCCCGCAGGCTTCGGTACCCGATCAACCCGGCACAAAGCAGCGGTGCTGCTTCCGCATCGCTGTAACCGTCGGGGATTGCGAAGCAATACCGGCTGTCCGCGACGATGTATTCCGCGAAGCCGCCATTGATCGTATACCCGGTGAATTCGGGACTGTCACAAAGGTTTTCCCGCTCATGCTGGCAGTACCAGCACGACTGGCACGTCTTGCCAAGCCATGGAATACCGACGCGCTGTCCCGGACAAAACCCTCCGACCTTAGATCCCATAGCCACAATCGTGCCGATGACTTCATGGCCTGGAATAATAGGAAGCCGGGTGTCAGGCAATTCTCCGTCGACCAGATGCAAATCCGTTCGACACACGCCACAGGCGGTTACTTTTACCAGAATTTGATCCTGACCTGGCCGAGGGATATCCCTCTCTGCAAGTTCAAGCGGTCCCCCCGCTTTTGCCAGGATCATTGATTTCATAGCGCAGACCTCAAGTCCGTCGGCCAAGTTGTCTATCCAGGAGAAACAGTCTCATTTCGGTAGATCCAGGCTGTAAGAGCCGGTTACATCCGGAAATCAATTCCCGTTCTCCCGCTTAAGCGACAAGATGTATGTGGCCAGATTGCGCATCACTTCGCGTGACAGATTCAACCTGGGCATCGGCGGATGTGGATTTTGCATGAAGTTTTCGACGTTCTGAATTGACTGATCAGAAAAATTGGCAATTTCGTCGAATGTCGGCACATCACTTTGTACGAAACCAGCCCCTTCCGGCTCAACCACGTGACATTGCCTGCACCACATTTGCGCTATTTCAAGGCCGATATCAGCTCGCGCACCGGTACTGAGTTCAGTTTCGGCGAAGCCGTCGGATTGCCACGCGGCACACCCCAGTGAACTCATTACAATCACTGTGAAAAGAAAACGACCTGGCCCAAATAAGCTCATGACATAAAACCATATTGCGTTGACATTATATTTCTTGAGTAGAACACGCATAGTTCGAAAGCCGTCTTGATCTCGGTCAATTTCACATCATTGACCCACGTCAAGGCCCGATAATCTGATTGGTCTAGGGTTCAACGCGTTCAGAGCACGGAAATGCGTTGCTATTCGGCCTTTCCTGATCAGGACTGTTCATATCAAACCAGCATTCAGAAGATTGGCGCTCGGCTCTCGAAGGATTGGAAGTGAAGACACAGCACAGACACGTTTCGTCAGGCATGGCCATATCGATGTTCGTGTGTTTGCTGGTGTTGCTGTGGGCACCGGTTCACGATCTCGCGGTTGCGCAGAGCGTACCGGAAGCCCTCCTGATCGATGTCGAGGGCGCAATCGGCCCGGCCGCCAGCGATCATGTCTCTCGCGGCCTCCAGGACGCCCGTGAACGCAATGCCAAACTCGTCGTTTTACGCCTGGATACACCCGGCGGCCTCGATAGCTCCATGCGCGACATCGTACGCGATATCCTGGCCTCCTCAATACCGGTGGTCGGCTACGTCGCACCCAGCGGGGCAAGGGCTGCAAGCGCCGGCACTTACATCCTTTACGCCACCCATGTGGCCGCAATGGCTCCCGGGACAAATCTAGGGGCGGCAACACCGGTTCAGATTGGCGGTGGACTTCCCGCATCGCCATCTTCGGACAAGAAGGAACAGGACAAGAAACCGAGCCACCCGACGCTTGCCGACAAGTCCGTCAGCGACTCCGTTGCCTATATCCGTTCGCTGGCGCAAATGCGCGGGCGCAACGTGGAGTGGGCCGAAGAGGCTGTACGCGAAGCCGCCAGCCTCAGCGCCGAAGATGCGCTCGGACAAAGTGTAATCGATTTCGTCGCGCCGGATGTCGCCACGCTCTTCACACAACTCGACGGACGCGCGGTAAGGCTGACCATCGGGACCGTGTCGCTATCCACCAAGGGCCTGACGCTTGCCCGTTACGAAGCCGACTGGCGAACACGGTTTCTTGGCGTGATTACAAACCCCAACTTGGCCTACATCCTGATGTTGATCGGATTGTACGGCCTGCTTTTCGAATTCTATAGCCCGGGCATGGTCATACCGGGCGTTGCCGGCGCCATATGCCTTCTCCTGGCGCTCTACGCGTTTCAGGTTCTGCCCGTCAATTATGCGGGTCTGGCGCTCATTCTCCTGGGCGCCGCTCTCATGACATCGGAAGCTTTCGTCCCCAGCTTCGGTGCCCTCGGGCTTGGGGGAGCGGCGGCATTTGTCCTCGGATCGATTATGCTGATGGATACGGACGTCCCTGAATTTGAGGTTTCAGGCCTGCTGATCGGCTCCATCGCCGCTGTGAGTTCCGGGTTGTTCCTGTTCGTCATGATGATGATGATGCGTGCGCGTAAACGCGCCGTGGTGACGGGTCCCGAAGAACTTATCGACAGTCGAGCCGTCGTCATCGAATGGTCTGGCGACACCGGTCGGGTCCGGGCACACGGAGAAATTTGGAATGCACGCGCCAAGGCAACACTCACCCCCGGAGACACAGTCAACGTGAACGCCAGAGACGGCCTGACACTCGTCGTGTCAGAAAAACAGAAGGATATTCTACCATGATCGAGATCCTCGAACAGTCATGGATACTTGTTATCCTGATCCCCTTTTTGATTGTTTTGTCCGCGTTCAAGGTCCTGCGCGAGTACGAACGCGGTGTCGTGTTCATGCTTGGCCGCTTCTGGAAGGTGAAGGGCCCGGGGTTGATAATCGTCATCCCGATCATCCAGCAAATGGTCCGTGTCGATCTGCGAACGCGGGTTCACGATGTGCCCGAACAAGACGTGATCTCGCGCGACAACGTCTCGGTCAAGGTCAATGCCGTTGTATATTTCAGGGTAATCGACGCCCAGAAGGCGATCATTCAGGTCGAGGACTTCATGATGGCGACCAGCCAACTGGCACAGACCACCTTACGTTCGGTGCTCGGCCAGCATGAACTCGACGAAATGCTGGCATCGCGCGAGCAGTTGAACACGGACATTCAGCACATCCTCGACACGCAGACCGATGCCTGGGGCATCAAGGTCACGAACGTCGAACTCAAACATGTGGACCTCGACGACCGCATGATCCGGGCGATCGCAAAGCAGGCCGAAGCCGAACGCCTGCGCCGCGCCAAGGTAATTGATGCCGAAGGCGAGTTTCAGGCTGCAGAGAAGTTCTTGCAGGCTGCGGAAGTTCTCTCCGGCAGGCACCAGGCCATGCAGCTCAGATATCTCACCACGCTCCAGACCATCGCCGGTGATCGATCGAACACCATCGTCTTCCCGCTACCGTTGGATATCTTGCGGGATTTGGAAGGTCCCGCAACGAAAGCGATCGACAAATCAGACTGAGTTGACCATAGCGCCAGGCTGATCAGACATGGGCATCATCCGTTGTCATGGTGTCAGGTGGGGCTACCCCGGTTGAATCGGCTCAATACATCGAGCACTTCATCCACATCTTTTGGCGTGTGATCGGCGCAAATCTGGAAGCGGATTTCCTCGTCGCCTTTTGGTACCACTGGATAGTTCAATCCAGTGGCGAGAATACCGCGTTCGCGCAAATGCTCGACAAGTGTCGAAGTCCGCTCAGTGTCACGAACCATTAAGGGTACGACCGGATGGGCGCCTCGGATGGTTTCGAAACCCAACTTTCTCAAACCCCCTTCAAACTTCGACGTCATGTCCCGCAGGTGCGCCAGCAACCCAAGACCATTGGCGCTATCCAACAGATCTATGGCTTTGACGGCGGCGGCAGCCTCACCCGGCGTTATCGGATTTGAGTAGATATAGAAAGGCGATGTTTCACGCAGATAATCGACAATCGTCCCACTTGTGGCGACATAGCCACCATTGACCCCGAACGCTTTGCCAAGCGTCCCGATCAGAAGATCAACCGGATCGCACCCAGTGTATTCTTCTGTCCCACGTCCGCTCTGCCCGAAGGCGCCAACGCCGTGAGAATCGTCGACCACCACCAGAACGTTTTCCGGGAATGCGGCATCGTATCTGTTCGCCAGTTCGACGATCCTGTCCAGCGGTGCATGATCACCGCGCATGCTGAATATACCGTCGGTCACGATGATGGCGCGGCGGGCGCTCCCGCTCGTGGTGTTCAGATGCTGTTCGAGCTCCGTCATGTCGAGATGACGATAGATTCGCTTGTCGGCTTCTGTGGCAAGTCGGATCGCATTGATAATGCAGTTGTGATTGAGCTCATCACTGATGACCACTGTTTCACCGGTAATCAGTTGCGGCAGGATGCCCATGACGGCGGCATAGGCTGAACTGAAGATCATCGCTGCATCGCGTCCGTGGAATTCAGCAAGCCGGCGTTCGAGCTTTACATGCGGGGACCATGTTCCACTGATGAAGCGCACAGCCCCGGGTCCGGTACCGAAATTCCGCACGGCCGCTTCTTCGACAGCGACCACGTCATTCTCAAACGACATCCCCAGATAGCTATTGGAATTCATGCGTATAAAGGGCTTCTTGCCATGGCCCTCAAGCAAAAACCTCGGACCCCTGCCCTCGCCTGCTGGAAGCACTGCTTCTATGACGTTCTCATGACCTTTCAGGGTCCCGGTCGCCTTCCTTTCGTGTATCGCTGATGCCAGCAGGTTCTCCAAATTTGCGTGAGGCATTTTGTTCTCCGCTTGAGGTGTGTGTACGTAGTCATCGCGCTGATCTGAGTTTCTGACCCAATCGTTCGAGCATATCCGCGCACATTGTCTCAATGCTATAATCGGGAAGCCAACCCCAGTCGGCACGGGCCGCGCTGTCGTCAAGTGACCGCGGCCATGAATCCGCGATCGCCTGTCGAACCGGATCAACCTCATAGTCGACAGAAAATCCAGCCACGTGCTTTGAAATTTCGAAGGCGAGTTCGTCCGGTGTGAAATCCATCGCGGTTACATTGTAGGCGTTGCGGTGGTTAAGCTGGCTGGGGTCCGCCTCCATGAGCTCAATCATGGCCCGTATTGCATCGGGCATGTACATCATGTCGAGACGCGTATCGGGGTGCAAAAAACACGTGTAGTGATTGTAACGAACGGCGTTGTAAAAAATGTCGACGGCGTAGTCGGTCGTCCCGCCCCCCGGCAGAGCGACAGATGAAATCAACCCGGGCAACCTCAAACCGCGCGTGTCGATACCAAAGCGCTGAGCATAATAGTCGCACAACAGTTCACCCGCGACCTTGGTAACGCCGTACATAGTTGTTGGGCGCTGAATCGTGACCTGTGGAGTTTTGTCATGCGGCGTTGCAGGACCGAAGGCGCCAATTGAACTGGGAAAGAAAACTGCACAATCGTATTGACGCGCAACCTCAAGCACATCGTAGAGACCATTCATGTTGACACTCCAGGCCACCTGCGGCTTGTCTTCAGCGACCGCAGAGAGAAGCGCCGCAAGATGATATATCGTGCCAACATCGTGACGGCGCACGATCTCCAGGATCTGCTGAGGCTGGGTGCAATCCACATGCTCGTAGATCCCGCCTTCTGCTGCTACACCCGTCGGCATCATGCGCAGATCCGAAGCAACGACGCCATCAACCCCGAATCTGTCGCGCAAGGCCGGCACAAGCTCAGAGCCGATTTGCCCAAGGGCTCCAGTCACTAATGTTCTTCGCATGAATCACTCCAGTGTCATCTCAGCGCTTGGCAGCTTAGAACAGACGACTACTGTTCCAAAGCGCGGCGCAGGCGGCGCATCAAGATGTTGCGCGAACGCTTGTCCGCTGCTTGTTCGAACGCTTCACGCAGATCGATCTGAAACTGTGCCAGGTCATTGTGCCAGTCGAGCCCGGCTACTTCCTGCGGCAAAATCCTGGGCTCTGCAACGTCCAGATGAACACGCTTTTCCGCCGTCGTCAGGTCCACTTCGTTGTCGATGGCAGGAACAAATATGTTGCTCTTCTTAAGCCCCGACTCAACGAGAAGATCGCGCATTGCCAACGCCTGAGTCTCCTCACCATGGACGAGAAACACGCCCTTCGTGATTGGTCTTCTGTCGAGCAGCCATTCCTTCAATTCGGTGCAATCGGCGTGCCCGGAATAAGCATCGATCTCCCTGATCCTGGCACGCACTTGAATGCTGTGTCCCTGTATTCTGACTGTCTTCTTGCCATCAAGCAGCAGTCGGCCCAAAGACCCCTCGGCCTGATAACCGACGATCAGGACCGTTGTCTTCTTGCTCCATAACCGATGCCTGAGATGATGCCGGATTCGTCCAGCATCACACATGCCGCTTGCCGCCATGATGATGGCGCCACTGCTCACCCGATTAATCGATTTGCTCTGTTCCACGCTCTCTGTGAAATGAAAATTCGGATTGTCCAGCAGATCCGGATCCTCATCGAGTTCTTCAAGATCGCCGGCATGGCTTTGAAATACGCGGGTCGCGCGGATTGCCATGGGTGAATCGAGAAATATCGGACCAGACGGAATTGCCGCCTTTTTTTGCAGTATCGTCAGATCAGCCAGCAACTCCTGGCTGCGTTCGACAGCGAATGAAGGGATTATGAGGACGCCATCATTGGCGAGAGCGTCATTGACTTCGCGCTCTAGCAGCGCCCTTCTTTTTGCGCCACTCGCACGCACCCGGTTGCGGCCTCCATAGGTCGACTCGCAGACGACATAATCGAAATCCGAAGAGGCCTCAGGGTCCGGGTGGAACAATTTGTGATCCGGACCGATGTCGCCTGAAAACAAAACCCGCAGAAGCCTGCGCTCTGGGGTCACAGCGGCTATCTCCAGTTCGATCGACGCTGATCCCAGAATATGCCCCGCATTCCAATAACGAACGCGGACCTCATCGTTTATGTCCAGCCAGGTCTCATACTCGACCGGCTGAAAGTTCTTCTGGCACTGCTCGGCATCGTCGCGCGTGTAGATGGGGGTAACCTGGGCCTTGCCGTGACGAACGTTGCGTTCGTTGAGTTGCCTGACCTCCATTTCCTGGATGTAGCCACTGTCCGGCAGCATGAACGACAACAGGTCGAGGGTCCCGCCCGTCATGTAGACGGGGCCGGAAAACCCGGCCTTGTGGAGCTTCGGCAGGAGGCCCGAATGGTCAATGTGCGCATGGGTCTGCAGTACAAAATCGATCTTGGCCGGGTCGAAGGGGAATGGTTCGTAATTCAACTGTCTAACAGTCTTCGTACCCTGGAACAGACCGCAATCAACCAGAAAACTGTATTTCGGGGTTCTCAGCCAAAAACACGAACCGGTCACTGTCCGTGCCGCACCACAAAACTTCAGTGTGACGGTCATCTGGTGCCTTCTGTCATGTGAAACCAACTTTGACGTTCTACTCAGCAAAACGCTGTTTACGACGGAGCCGTAACAAAGCCCGCTAACTCACTATCAAGGCTTTGATATTGTGAACTGCGAAACTAAAACCTACATCATCATTTCAGGTTGCGGGACAGGAGCCTTTTCCGGTTCGGGCAACTCAGTGATCGTCGCTTCGGTCAACAACAGTACACTGGCAACCGACACGGCGTTCTCCAGCGCAACGCGAACCACCTTCGTGGGATCGATGATGCCTGCCTTGACGAGGTCGACATATTCATTACGTCCGGCATCAAACCCGTAATTGCCCTTGCTTTCGAGCATTTTGGCAACCACGACCCCGCCGTCAACGGCCGAGTTCTCTGCAATTTGACGGGCCGGCGCGCTGAGGGCACGCCGCAATATCTGCAAACCGGTCTTTTCGTCGCCGTTGGACTTTTCTTCCTGCGCGGCAATTGCCTTCGTACAACGGATTAGAGCCAAACCGCCGCCGGGCACAATCCCCTCGGCAACCGCTGCCTTGGTTGCATTGATCGCGTCATCCAGCGCCTCCTTGCTGCGCTTCATCTCGCTTTCCGAGGGCGCCCCAACGCGGATGACGGCAACACCACCGCCCAGTTTCGCCATCCGCTCCTCAAGTTTTTCGCGGTCGTAGTCGCTTTTAGTATCGCGGATCTGCGCGCGGATGTTGGCGGTTCGCGCATCGATCGCCGCCTTCTCACCCAGACCGCCAATGATCGTGGTGTGTTCACGGTCGCTCACAACCCGTTTGGCGCGCCCAAGCTGTTCCAGTTTGACATTTTCCAGTTTGATACCGACATCTTCGGACAAGACCTGACCGCCGGTCAGAATGGCGATGTCTTCCAACATTGCTTTGCGCCGGTCGCCAAAGCCCGGTGCTTTGACCGCCACGCAGTGCAAAACGCCGCGCACATGATTGACGATCATAGTTGCCAGGGTTTCTCCCTCAACATCTTCAGCGATGATCAGCAGCGGCTTACCACTCTTTGCAATCTGTTCAAGCAGAGGCATCAGATCCTTCAAAATTCCAATCTTGCGATCGCACAATAAAACGAAGGGGTCGTCATACACCGCCTCCATTTTTTCTGCATCCGTGACGAAGTAAGGCGAGATGTAGCCACGGTCGAATTGCATGCCCTCGACAACGTCAAGGATGGTTTCAGTGGTTTTCGATTCTTCGACCGTAATGATCCCTTCATCGCCAACCTTTTCCATGGCATCGGCAACAAGGTTGCCGATCAGGTCCGAATTGTGAGCGGAAATGGTTGCGACCTGCATTTTTTCCGTACGCGTCTTAACTGGCTCCGACAGTGCCTTCAGAGCTTTGACGGCAATCGCAAGTCCGCGGTCCAGTCCACGCTTGACGTCAATGCCGCTTGCGCCGGCGACCACATTGCGGAGACCGTCGGCGAAAATGGCATGAGCCAGAATAGTTGACGTGCTTGTGCCGTCACCAACGAACTCACCGGTCTTCTCCGCAGCCTGCCGCAACATCTGTGCGCCCAGATTTTCCTCGGCGTCCGGAAGGTCCACTTCCTTGGCAATCGTCACACCGTCATCACAGATAATCGGCGCACCCCATTTTCTTTCAATCAGTACCGATTTCGATTTGGGACCCAATGTTACCCGCACTGCATCCGCAAGCGCAGACGTGCCGCGTAGGATTTTCTCGCGAGCGGCCGAATGAAACAACATTCTTTTATGTGACATTTCGCGTTTCCATCTTGATTTGCAACCGGGTTTTGAACTCATCCCAGTCAAACGGAAAAACCAAAGGAACCACATTGATCTCGGTCAAGCCGTGCGCCCATGAGATTTCATGTGGTTCAGTGTTGCCAGGATGCGGGCCAGATCCACCAGTTCGAGATTTCAAACCGCCGGCGGATCATGGGGCTCAACCCGATCATCAGAATGCCAATGGAAAAAATGCACCAGACGGCAGGCGCCTCATTGGGATTGGCGGTCAGGGCGTTGGCCAGCATAGGTCCGGCAATAGCGTGGAAGATTACAAAGCGCCACGCCCCATAGACCAGCGGCACGGCAAAACCCACCAGCATGTAGGTCGGAAACCCCGCATGAATTCCCAAGGCATCCTCCAGGGGAAGCAGGAGGCCGTTGTAGGGGATGTTCCAAGCTATGTGCCATTCACCTGACGCCAGACAAAGTTCAGCCGCACACAATGCCGAGCCGACGCGACAGCTGCCGGCCCACTCGAAAGGGTAGAGTTGCGCCAACATCACAACCGACGAGGCTGCGCAGCACAGGTAGACCCCGCGCCGTAGCCGTGCCTTCACACAATCCGGCACCAACTCCATGGCAAATGCGTTTATAAAAAAAGGTTGAAAGACAATATGGAGGTAGGACAGCAGTGTAATCGCCTGATTGCTTGTTGTGCCGCATTGATCGACTACGGCATAGCCCACCGCTTGAAGCGCCTCCATTATGGTGAAGTATCCAAGCGTCAACCAGATCGCTGGCGGTTGCTTGCGCGTTATGGCCACTCCCGTGACGGCCCCACCAATTGCCACCATGGTGATCGAGACAGTCGCATTCCAACACATATCCCGTCACCGTGTTTCTTTTTCCAAACTCACGATCAGCGTTGCAGAATTCGGCGCCTTCCAGATTGATATGCGTCAAGGTGGATTGACACCTGCAGGACAGTTAGTTTGGGCAATTGCCCAACGCACAAATCTGCTTCTCATTCAGGCATTTTTTGCCGGCTTGATCAAAAGGACATGAAGTTGGCGATCCGGCCAATGATTGGTCTTCTTCACTTCGAAGGGCGTGGGAAACATTTTCTTGATACCGTTGGTGCAGAAGCTGACCAGGTCTTCAGGCGCTTCCTTGTCAACAACCGGCCTGAAATTGCCAAAGATCTAGTCGCCTCGTCGCACAAACGTATGAACGAGAATGCTGTGATCAGGCGTCCCACCACACGAGTGATTGCGGGACTTCGTTCCAAGGTCCTCGACGCATTGAACGAGGCGCTTGCGCCACTCGACCAGGAAAACAAAGATAGCGCAGAGAAGGTGCGAGCCATGAAACATGACCCGGCGCTTAACGCAGACCCAGATCAAGGTGTTCGATGCCGTTGACTCAATCAAACCGACAATTTCCCGGGGGTACGGCTTTGTAGTATTGCCGGTCTGCCGCACAGGCACTTGAGAAGTACATACGGCGTGCCGTGCAAGAGCGCGCGCGGGTTAAATTGACGCAGATCAAGGTTGACTGGGTTCAATGCCCTAACATCCAGGTCTGACGGCAAGTCCGTTTCCAACATTAGGAGAACAAAGATGTCCAGACACTCAATGTTACCTTCCCTTTGGAACAAAGACGACGACAAGGGGTTTGGATTTCAGACGCTGCAGCGCGACCTTGATCGCGTATTCGAAGATTTCAAGAGCATGATCCCGGACGGGTTCGCTGCATCCAATAACAATGGTTCTGGTTTCCTGAGCCCTAAAATTGATGTCAGCGAAACAGACAAGGTTGTCGAGATCGTCGCGGAAATTCCCGGTGTCGACAAAGATCAGATCGATGTCACCGTGACCAATGAAACTCTGGTGATCAAGGGCGAGAAGACAACCGAACGCGAGGAAAAAGAAAAGAACTACCATTTGATCGAACGGTCATCGGGCAGTTTTTATCGTTCAATTCCGCTGGGTTTCGACGTTGATCCAGACAAGGTTGAAACCACGTTCAAAGATGGTGTCCTGTCCTTGAAGATCGAAAAGCCGGCGGAACTGGAAGAGAAAGTGAAAAAAATCAAGATCAAATCCGAAGCATGATTTGAAGCTGTCAGAATATCGGACGCTCTCCGTCCGACAAACAGAAAGGGGCATGCCGCGGTGTGCCTCTCTACGTTTTTGGCTCCAGCCTCGCTTTTTGTGTCAGTCAGTTCTGGACGCAGGCCGCATTCGGCATGACGAACGGCCCCAAAGCAATACAGCCATTGTTTTGTTGACCAACATCAAGGCGCGGACATTTCCCGGCCCCTAGTCTGCCGCAATACTCATGCGCAAGGAGCCGCCAATGTCATACAAGACCATCATGGTTTACTTTCCACACGTGGATCGTGTGCCTGCCCTGATGAATGTCGCATTACCACTTGCTTTGGCGCAAGGCGCCCATCTCGTCGGCATCACCGTAATTCCGCCAATTGATGTTTATGCCGCTTTGGCGAGAGAGTATTCACCAAAAGTTTTCGAGGCCGAAGAGAAAATGCTCCACGGACGCGCCGATGCAATCGCCAATGAGTTCGCAAAGCATACGAAAAATCAGGGTGTACCTTCAGAGTGGCGCTGCATTGAAGCGGGGGTCTTGGGCATTGATCGTACCGTTGTCGAACTTGCAGCGAGCACCGATCTTGTAATCACCAGCCAGGCCAATCCTGAGGAAGACTGGATGGCGCGTTCTGGCGTGCCTGAAAGCCTTTTGTTCAATGCAAAGAGGCCGACAATCCTGGTGCCATTCAACGACCAATCTACGAAAATTGGGCACCGTGTTCTGATCGGTTGGAACGGACGTGGAGAAGCTTCCCGTGCAACTTTTGATGCACTGCCGATCTTACGTCAGGCCGACTACGTGGAACTCACGACCATCGACACACCATCGTCTGCGGAAGGTCGTTCCTTCACGCCGGCAGACGACATTGCCACAGCTCTCGCCCGTCACGACGTCCCCGTAGAAGTCCATCAAGTGCACCACGACAACCGTACGGACGGCGAAGTCATTCTGGACCGGGTCAAACATCGGGAATGTGATTTGCTGGTCATCGGCGGTTATGGGCACAACCGGTTCAGAGAGTTCGTCTTCGGCGGTATCACGCAGCATGTGCTCATGAATATGACCACGCCTGTTTTCCTGTCTCACTGACCGCAAAGCGTGATTCCAGTTATCTGATTGGCTTTCTGATGCGCAGGAAATGTCGCGTATACGGTATGGGCGTCGACTCTTGTCTTGTGCTCGCCATATATTTTGCGAGCCTCATAGTGTTTTTATCAGTTGAAGTGAACGGATCTCGATAGCCATACCCATCGACAAATGAATTCGAAGGACTATGTGCCACGTCCCTTGTTTTTCCGACGCTGCATGGCCACATAGTTTTGTATAGGAATTAAGAGCCAGTTTTGTAATGGCCAAACGGGCATAGTGTCCCGATCTACGCTTTTTCAAGAATCTGAACCATTATTCCACCCGGAGTTCTCTGGGTAAGGAGAACATTTTAATAACGAAATCAAATACATGAAATACGGAACTGTAATATACTATAACTTAAACAATGGACAGGGATGCATTGCACCCGATGGTGCCACAGACGACGTCATCGTCAACCAGTCAGAAGTAGATCGCGCAGGATTGGGACAGATCGCTGCCAGACAGAAGTTGGGTTTCGAGATTGCCAACACCCTGTCGGGACCTGAGGCCGTCAATCTCTGGGCCACATTCGACAATCGATAGGTCCCTTGAAGTAAAACCTATCTTTTGTCCGGCAAACAATCATGCCTAGTGACCAGATGCGTTGCGGTTAGTGTCAGGATCGCGCCGACCACCGCCAACGCCATG
>JAJFHC010000310.1 GCA_021775835.1 Hyphomicrobiales bacterium | reverse complement strand
CTGCCGGAAGACATCACCGACAGGCGTCTGCGGATAGTCAGCAGGGTCGCAAAACAGCGGAACCCGAACGTTCAACTCTCCTGCTGCTGCAAATTTAGCCGTTGATCCAAGGCCCTTGAATATGTTCAGCATGCGATGATTGTTTCCCAGAACAACTGCCAAAAACTCCGTGACGCCGTTTTCGCCCGCACGATGTGCAAGAAATGCCAGCAGCAGTGTGCCAAGTCCCCTGCCCTGATGACTATCAACGACGGTAACAGCAATTTCGGCTTTCGAGTCTTGCTGCGGCAAGCGAATGTAACGTGCCAACCCCACTGGATTTACCGACTTCTCGCCAATATCCAAAGCGCATATGGCTTCATGATCGAAATGATCGATATCCGTGAACTGTTTCAGCATTTTGGGAGATAGTCTTGAGATTGGACGGAAGAACCGAAAGTACCGGCTCTCCTTGGACAGGTGCTCCATCCCGACTTCGAGCAGATGCTTGTCATCGGATTTTACGGGCCGAATGAGAACTGGAGTTCCATCGCGCAGCGTGGATTTGATTGATAATGCAAAGCCGACGTTCGATGAATTCGAGCCGTTCATTGATCTACCCGACGTTGCTCACAAGAAGACTCGATCAGAGAGCGCGTGGCATCGGCAATTACGGATTCTTCGACGGTCGGAATGACAAGCACATCAATTCTGGAGTCCTTTCGACTTATGACTGTAGCATTCATTTGATTGGCAACCGGATCAAGTTCGACACCAAGCCACGCCAGACGGGAACAGATAATCCGGCGCACTTGTTCACAGTTCTCTCCTATGCCGGCCGTGAAAACGATGGCATCAATACCCTCCAGCGCCGCCGCCAGTGAGCCGAATTCACATGCCGCACGATAGCAGAACAATTCAATTGCCTCGCGCGCATGGGGATCGGCACTTTCTTGCAGGATCTGCATGCTGTTACTGACCCCGGACACACCGAGCAGACCGGACTCCCGGTAAAGCAGATGATGAACCTCATCAACGCTCATGCCCCGTTCCTGCAGCAGATGAAGAACGACACCCGCATCCAGCGTGCCGCAGCGGCGTCCCATCATCAGGCCGTGAAGGGCCGTAAATCCCATCGTAGTGGCAACGCTCTGACGGTTTTTCATGGCACACAGGCTTGCCCCGTTGCCTAGATGGGCGACGATGACACGGGCATCCGACCGCGCGCCGAGATGCTCCGGCAGAACCCTCGCGATATATTCGTAAGAAAGGCCGTGAAACCCGTATCGAACCAGACCCGTGTCGCTCAAGACCCGCGGCAACCCAAACAGTTGAGCAAGTCGGAGTTGCATCCGGTGAAAACTCGTATCGAAGCAGGCGACCTGTGGCAGGCCCGGTGTCCAATCTGATATTGCCCTGATTGCTGCCAGGTTATTGGGCTGGTGTAACGGCGCCAGCGGCACAAGGCTATCCAGTTCACGCACGACCTCAGCATCGACAAGCACTGGCTCTGCAAAAAACCGCCCGCCATGGACCACACGATGCCCGACGGCGACAACATTTACACCGCCATCGTGGTCGCGAAGCCAATCCAGAAGACGCAATGTCAACTCCGCGTGGTTGGCGGTGTTTTCAATAGCCTCAAGACCGTCCTCGATCAGGCTCCGGCCGGAGGCATCGCGTGCCTTGAAATCCGGCGCCCGGCCGATGCCGTCAATCTTGCCGCTGATCAATGGGCCCTCGTTGCAGTGATCAAATGCATAGAGCGCAAACTTGATGCTGGAAGATCCGGCATTGAGCGTGAGAATTGCGTCTGTCAACAAAGGATGATCCTAACGTATGCAATCAAACGGGGTGCGTTGCACATTGAGTTGCACAGACGCGGCCGATGCAACAACCGTGGCATTGATCGACACCGACAATGACGCCGCAAGTTACACACCAACGAAGACAATATACGGACTCTCAATTCTGAAAGACATAGGCACCAGGAGCGTTGCAAATCGCCTCCAGGCCATCATCCGGTGCGCCCATTGATGGCGGTGGCACCGGGTCGCCCGAATGATCCTTCAACCAACTTGCATAAGCCGGCCACCAGGACCCTTCCTGTGCCTCGGTTTCGGCAAACCAGGACTCGGGATCTCTGTAACGTGCGTCATGCGTCTCTGTTGTCATTCGGAAACGCCGTCTGGCATGTCCGGGCTCGGAGACGATCCCCGCATTGTGGCCCCCATTGGTCAGGAGAAACGTGACTTCAGTATCACTGAGAAGATGAAACTTGTAGACCGACCGCCACGGTGCGACGTGGTCGCGTTCGGTGCCGACAGCGAACATCGGGGCTCGAATGTCGGAGATCGTAACAGGCTGGCCGTTCACCAGATAGCGGCCTTCAGCAAAGTCATTATCGAGAAAGAGTTTGCGCAGGTATTCGGAATGCATCTTGTAAGGCATCCGTGTGGCATCGGCGTTCCAAGCCATCAGATCGTTCACCGGAGCCCGCTCACCCATCAGATAGTCATGGACCATCCGCGACCAGATCAGGTCGTTGGAACGCAGCAATTGGAAAGCTCCTGCCATCTGACTGGTGTCGAGGAACCCCTGTTCCCACATCATATCTTCAAGAAACGTGACCTGGCTCTCGTTGATGAACAGCATCAATTCGCCGGCTTCTGTGAAATCGGCCTGCGCGGCAAAAAAGGAAAGGCTTGCGAACCGTTCGTCGCCGTCACGCGCCATGGCGGCGGCGGCTATCGACAACAGCGTCCCCCCGAGGCAATAGCCCACGCCATGAACCCGTTCGCCTTTGGTGATTGTGCAGACGGCGTCAAGCGCATCCATGACACCGAGCGTGCGATAGTCGTTCATCCCCAGATCGCGGTCGTCGGGATCGGGATTCTTCCAGGACACCATGAAGACGGTGAAACCCTGTTCGGTGAGATATTTAACAAGTGAGTTTTCCGGGGACAGATCAAGGATGTAGTATTTCATGATCCAGGCGGGAACAATCAGGATCGGTTCAGGGTGAACCATTTCGCACGCCGGCTCGTACTGAATGAGCTCGATCAGCCTGTTGCGGTAAACAACCTTACCAGGTGTAACCGCGAGATTCCGCCCAACCTCGAAGCTCTCGGTTCCCACAGGCTTCCTGCCACTGACCGCCCGTTCCCAATCTTCCAGAAAGTTCTGACAACCGCGAACCAGGTTCTGACCACCCTCCTCTGTGGTTTTTTTAATCACTTCGGGGTTGGTAAACAGATTGTTTGAGGGCGAAAACACCTCCAGCATCTGCCGTGTTGCAAACTCAAGGACGTTTTCGTGCTGCCTGGTGACCCCACGCACGCCTGTGGTCGCGTTGTGCCACCATTGCTGGTTCAGCAAAAAAGACTGATACATCAAGTTGTAAGGCCACTTTTGCCAGGCCTCTGCCTGAAACCGTCTATCCTGTGGCAACGGTTCAATGCACGGCGACGCATTGTTCTGCGCGGTCGCGCAATGACCAGCATAAGTCCCCAGGCGCAGGGCCTTTTTGGCGGCCTTTCCGACAAGTTGAACCTGCTTGCCCGGCGAGCTCGCGAGATGCACTGCCCAGTCCGCGTAAGCACCTGCCAGTGCGCTGGGGGAAATACCTCCCGTAAAGCGGGCAGCCATCGCATGCACGGATTTGTCCAATATCTCCTGAAGTGCCGTCGAGGCATATGAATCACGATCTGATATGCGCCCGGTTTTCATTCCTGCTGCCGTGTCGTGATCGCGCATATCGGCGGCCGGCGTCTTCATTTGGGAAATTTGGGTCGCCGGTTTTCGTGAACCGTTGGCACCGGTTGAACCGGACCGGGTTTTGACTCTGTGCTTCGCGGTTTGCGGTTCCATCGTGAGTTCCTTTTAGTTGGTCGAGATTGCCCATCACTCCCCTCTGCAAAACTATGCTCCCAGATGACGCGCTGCAGCATTGATATGGATCATATGCCTTCTGCGTAGGGGGCATATCATAGCGATTGATTGTGCGGCGCACCATCAAGAGATCCGCGACACATATATGACGCGTTTGTTGCCAAGAGTGGTCCATTGACCATCGCAGGATAGGTAGTTCGATGAAGATGAAAACCTGGATCGTAGGGATTCTCGCGATAGTGGCCATCGGTGCTGGTGGATACGTGTACTGGCAACAACAGATCGCCTCCCGGCTGCCTGACGGCATCGTCAGTTCCAACGGCCGAATTGAGGCCGATCAGATCAATATTGCTGCGAAGCACGCCGGTCGTGTGCTGGAAATCCTTGCCGATGAAGGCGACATGGTCGACGCGGGTCAGATCCTGGCCCGAATGGACAATGCGGAACTGAACGCGCAGATCAGGCGCGCCGAGGCAGAAGTGCGGCGGGCGGAACGGTCCAAAGTGGAGGCCAGTGCATCCGTGTTGCGCGCGAGAAGCCAGTTCCAGCTGGCCGAGGCCGAACTCAAGCGTGCACAACAACTGCATCGTGAGGGGTTTGCAACCACGGAAAAACTCGATCAGCGACAAACCGAACTTCAAGCCGCTGATGCCGCCTACCGTGCCACAGTCGCCGGTGTACAGCAGACAACCGAGGCGATCACTTCTTCCCGTGAGGAATTGGCACGAATGCAGTCCGTGCTTGACGACACCATTCTGAAAGCACCGCGCAGAGGCCGCATTCAATACCGGCTCGCCCAACAAGGCGAAGTCCTTGCCGCCGGCGGCAGCGTCCTCACCCTGCTCGATATTGCAGACGTTTACATGACGATATTCCTGCCGGCGGCCGATGCCGGTCAACTAACAATAGGCGGTGATGCCCGTCTCGTTCTCGACCCGGTGCCGCAATATGTCATTCCCGCAAAAATAACATTTGTCGCCGCATCCGCTCAATTCACCCCAAAGGCCGTTGAGACCTCGGAAGAACGCGCCAAACTGATGTTTCGGATCAAGTTGCAGATAGACCGGACGCTGCTGAAAAAACATGAAGACCGTGTAAAGACAGGTGTCCGCGGCATAGCCTATCTGCGTTTGCCACAAGCGGAACAATGGCCGGATACGCTTCAAGTCAAACTGCCTGAATGACCTCGGAACACACCATCGCCACCGACATTCGTGCGGTCACGCATCGCTATGGTGACGTCGCCGCTCTCGACGACGTGACGTTGCAGCTTCCTGCCGGTTGCATGGTTGGTCTCATCGGCCCGGACGGTGTCGGCAAATCCACCCTGCTCGCCCTGATTGCCGGCGTGCGCATGATCCAGACCGGAGACGTCCATGCCCTGGACGGCGACATGCGGGACAAGACGCATCGCCGGAACTGTTTCAATCGCATTGCCTACATGCCCCAAGGGCTCGGCCGGAACCTCTATCCGACGCTCAACATTTACGAGAACCTCGACTTCTTTGGCCGTTTGTTCGGACAGCCAAAGGCCGAGCGCCGTCGCCGGATCGGTGAACTTCTCGAAGCCACTGGCCTGGCACCGTTCCCTGACCGGCCAGCGGGCAAGTTGTCGGGCGGCATGAAACAGAAACTGGGGCTCTGTTGTGCCCTCATTCATGACCCCGACCTCCTAATACTGGACGAACCAACGACAGGCGTTGATCCTCTCTCGCGCCGCCAGTTCTGGGAACTGATCGAGCAGATTAGACAGCGTCGGCCCCACATGAGCGTCCTGGTGGCCACCGCTTACATGGAAGAGGCCGAGCGTTTCGACTGGCTGACTGCAATGAACGCCGGCAAGGTGATAGCAACCGGGACGCCAGCAGATCTCAAGTCGGAAACCGGCTCGAAAACACTTGAAGCCGCGTTCATCAGTCTTCTACCAGTTGAAGTGCAGGCCAGGCACCGGCCGGTTATCGTCCCGCCGCGGTCGGGCGACGACGGCCAGATCGCCATTCAGGCAACCGGTTTGACCAAGCGCTTTGGCGCTTTCACGGCCGTCGACCACGTAAGCTTCGACATTCAGCGCGGCGAGATATTTGGTTTTCTGGGCTCGAACGGATGTGGCAAGACCACCACCATGAAAATGCTCACCGGCCTATTGCCGGCGAGTGAGGGCGAAGCACAGCTGTTCGGCCAAAAACTGGATGCTCGAGACACGCAAACCCGGCGCCGTGTTGGCTACATGTCGCAGTCATTTTCACTTTATGGCGAACTGACCGTTCTTCAGAACCTGGAATTACACGCTCGATTATTTCAGCTTTCCGAACAACAGATGGACATCCGGATCAATGAACTGCTCGCAAGATTCGACCTTGGCGACGTCCGGCACAGCAATCCCAATGGTTTGCCCCTTGGTGTGAAACAGAGGCTGCAACTCGCAGTCGCGGTATTGCATCGTCCGGAGATGTTGATTCTGGATGAACCCACCTCAGGCGTCGACCCCATAGCGCGAGACGATTTCTGGCGTTTCCTGATCGAGCTCTCCCGCGACGAAGGTGTCACAATCTTTATATCGACCCACTTCATGAACGAAGCCGAACGATGCGACCGCATCTCGCTGATGCATGCGGGAAAGGTTCTGGCTGTCGGCACGCCGCAGGACCTCACACAGGAGAAACAAGCCGAAACGCTCGACGAAGCCTTCGTCGCCTATCTCGAGGAGGCAATCGGTGACGGCGAAACCGAGGACGCCCCTGCAAGTCTCGATACGACGGTATCGGAAGGCACGCCCCAGACACAGACATCCAACAGTGCATTCAGTACCCGGCGCGTATGGGCCTATGCCAGCCGTGAAACAAAGGAATTATTGCGCGATCCAATCCGTTTGGCATTTGCGCTGCTCGGGCCGCTCATTTTGATGATCACATTCGGATACGGGATCTCGTTCGATGTGGAGGAGCTTTCCTATGCGGTTTACGACCAGGATCGGTCGATGGAGAGCCGGCAATTCCTCGAAAACTTCTCCAGTTCCCGATATTTCGCCGAACAGCCGCAGATCGATCACCCCTCCAAGATCGAGAGCCGTTTGAAGAGTGGTGAATTGAAGTTTGCCATCGAGATGCCTGCCGGGTTTGGCAGAGATCTGTTGGCCGGGCGTAAGCCCGAGATCGGCGTGTGGCTCGATGGTGCAATGCCGTTCCGCGCGGAGACCGCACGTGGTTACATCCAGGGCGTGACACAGCACTATCTCGCCGACCTGTCGACACGCAGGTTTGGTAAAGCGACAGGCACAAGCTCGGTCCAGATCGAAACACGCTTTCGCTATAACCAGTCCTTCAAGAGTACTTTTGCGATAGCCCCCGGCGTCATCATGCTTCTGTGCATCCTTATCCCCGCCATGATGACGGCGGTAGGTATCGTCCGGGAAAAAGAAATGGGCTCGATCACCAATCTCTATGCAACGCCTGTCACCAAGGTGGAGTTTCTGCTTGGCAAGCAGCTCCCCTACATCGCCGTCGCCTATGTGAGTTTCATTAGTCTGGTGTTGCTGGTTCTGTTTGTTTTTAACGTACCGGTCAAAGGATCATTGCCTGCGCTTGCCACCGGTGCCCTGGTTTATGTCTGGTCGACCACCGGATTCGGGCTTTTGGTGTCGTCTTTTGTGAAAAGCCAGATCGCTGCAATTTTCGCAGCGGCAATTCTCGTAATGGTCCCGACAATGAGTTTTTCGGGTTTCCTGACACCAGTTTCCATTTTGGGAGGCGCGGCCAAAATCATGGGACTGTTTTTTCCTGCCACCTATTTCCAACAGATCAGCGTTGGCAGTTTCACGAAGGCGCTGGATTTCGCCGACCTGTGGCCCAACCATCTGGCCTTGGTAGGATTCTCGGTCGTTTGCTTTTCCGCGGCAACATTTTTCCTGCACAAGCAGGAGGCCTGAACATGACAAACTGGTTCGGCAACATCTATCGTCTCGGGGTCAAGGAATTGCGCAGCATACGGGCTGATCCGGTGCTGGTGTTCCTCCTGGTCTGGTCGTTCACCTTCATGATCTACCAAGTCGCCCAAAACGCGAAAATGGAAGTCTCAAACACGTCGATCGCCATCGTCGATGAAGACCGCTCCGCTCTATCACGAGGCATTCGCGGCGCATTTCTCCTGCCGTACTTCAAGCCCGCCGTTGAGATATCCAGCAATGACATCGATGCTTCCATGGACGATGGCAGGTTCATTTTTGTCGTCAGCGTTCCGCCTCGGTTCGAGGCGGATGTTATTGCAGGCCGTGATCCTGAAATTCAGGTGAATGTTGATGCCACGGCAATGTCTGTCGCCGGCAACGGGGCCTCCTACGTCCAGAACATCGTGAATCAGGAAGTTTCGGAGTTTCTTAAGGTACGCGGCAAGACCACCACTCTGCCGCTGACTGTGGTGGCCCGTGCCAAGTTCAACCCAAACCTGAATTCAACCTGGTTCATGGCTGTCATGCAGATCGTCAATAACGTCACGTTGCTGGCCATGATCTTGACTGGAGCCGCCCTCATCCGGGAACGCGAACACGGGACGGTCGAGCATCTGCTGGTCATGCCGGTAACGTCGGCTGAAATCATGACGGCCAAGGTCTGGGCCAACGGCCTGGTCATCATTGTGGCGGCGAGTTTGTCGTTGCTCCTGGTGGTCGAGGGGCTGCTCCAGGTGCCCATCACCGGTTCAAAGGTCCTGTTCATTGCCGGGGCGGTCATCTACCTGTTTTCCGTCACGTCACTGGGCATTCTGCTGGCCACTCTGGCCGGTTCGATGCCACAGTTTGGCCTTCTCACAATTCTTGTGTACATCGTGATGAACCTGCTTTCCGGTAGCACGACACCACTCGAAAGTATGCCAACCTGGTTGCAGAACGTCATGCAGTTCTCGCCGTCGACCCACTATGTGAGTTTTGCTCAAGCAGTCCTATTCCGCGGTGCCTGGATCGACATCGTTTGGCCCCAGTTGATGGCCATGACCGGAATCGGTGGTGTCTTCTTCGTTGTCGCCTTGTTGCGCTTTCGAAAAGCCATTGTGAATTTCTCATAAACCAACAAGCGGTTTCTTTAATCCTGGAGATAGCCGCACCGGATATGCGTCAGATCAAATCGTCACCAGACCGTTCGTGCATAATGCGCGTTGGTTCAGAAAACGAAGACGTGGCGGAGACGACATGAACAAAAAACACCAATTCAACATTTCGTACTTCTTCATCACTCTCATGCTGGTCATAGCCTTCCAGGCCTGGTTTTCCTCGCGTACGATTGTCCAGGTGCCATACAGCGAATTCCTGCAGCTTCTGCAAGGCGGGCAGATCCAAGAGATCACGGTTACGGAAAACCGCATTCAAGGGAAGTTCACGTCACCGCAAAACGGAGTGACACACTTCAAAACCCACCGAGTGGACCCCGAATTCGCAAAAGCACTTGAGGACTCTGGAGTCAGATTCTCCGGGGCGTCGGAGGAAAACTGGCTCACGACCCTTGCCTCCTGGATCCTCCCGATCGTTGTGTTTTTTGGATTGTGGATGTTCTTCTTCCGGCGGATGGCTGAGCGTCAGGGGTTTGGCGGCATGATGAATGTCGGCAAGTCCCGCGCAAAAGTCTATGTGGAAACGGAGACCGGGGTCACGTTCGACGATGTGGCCGGCGTCGACGAAGCAAAAATGGAACTCAAGGAAGTCGTTGCCTTTCTCAAAGACAAAGCGACCTATGAACGGCTCGGCGCCCACATTCCCAAAGGCATTATGCTGGTTGGGCCTCCCGGGACCGGCAAGACCCTGCTGGCACGCGCCGTGGCCGGTCAGGCCGGGGTCCCGTTCTTTTCCATTTCGGGATCTGAGTTCGTGGAAATGTTTGTGGGCGTAGGGGCGGCCCGCGTTCGCGATCTTTTTGAACAGGCGAGAAAGGCCGCGCCGTGCATCATTTTTATCGATGAACTCGACGCCCTGGGCCGCGCGCGCGGCGCCGTCGGCGGGTTTGGCGGGCATGATGAAAAGGAGC
The DNA here is from genome assembly GCA_021775835.1 of Hyphomicrobiales bacterium. The sequence goes on along the minus strand of JAJFHC010000310.1, from coordinate 15,410 downwards.
AGACCCTGAATCAGCTGCTGGCTGAACTGGACGGCTTCGATCCCCGGGAAGGCATTGTATTATTGGCGGCCACAAATAGACCCGAAGTCCTCGACCCCGCACTCACCAGGGCCGGTCGGTTCGACCGGCAGATAGTCGTTGATCGCCCCGACAGATCCGGACGGGCGGCCATCGTCACGGTGCATCTGAAAAAGATTAGCGAAGATTCGGCGGTGTCTCCGGACGAAATCGCCGCCATTACACCCGGCTTTACCGGCGCAGATCTGGCCAACCTTGTCAACGAGGCCGCCATCGTCGCCACACGGCGGCACGGTGACAGCGTCACGATGTCGGACTTTACCGAAGCCGTCGAACGTATCGTAGCCGGTTCGGAAAAGAAGAGCCGTCTGCTCAATGAGACAGAACGCCGCCGCGTAGCCTTCCATGAAATGGGTCACGCCCTTGCAGCAGCTTCGATGCCGGGAGCCGACCCGGTGCACAAGGTCTCGATCATACCGCGCACCATTGGCTCACTAGGGTACACACTGCAACGCCCCACTGAAGACCGTTTCCTGATCACCACGAGTGAACTCAAAGATCGGATGGTCGTGTTGCTTGCCGGCCGTGCTGCGGAAGACATCACGTTTGGAGAAATCTCCACAGGCGCCGAAGATGACCTTGCCAAAGTCACGGACATAGCAAAACAGATTGTCACCCGGTTTGGAATGTCGGAAGATATCGGCCAGGCTGTGCTCGAGCCAAAACGAAATCAATACCTTGGGAACGAGTTTGTGATGAGTTCGCAACGGGATTATTCCGAGACCACAGCGCGCGAAGTCGATCTGGCAGTGAGGTCTCTCATCAGTGAAGCATACGATCGTGCCAAGCAAACCTTAAATGCGGTTTCGGTCGATCTCGAGAAGGGTGCTGAACTTCTGCTCGAACGTGAAACCATCACACCCAAAGACTTTCCGGCAATAGCCAAGGCAGCGTGAACCGAATTCGTCATTTTAACTTGCTCAACACGCTGTCCCTGAACAGGTAATCTAATTTTACCGTCAATTGATGTGGCGCAATGCTCCCAACATCCGGCTCGTGTTTGATCATAACGACGTAATCATACGCGGTCCGCCCCAATGGCCGGTTAGGAGCTATCTGATGAAACCCATCCGAACGTGGATACTTGTAGCAAATGGTACACGAGCCCGTATCGTATCAAACGACGGTCCTGGTCATGGGATCAAACCTTTGAACGAACTGACATTTGGCATTGATGCCGCATCGGTGACGGAGCTTACCAGCGACCGGCAAGGACGTGTTTCCGACTCGGCTGGTTCTGGGCGCCACGCCCTGGAGGCAAAACAGAATCCGGAAGACATTCACCGAATGCAATTTCTCAATGAGGTAAAGGACGAGATTTCGCGAAGACATGGCCTCGGTGACTTCGATCGGCTGATTGTTGTCGCCTCGCCGAAGGTCATGGGTGAATTGCGCGTCATCTTGCCAAACGAAGTTTCAGGGGTAGTCACCGGCGAGATTGCGAAAGACTTGACCCATCTCACGAACGACGATCTGATTAAACATCTCAGCGATGTTGTGGCGTTGTAACTATCCGTATGAGGGAAATCATCGGAATTAGCGCAGCGTCACGCATCCCTGATTTAGGCCTGTTTCGTGACCCACTTGATCAACGTCAATGCATTGCCTCTTCAGTTAGTCCGATAATATTAGCCAGCAGCGGATCCTCTTTGGGCCCGGCACTCTGACTAAGAGGAGCTATAGAGATGTCAGTATCAAAACTAGGCAGTATCATTGCGGCCGGCATTCTTATGATGTCATTGAATAATTCCGCGTTCGCGAGCGACGAACGCGACGACAGCTGGTGGCACGGTTGGGGCATGGGGCGCATGATGAACGGTTGGGGCATGGGGCACATGATGGGCGGTTGGTGCCGTCAAGACTCTGCAAAAGAGTGTTCTGTGGACACGAAAATCGATGGTCGCCTCGCGTTCCTGAAGGCAGAACTCAAGATAACGGAAACACAGACACCAACGTGGGATGAACTGGCAAAGGTCATCCGCACGACGGGTGAAGCGCACAATGACATGAGGCGCGGCATGATGGATCAGATGAGAGACGGCACGTTTTTCAAAATGCCTCTTCCGGATCGTTTGGTGTTTCAGCAAACTCACCTTGAGGCACGCCTCGATCAGGTGAAAAGCGTGAAAGAGGCCGTCGGCAAACTTTACGCCGTTCTTGACGGCGATCAGAAGAAGGTCGCCGACGAAATCGTTCTCCCGATGATGGGCATGGGAATGGGCATAGGAATGGGAATGAGGCGCGGCATGGGGCCTCACATGATGTACGGGCAGTAAACCCAACGTCTACTGCGCACCGCCACTAGGTCCAAGCCTCCGCCGTCCGGCAAAACCCTTGGTGGCGGTGGCCACTTCTTTCAAATTTAGACACCTTAGCCAGCAAGCTCCGTCACGATGAACAAGACCATCGCCATCATCAACGGCCATCCGGACAGCGACACACAGCATTTGTGTCATGGACTTGCGGATGCCTACGCAGACGGCGCGAAGGAAGCGGGGCACGATATCCGGCGAATTGATGTAGCCCGTCTGGATTTCCCCGTGATGCGGACGAAGCAGGAATTTGAAGAAGGCTCGGCACCACCGGACATCAAGTTAGCACAGGATGCCATTAAGGCCGCCAATCATCTGGTCGTCATCTATCCGCTGTGGCTCGGAACCATGCCTGCACTTCTAAAGGCGTTCCTGGAACAGGTTTTCCGACCTGGATTTGCGATTGAACAAGGAAGCAAGGGATGGCCCGCCAAATTGCTCACCGGACGTTCTGCCCGAATTATCATAACAATGGGCATGCCCGCATTCGTTTATCGATGGTATTTCCTGGCCCACAGCCTGAGGAGCCTGGAACGCAGCGTGCTGAAACTCGGCGGCATCAGTCCAGTTCACGACACAATCTATGGGATGGTCGAGGAAGCTGACAGCGCCAAGCGCGGCAAATGGCTGAACGAGATGATCGAACTAGGCCATCGCGCGAAATAGAGCCATTTTTGTCCCGGTTCCGACGCTGACCTGGACCACCTACATGCCTCACAATTCGCTATTGACGCACATCAAGGCAGCCCTTGTGCCGTTCGCCTACGGTTGATGGCAACAAAAAAGGTGAGACGGATGTTTAAAAAAATTCTGGTTCCAATTGACGTGGCACACATTGAAAAAAGCCATGCAATGATCGACAAGACCAAAGACCTTGCCGATCAAGACGGCGGTGAATTGGTCCTTTTGACTGTCATTCCGGAAATTCCGACTTATGTCGCCGCTCAGATTCCGTCAGGGCTCCATGAGACTGTCGTGTCCAATGCAGAAACCGAGCTCGCTAAACTTGTGACAACCCACGGGCTTCCTGCATCGACCGGAATAAAAGTGGAGCACGGACATCCTTCCCGTGTAATTGTGAGTACAGCCAATGAACAGGATGCGGATTTGATCGTTATCGCTTCGCACCTGCCCGGCCTGTCGGATTATTTGCTCGGTTCAACTGCCAGCGCGGTTGTGCGCCATGCACGCTGCCCGGTGCTCGTGCTGCGATAGGCTGAGCGTCAGCCAACAGGCAGATGAATCATACCGTCGGTTGTTTTCGCTGTTTTGGCACAATTGGGCACGCGGGCCTCGACGATACAGTCAAACCTCATCAGGAGTACGAGACATGACTCTTTCTTGGAAATCGGGGGGTGTGGTTCTGGGGATCGTGTTTTTCTTGGCGGTCCTTCTCGTAAAACCCATCGGCGTCTCCACTCAGTTCGTTATTCTGGACGGTATTGTTTGGGATGCGATTAATCCGGATGCCGTCGTGGTTTCCGATGAATCAAAAAGCGGGTTCGCAAGTCCAAATGCCTATCTAAACAAGAGCGGCGGCAAATATGCGAAGTCGGTCGCCAACCCTTTTAACTACAGTTTTCTGTTCGTCTTGGCGATGATTGTGGGTGCAGCTCTGTCGGCATTCACGCGAGGTTGGGTCACAACCGACGAGCGTGACATGCCGGCCATCTGGCGCGCCAATTTTGGAGACGGGCGATGGAGGCGCTACCTGGCGGCATTCGCTGGTGGCTTCGTGGTGCTCTACGGCGCCCGGTTGGCAGGCGGCTGCACGTCAGGTCACATGATGAGCGGCATGATGCAGACAGCCGTCTCCGGATACCTGTTCACTGCCGGTGCATTCCTCGCTGGCATTCCGATCGCATTTTATCTCTTCACCAAGGAGACATGACCCATGACAACGATCATTCTCGCAATCGTGATCGGGGCAGCGTTCGGCTTTACGCTCGATCGGATCGGCGCGACGAATCCAGGCCTCATCATCTCCATGCTGAACTTTCGCAACCTACACCTGATGAAGACAATCCTGCTCGGAATCGGTGTAGCCTCAGTATTGACCTTCACCGGACTCTTACTCGACCTCATTGATGTCGGCCATCTGTCCGTCAAAGCCACATATCTGGGCGTTTTCGCAGGCGGCATTCTCCTGGGCACAGGATGGGCGATATCGGGTTACTGCCCCGGTACCGGAGTGGCTGCGGCTGCAACCGGGCGTCGGGACGCATGGTTCTTCGTGTTAGGCGGATTGTTGGGCGCTGCCGCCTATATGGCCAGTTACGCTTGGGTCGCGTCTACGGGAATTCTGGAAAAGATTGCCGGCGGCAGTGTCACTGTCGGCAAGATCACAGGCGCGGACTACCCTGCCCTTTTCGGCAATATCCCTGGAGAAACTGTGGGAATAGGCGTGGGCCTTTTGTTCATCATCATTGCAGCCCTGTTGCCTGACCGCTTAATCAAGAACCCTTCAATTCACCCAGCCCCCTAACAACACGCTGGAAACAAATTCAGTGTAACGTTTGTCTGTTGTATTCTGCGCGACTTGAAACCAGCGTACCCGTCCGCCCCTCCAGAATATCCAGCGCATCTTCAAGCCGCCCGATACCAGCCAGGCCATTCGTACGGTCGACAAATCTGCAAGTGGCGGCCACCTTGGGTGCCATGGAACCAGGGGCAAATTCCAGCTTCTCGAGATCGTTTGGTGTGGCCTTTGAGATTACAATTTGCTCGGGTTGGCCCCAGTAGAGATAAACAGCCTCCACATCGGTCAGAAGGAGCAGCGCATCGGCACCAATCTGCTCGGCCAGGAGTGCACTTGCCGCATCCTTGTCGATCACGGCCTCAACGCCGACCAGTGATCCGTCGGTCTGGCGCACGACAGGAATGCCGCCACCGCCGGCGCAGATTACCGTCACTTCGTGCTCAAGCAGAAGCCTGATCACATCGACATCGGGAATCCGTTGCGGCTCGGGCGACGGAACGACACGGCGAAATTGAGCGCCATCTGCCTTGACGGTCCAGCCGCGCGCCTGCGCCAGACGATTGGCTTCGTTTTCACTATAGATGGGCCCGATTGGTTTGGTCGGATCATTGAACGCAGGGTCCTGTGCGTCAACGACCACCTGGGTAAGAAGCGTTACGACTTTGGCGTCAGGCTCAAGTACGTTCTCAAGTTCCTGTTCGATTAGATAGCCAATCATGCCTTCGGTTTCGGCACCGAGCACATCGAGCGGATATGCAGTCTCGGCATCGTAAGCAGATGACTGGAGGGCAAGCAACCCAACCTGCGGCCCGTTGCCATGGGTCACGACCACCTGATGACCCGCTTTGACAAGCTTACCGATGGCGCTGGCTGCGCGTTTAGTATTTGCCCGCTGATGTTCTGCTGTCATGGGTTCGCCCCGCTCCAAGAGCGCGTTGCCCCCCAATGCCACGACGATCCGCACGGGCTCAGTCTCCAATTGTGGCGACAAGAACCGCCTTGATCGTATGCATGCGGTTTTCCGCCTGATCGAACACAATGGAAGCCGGCGACTCGAAAACCTCGTCGGTCACTTCCATAGAATCCAGCCCGAACTTCTGTTGAATTTCTTGACCGATCTCGGTCTCTGTATTGTGAAACGCCGGCAGGCAGTGCATGAACCTGGTTTCGGAAACACCGGTGCTCTTCATCAGAGCCGTTGTCACCTGATAAGGTTTCAACAGTTCAATACGTTCTGCCCATTTTTCAGCCGCCTCCCCCATCGAAAGCCAGACATCGGTGTAAATAAAATCACACCCTTCAACAGCCGCTGAAATATCGTCGGTAACTGTGGTCTTGGCTCCCGTCTCAACTGCGATTTTTTCCGCTTCTTCAATGATGTTCCGGTCCGGCCAACAAGCACGCGGTGCGCACAATCTGACGTCCATTGCCATTTTTGCGCCGCCAATCAGCAGACTGTCACCCATGTTGTTGCCGGCATCGCCTATGAAACAGAAAGCAGTATCCGCAAGCGGTTTTCCGGAATGTTCCTTCATAGTCAGAAGGTCGGCCAACACTTGAGTTGGGTGAAATTCGTCTGTGAGGCCGTTGTAAACCGGCACTCCGGCAAACTGTGCAAGCGTTTCCGCGGTCTCTTGCGCAAAGCCGCGATACTCGATGCCATCATAAACCCGCCCGAGGACTCGGGCCGTGTCCTTCATAGTCTCCTTCTGCCCGATCTGGGTGCCGGACGGCCCCAGATACGTGACGTGGGCACCCTGGTCGTACGCGGCAACCTCAAAGCCCACTCGGGTTCGGGTCGAATTTTTCTCGAAAATCAGGGCAATTTCCTTGCCCCCAAGCCTCTGGCTTTCGGTGCCCGCGCGTTTCGCCGCCTTCAACTCACCGGCCAACTCCAGCAGGTCAGAGATCTCTTCGGTCGTGAAGTCTCGCAGAGTTAGGAAACTGCGGTTTTTCAAATTCATCGACATTATGAGCATCCTTTGTGAGTCAAAGCGGATCGCGGGCAATCGGACAGGTCATGCAATGCCCCCCGCCGCGGCCGCGGCCGAGTTCGCTGCCTCGGATGGTGATGACCTCGACACCGGCTTTTCGCAGTTGCGTGTTGGTAAAGACATTGCGGTCATAAGCGACGACCACGCCCGGCTCCAGGGCGATGACATTGTTGCCGTCATCCCATTGTTCGCGCGCCTGTTCATAGGTATCGCCGGCGGTCGGCACGACGCGTAGTTCTTTCAAACCCAATGCCTCGGCCGTCACTTCGAACAACGATTTGAACTCCTGACGGCAGTCAATCTGATTGTCCTTGGTGCCGGGCCGCAGGCTGTAACAGGTGACCTGATCGGCGACATCGACAAAACTCGTAACCAGATCCCGGTCACAGAACGAAAATACCGTGTCCAGATGCATCGCCGCCCGCGATCGGGGCATCTGACAGGCAATGACACGCTCGGCCGCTCCGGAGCGGAACAAGTGGCGCGCTACCTGGCCCACGGCCTGTGGCGTGGACCGTTCTCCCATGCCGATCAGCACAATGCCGTCGCCAATGGGCATGACGTCACCGCCTTCAAGGGTCGCCGGCCCATAGTCGGTTTCCCCATCGCCCCACCAGATGTTCGGGCCTGTTTCTGCAAAACGCGGATGGAACCGATAGACCGCCGCCATCAGCAGTGTCTCCTGACGACGCGCCGGCCAGTGCATGGGGTTGAGCGTCACACCGCCATAGATCCAGCAACTCGTATCCCGCGTGAAGATCGTGTTTGGCAACGGTGGTAGAACGAAGCCGTCGGATCCCAAGTAGGGGCCGAACATACCTTTAGGTTCAAAGGGCAGATCATGAACCGCGACCCCGCCGATCAGAAATCTGGCCAGTTCGGCCGCCGGCAACTCATCCATCCAGCCACGCAGTTCGGCGGCCATGCCGACACCGACGTGGTTCTCTGTCAGCTTACGATCAAGAAGCCACTTCCGTGCCGGCGTTTTTGCCATCGTTCCTGCAAGCAGGTCGTGCATCTCCAGCACCTCTATGCCCCGATCCGACATCTTGGTACAGAAATCATGATGATCGGCCTTCGCCTGCTGTACCCAGAAGACATCATCGAACAGGAGGTCCCCGCAGTTCGCCGGCGTGAGCCGCTCGTGAGCCAGGCCCGGCCGACAGACCAGTACAGTGCGCAACTTTCCGGCTTCGGAATGAACGCCCAATTGAGGGGTCATGCTGCACCTGTCTGCATTGCCGTCACGCTCAGGGCCGCCATAACTACGACGGTCAGGATAAGCAGGAGCGGCCAGATGAATTTAAGCCATTTGTCATAGGCGATGCGGCCGATAGCCAGCGCACCGACAACGACCGCCGAAGTGGGCGTGATCAGATTCACAAGACCCGATGCCGATTGATAGGCTGTCACGACGAGGTCGCGACCAACGCCGGCGAAGTCGGCGAGCGGCGCCAGGATCGGCATGCTCAGGACAGCCAGACCGGACGTCGATGGCACCAGAAAGGACATCAGAACCTCGATTCCGAATACACCGCTGATAAAAGCAACGGTCGACAAGCCGGTGATGGCCTGCTCGCCCCAGTGCAGGATCGTGTCCGTAATCTTGCCCGCATCCATAATGACGACGATACCGCGCGCCAGGCCGATAATGAGAGCGACACCGAGCAAGTCACGCGCGCCACTAATGAAGGCTTCGATAAAAGGTTTTTCGCCGAGCCATCCAATGATGCCCACGACAATCGCACCGGCCAGAAACAAGGCCGACATCTCCGCCATCCACCAGCCTTGCGATGAGACACCCCAAACCATGACGGCGAATGTCAGCGTGAAGATGATCAGGATAATCTTGTGTTTGAAGGAAAACGCGTCTTCGTCGCCACTTGCTTTCAGCTTGAAATGAACCTCATTCGCCTCCTTCATGTTGGCGACAATGGACAATTCGGGTTTGGCACGCACCCGTTCGGCATACCACATGACATAGGCAACACACGCGAGCCAACCGATCCCGAGAATGACAAACCGCAACACCATACCGGTCGTAAACGCGATACCCGCCGCATTCGACGCGATCGTCGTGGCGAACGGATTGATCGTTGACCCCAGCACGCCGATACCGGCACCGACCAGAATGATGGCGACTCCGGTCATTGAGTCATATCCCGCTGCAATCATCACCGGGATGATCAGGATGTAAAAAGCAAGCGTCTCCTCGGCCATGCCGTAGGTCGTCCCGCCCGCGGCAAACAGGGCCATCATGATCGGGATCATCCATTTTTCGCGCCCGCGCATCGCGTTCATGGCACGGGTAATTCCGGTGTTGATGGCGCCAGTGCTGTTCACGACGCCCAGAAATCCGCCGATAATGAGCACGAACAGGGAAACATCAATCGCGTTGGCGGTCCCTGCTGCCTGACTGTAGAAACCATTTACAGGCGCCAGGAAAATATCGATGATGGATTGGGGTGTACTTTCAACAACTTTGTAGGTGCCCGGTACGGCGACCTCGCGTCCAAGGGCCTCGTTGGCCGCCCGGTCATATTGGCCGGCGGGTACAAACCAAGTCAGGGCCGCCATAGTGACAATCAAGACGAAGAGAATGGTGTAAGCGGTTGGAAATCGGCCAGCAAGCTGATCTGGCAGGCCTGATCGAGCAGGCGCGCTTTCTTGTGCAGCACGCGGTGTCGTCGTCATGTTCCAGTCCTCCGAAATAGGGGTGTGGGAGCCCAGACGACAAAGTGCGCTATTTCAGGAGGCGGAACCTTGACCCCGGTCAAGCCTGGCGAAAGAACCTGAGTTACGGATCTTTTGTTCGTGGCATGTCGTGCAACTGAATTCGGCCAACATTGAATTTGCTCAAAACCGAGTAGACCTGGGCTTCCTGATCTGCATTGCTGATCTGCGCTATAAGCAGCAATTCGCCGTCAACGAGGCTCTGTTTCAACTGCCGCGACGAATTGTTGTCGAGCCACGTGTCAAAGCTGCGAATTTGATCTCTCGTCAACTCACCGTTCCCAGCAGTGTCCGGGTGATCAGGAAGGCTTTTTGCCAACGCGGCTTCATCGTCCAGAGTCATAATGCGAATTCGGTTACGGATATGATTGGCTTGAGGTTTCTCCAATGCCCGTTCAAACAGTTTTGCCGTGGTGTCCGTGGGCATTATGACAGTCAGCCGGGAAGCGTCCGGAAGCGTGTCGGCCAATCCCGAGAGGCATGCGCATAGGTCCTTGTTTGGGTGCAAGACACCTATGGCAACCCTCCGTTTTTGAAACTCATCCAATGTCTTTCTCGCATTGCTTTCGTCGGGATGTCTTGCGCTTTGCCTGAGAAAACCGACCTTTACCAACCCTCATCATCATGTTCTGCGACGTCTTCAAGCTTGAACAGGTCGGGAACGCAGACGGTCAGTGTGTCGGGCATTTCGATGACGCCGCTTGTCTTGAGTTTGGTCAGAGTCCGACTGACGGTCTCGATCGTCATACCCAGATAGTCAGCGATGTCCATGCGCGTCATCTGCAGCCGGAACGTGACGGATTCCGCGTCTTCCGCCGCATAACGACGGGCAAGGGCCAATATGAAAGAGGCAAGTTTTTCCTGTGCGCATTTGCGGCCCAGGACAACAAAGTGGCTCTGCATGCCGTAGAGCTGATTTGTCATGCAATTCAGCAACTTCTCCGACAACTCGGGACGATCTTTTGCGGCGTTCAGAAGCATGCTGCGCGGTATGCTGCGAACCCTTGTGCTGCCGACCGCACTGCAGCTTGTGTGATGATTGCCATCATGGCTCATGCCGATAATGTCACCCGGATGATAAAACCCCATGATCTGGCGGCGGCCGTCACACAGAAGACTATGAGAGGCAATAAGGCCGTCAATCACTTCGTAAACGAAGTCGGCTTCGTCACCGTCATGAAATAACGTTTCCTTCGGCGCCAAAGTGAAAACGCACTGGCCATTTGCGGGAACCTCCATCCAGTTGATATTGCCGGGCTGAAGTGTGGTAGGATTTGCAATGGCGGTCTGAATGCTCATATTGTCGTCTCCTTTAGGCCGTATTACCGTTTCGATGAGCATGAGATTAGAGTCGCGATGTATTCCTATGTTGTCCGTCATGTAACCGTTTGTATCGAATTGTATCGCCGCACTTGAGATCGTCTGAACTTGCCCAACGCACGCATAATTCAATTCGTCAAACCTCAGAAATTGCATTGAAGAAATGACCAGTTCGGGACAAACTGCCCATATTCTCGTCGTTGATGACGATCCCAAGATCAGGCTGCTCCTGCGGCGCTGTTTTGAACCGGAAGGATATCAAGTCAGCGAAGCCGACAGCCGCGACAGTGCGATGGCGTGTCTGTCCGAAAATCAGATCAGTTTGGTAACCCTGGATTTGAGCCTGGGACAAGATGACGGGCTCCTGATTGCCCGCGAAATTCGAAATATTGGATCCATCCCGATCATCATGGTAACCGGAAAAGGAGATACCATCGACCAGGTCGTCGGGTTGGAAATGGGAGCCGACGACTACATTACCAAGCCGTTTCATCTGCGCGAAGTATTAGCCCGTGTTCGATCCGTTCTCAGACGCAGCGAGTTGAATTCATCGCCGGCCGTTGGGGCACCAACAAAAAGCATTACCGGCGAAAGTTATCAGTTTGACGGGTGGCGCGTCGACTTCACCCGGCTCGAAATGTTCGATCCCTGCGGCGAGACACGCGACCTCACGACCGCCGAATTCAAGCTACTTGAAACATTTGTCAAACATCCGCACCGGGTTCTGACGCGCGATCAGTTGATGGATCTGCTCAAGGGGCACGACTGGAGCGCCAACGACCGCAGTGTCGACAACCAGGTGGCCCGACTCAGAAAGAAAATCGAGACAGACCCCAAAAACCCGAGTTACCTGAAAACGGTTCGCGGCCTGGGTTACAAATTTACAGTGGACGTGCAATCGGTCTGAGTAGACTCAAGTCTCGTTCAGCGCCTCGCGAATGGACTGGGCGAGGACTGTCTGGCGATAGGGCTTTCTCAGCAAGCGCAAATTCTCAGCTTCAAGCTTGTCGCCATGAGTGAGTTCTTCTGCATAACCGGATGTCAGCAGCACCCGTATTCCGGGCCAACGTTTGCGGGCGTCCTTGCAAAGATCATATCCGGATACTCCGCCCGGCATGACCAGATCAGTGAAAACAAGATCAATTTCCGGATGGCTTTCCAGGACCTCCAAAGCAAGGACCCCATCGGCAGCGTCGAGCACCCGATACCCCAGACCTTTCAGGCGGGTCATCGTCAAACGTCGTACGGCTTCGTTATCCTCGACCACAAGGATGAGTTCTCCGTCGCCAAGAGCGGTGCCGCTTGAACCATTGTCACTCTCCTCCGGTACTACCAACGCCTGGTGGCAGGGCAGATATAGATTGACCGTGGTTCCCATGCCAATTTCGCTATAGATTGTCATATGACCGCCGGATTGTTTGGCGAATCCATAGACCATCGACAGCCCTAATCCGGTTCCCCGGCCAACGTCCTTTGTCGTGAAAAACGGCTCGAACGCCCTTTCACGAACGTTTTGCGACATGCCTTCTCCAGTATCGGTAATGGAAAGCTGCACGTAATCACCTCGATTGAGGCCTATTTCAACGGCCTCATAACCTTCGACGATGGTGATGTTTCGTGTTTCCAGCACCAGCTTCCCACCCGCGGGCATCGCGTCGCGGGCGTTGACCGCCAGATTGACTATCGCGCTCTCAAGCTGTGACGGATCTATCTTGATTGGCCAAAGGTCCGTACTGAACGCTGAATTCAGACTGATGGTCTCGCCGAGGGTCCGTTGCAATAAGTCCGTCAGGCTCAGGGCCAGGGCATTGAGATCGATTACTTTCGGTTCAAGTTGACTGTTGCGGGCAAAAGCCAGGAGCCTGCTGGTCAACCGGGCGCCAAAATCTGCGGCTTCTTGGGCCTCGTTTACAAGATCGAGGACTTCCGGGTCGCTCACACGCATTTCGAGCAATTCGAGATTGCCGACAATGACGGTAAGCAGATTGTTGAAATCATGGGCGATGCCTCCGGTCAGTTGACCGATCGCCTCCATCTTTTGCGCCTGGCGTAAGGCCCGTTCAATCTGACGGCGCTCAGTGATGTCCAAAATAATGGCAACGAACACCGGCGGATCCTCAGCCTGGTACAATTGCAGGTTAATGCCCACATCATAATCCGTGCCGTCCTTGCGGCGATGGATTGTTTCAAATTGCAGCAGTTCCTGTTCGCCGGATCTCAGAGGTGCGATCATGTCCTGGAACCGCTCCATATCGAAATCTGGCTTGATATCGACCGGCGTGAGTTTCCCCAGTTCTTCTTCGCTATACCCCAAATTGCGGCGCGCGCCTTTGTTGACCGTCAAAAAACGAAGCGTATCGGCATCAAAGACGTAGACCTCGTTGACAGAGCCCTCCAAGACGCGGCCCAGCCGGGTCGCCATGGCATCCGCCTGTTTTCGTTCACTCAGGTCGTGAATGATCCCGGTGAAAAAAGACTTCCCGTCGATTGCAAACTCGCCAACCGACAGGTGCATGGGAAAGGTCGAGCCGTCCTTACGACGGCCGATAACCTCCCGGCCGATCCCGATGATCTTGCGTGTACCGGTCGTAATATAACTGTGCAAATAGCCGTCATGTTCCGAACAAAATGGTTCCGGCATGAGGAATTTCACGTTGCGGCCAATGAACTCCTCAACGCCATACTGGAACATCCTCGCGGCTGCCGGGTTGACAGTCTCAATTGCACCGCTCTGATCGATTGTGATGATCCCGTCGACCGAAGAGTTCAGCAACGTGTCCAGCGTCAATGCCCCTGCTGCTTGGCTCATGTCTTTTTCATCAACCATGCTCATCACCGTATGACATTTGTTTGCCTTTTTGTCAGATGAATATCTGGGGGGCATCCACGTCACCGACATATATCTTATAGCGTCTAAAGTGTTGGTCGCCCATTACTACGTCCAAGTGCTTTGAATGAGTGACGTGCTCCCCTGAAATTTCCTCGTTTAAGGTTGGTCTGTGTCTGATATTCGGCGAGACGTGAGGGCGACAACTTTACGCGCAAAGGCCGTCGATGCCGGCAATTTTATGTGTACCGAGCTATTTGCGCAAACTGCGTCTGGTGATGCAGTTGTGCCCGCGGACAATACCGGCGCTGCCGATAGGGTCAAACAATTCCATCCAGTCTGGTCGGTTAAGGTCAAAGGTCCCATGCATTTCAAGATCGTATGTACCGTGTAAATCAGCGCCGGATATCGCACCGACTTTTGCAAAACATTCTGCCACAAGCGTACATTTGCAGCGGCTCCAGAAAATGCTCAAGCAGTGAGTTTCCCTGTCGGGTCATTCAGGAAACATTTGTAATCACGTCAATTCCGATCAGACTTGACGAACAACCTAAATACAAATGGCAAAACTGCAAGGAACCCGAGCAGAACGACCGCGAGCAAAATACGATCCGTTTCGGCGGCGACCAATTCACTGCCGAAATAGGCCAACAAAAAACTTGCCGGAATGATGCCTGCCAATGTGGCAATGGCAAAACGCCAGAATGACAAAGATGTCAAACCCGCAGCATAGCTCACAATATCGAACGAAATAAACGGCAGAAGTCGGCTTGCAAATACGGTCCCCATCAAAAAACTCTGGGAACCGACGAGGCCGCGATTTAAGTGATCTCCAAACCACCTGTGCAGAAGATTGTATCCCAGGAAACGGGAAATGCTGAAGGCGGCGATAGCGCCAATTTCTGAACCAATAAGAACGTAAAGCGTTCCCCAGAAATGCCCGTAGATTGCGCCGGCGGATAAGGCAATCGGCGCACTTGGGATGGGACTGACGAGGATGGCCACCGCCATCGATCCGATAACCGCGACAGGACCCCATGCACCCAGCTGATCGAACCACTGGCGAAGTGAGATACTGTCAGGCCACTCTAAAGGCAATCCAAATATCGAACCCCACCAACCAAACGATATGATCGGCACCACGACAACGATCCCGACAAGTATCCTTAACAAAATTGGCCGGTTCATTAGCTCATGTCTCGCCGCTCTAGGGTCTATTGAATGCGTGCGTTTAGTTCTTGGGGGTCGGGGTTCAATAAGAGCCAGAAGGCTTTGATTGAGCCGATTGATCTTTATCAAAGCAGTGTCTCAGTTCGTAGTCTTAATGCAAGGCACCTGTGTTGGTTTTGTAGCCAAGTTAACGGCGCAGGATACGAAACAAGGATGTGAGATGCATGAACAGTGAGAACGTCGTGTTAGCTGCAAAGCCTGCAGGCGGGATTGGTTTCTTCGAAAAATGGCTGTCGGGGTGGATCGCTCTGTGCATCGCTGCAGGCATCGCCCTGGGCAACGCGATGCCGGGTCTGTTTCAATTCCTTGCAGGATTGGAATATGCATCAGTTAATTTGATCGTAGCCGTACTCATCTGGGGAATGGTCTACCCCATGATGGTGAATGTGGATTTCACCAGCCTTCGTCATATCGGTGACCGCCCAAAGGGACTGGTC
>JAJFHC010000309.1 GCA_021775835.1 Hyphomicrobiales bacterium | reverse complement strand
AAGGTTGAATTCGTAGAAAAGCTGTTCCTGACCTCGTGTCTGACGCCCCATCATCACACCGTCTCCAAAGCTGATGCACTAGGGAAATAGAATCACTGTTCGCAAAAATGCTCAACCGACTTTTGCAACACAATCGGCACTTTGGGGACGCCACGGCGTGATCGAAAAATGCTTCGATGCGCTTGACCTGTGGCGCAAACGTGCAAACAACGCTCAGGGACACGCCCTGCCCGGCGGCCACTATCTGGCGGAGGAGTTGCCGGACCAGGTGACCGCTGCATTCGAGGCATTCTTTGACGTCTGAACTGCGAAGCCACGAAGCACTGCAACGCCGTTGCGATTCATGCTGCCAAATCATGAGGTTTGCGATATTGTCGGGCCACAAACTGAGGGAACGAAGCCGTGACAATTAGGGGAATCCTGTTCGACAAGGACGGAACACTGCTCGACTACTACGCCACCTGGATGCCGTTAAACCGGCTCATCGCATTGGAGATTGCCGGGGGCAACCAGGGGCTGGCGGACGACCTGCTCGCGGTCGGTGGCTTAGACCATGAAACCGGCAGGGTGAGTTCAGGCTCCCTGCTTGCTGCCGGCAACAATGCGGAAATCGCCACCGCTTGGCATGCCCACCTGGGCGACGGCGCCATGGCCCTGGACATGATCATCGAGCAGGTCAATTCCTGTTTCGAGAACGGCGGAGGCGCTTATGCAACGCCGGTGACCGACCTGCCGGTGTTGTTGAAGCGGCTCAGGTCGCGCGGTTTGAAACTCGGTGTCGCTACAGCAGATTCAGAACGCGGCGCCCATGAAACGCTGGGCCCATTTGGTGTCCTTGAGTTGTTCGACTTTGTCGCCGGTTATGACTCGGGACACGGCGCCAAACCGGGCCCGGGACTGGTAAAGGGTTTCATGACGGCCACCGGTCTCGAGGAACACGAGGTCATGGTTGTGGGTGACAACCTCCATGACTTGCATATGGGGCGCTCGGCAAATGCCGGTTGCGTCATCGGCGTCCTGACAGGCACCAGCGAACGGCGCCATCTCACACCTCATGCCGATTACGTCCTTGGTGACATAACCGAGATTGAAACTGTGCTGGACGGTCTGTCATGAAGATGTTCGTCACGGCAAACTCGCCTTATGCAAGGATCGCACGGATTGCAGCGATCGAAATCGGGCTCGCCGAGCGGATCGACCACGTCTACGTGGTCAACCGTTCACCCGACAGCCCGTTGCTGGAGTACAGCCCGGTGTGCAGGGTGCCAACGCTGGTGTTCGGCGATCTGGTAATCACCGAAGCCCGGCACATCTGCGTTTACTTCGATGAATTCATGGGGCTGAAGCGTTTCTTTCCTGCCCGGCACGTGGACAAGTGGCAGGAGATCGGCCTCGAGGGCACGATCATGGGCTTTCTGGACGGCCTAGCACTCTGGGTTCGGGAGAACCGGAGGCTTCCCGAGGAGCGTTCCGACTTTCTTCTTGAGGTCGAGGCCGCTCGGGCTGAACGGTGTCTGGACTGGCTCGAGGGCCGGGTCCAGAATGCGGTTCTGCACAGCCAGCGCTGGGATTTCTCAGCGATCGCTCTCGCCTCTGCCCTGGGCCTCGCGGATCACTCGCTAGACCGTCTCGACTGGCGTCGGGGACGCCCCGGACTTGACGCCTGGTACGGCGCCCGCACTCAGATGAGCGCCCTGATCAAGACAATGCCGGTAGGTGATTGAGCAAAGAACCCGACGGAAATCCGCTCGCATCTGCGAAAGATAGATGGCCGTGCGTGGACCCTGAATACCGGCGTGCAGCTACCCTGCCCGCAACACCTCGGCGATCGCCTGGCCGCACTCCTGAGTTGTCGCCCGTCCGCCCATGTCGGCCGTCCGGGAAGCCTCGTCTTCGAACACGGTCTCGATAGCGGCCTCGATCGCCTGGGCGGCTTCAGACTCACCCAGATGTTCGAGCATCATTGCCGCCGACCAGATCATGGCCACAGGGTTGGCGATACCCTCGCCGGCAATGTCCGGGGCGGAACCGTGGACCGGCTCGAACATTGAGGGAAATTCACGTTCTGGGTTGATGTTGGCGGACGGCGCGATCCCGATACTGCCGGCGACGGCCGGACCCAGGTCGGACAGAATGTCACCGAACAGATTGGAACCGACAACCACGTCGAACCAATCGGGGTTCTGGACAAATTGGGCCGTCAGGATGTCGATATGGAACTGGGCCGTTTCCACATCCGGATACTGCGCCGCCATGGCCGCGAACCGTTCATCCCAATAAGGCATGGTGTGAATGATACCATTGGATTTCGTTGCCGATGTTACGTGACGGCGAGGCCGGGTCTTGGCGACTTCAAAGGCGTATTTCAATATCCGGTCGACGCCGCGGCGTGTGAACATGGACTGCTGAACGACAACTTCGTCTTCGGTCCCTTCATAGAGCCTGCCGCCGATCTCGGAATACTCACCTTCATTGTTTTCGCGCACGATGATCATGTCGATGTCGTCGGCACCACGTCCGGCCAGCGGCGAGCTTGTTCCGCGCAACAGCCGGACCGGGCGCAGGTTGACGTATTGTTTCAGATCCCGGCGCAAGGGAATGAGCAACCCCCAGAGGGACACATGGTCGGGGACTCCCGGAAAGCCTACTGCCCCCAACAATATGGCATCCATCTCCTTGACATGGTCGACCCCGTCATCAGGCATCATCTGACCTGTCTTGGTGAAATGCCGGCAACTCCACGGGAATTCCTGGAAGGCCAAGTCAAATCCGAATCGCGCCCCCGCAGCCTCAAGCACGCCCAGAGCTTCCGGCATGACTTCGGTCCCGATGCCATCTCCCGGTATCAGAGCGATCTCAAAACGTTTGGACTGTGGCATGACTGTGAACCTTCCTGATTTTCACGCTCTCATTATCATGGTTGTCGTGTTTACGGCACCATCCGCTGGTGTGCAATTGCCATCGAATGTGAGGGCCGTTAACGCACAAATCACACTATTTACATTTTTCACGTAAACTGTTAGACACTACACAGGTAATTTCGCCACGTGTTAGTAAAGATTATGAACAAACCCGACTTCGATCCGGCCCAAGAATTACGTTCTTTACGTGAACGAGCACGATATTCACGGGACAAACTTGCCCCGCTGCTCGATTTTTCTAAGGGTTCCTCCGTCCAACGGTACGAGTTGTCTGAGAATTATGGCCGGCGGTTCCTGCCGCTCGATCTGGTGACGAAACTTGTGCCAATATTTGAAGGTTTGGGGACTCCACCGATCAAGAGAGCGGAAATTCTTGCATTGGCGGGTGTCGATACAATTACGTCACTGGATTCCGACAAACATTTCGAAAGCACCTACAGAGCCGCGGAGAGCATGCTCAAGACGCTGATAGATAACGGATTTCTCAATCTGACGGCGGACAAGGTCACCCCGATCGCCCTTGGCATTGCCCGGCGGTCAAGCACTCTGGAACCCGGTTCGCCAAAAGAATTTGACGATGTAATCAATTATATACGAGATCTTCAGAAAATAAGTGAATAGTAAGTTGCATAGGGCAAACTGATCACTAGTCTGAGTTGAATCGCGACGACATTGGGAATCACGTCTATGGATAGAAACACAATGATCGGGCTGGAACTGGCTCGGACCAGACTTTTGAACGGCTATTCGTTAGACAATCTATCGAAGATGGTTGAAATCTCTCCTGAGACAATCGAAAAAATCGAGATCGGCGATATCGACGGTCTTTACATGGAAATCGTTTCCCTGGCATTGGTGCTCAACGTGGATCTGCCAACATTGTTCGGCGGCGAGATGAAACCAGCCGAGCAGGATGCCCAGCGTACGTTCACGATTGCCAAACAAATGAGCCGGATGCTCGCCGGCTAGTGTAATGCACGCTCTGGACCGCTCCATACACATTCCACATGGAACCTGGTGGCTCGACCGGGGGATCGTCCTGACTCTGCCTAAAACTTCGGGCATGTATCCCTTCAGTGACCTGGACCTCCCCTTCCGGACCTTCGGACTGATGTACGTGCGTCACACAAAGGCCGGATCGCTTATCAAATGGGATGTGGAAAAAGCCAACGCAGTATCTCTGGCAATTGTCCTGGACTACCTGGGCGAGTTGACAGCACCCTTCAGAATCGAATTCTACAAATCCGGTTGGGCCTTTGAAGACTATCGCAGCCCTGAAGAAACCAAGATCCGGATCAAGGAACTGCAGAATTCTCGCGGATCCTCGCTCAAATCGAGTGTATTTGTGGAGCGGCGTGATATCCGCCAGACCGATGACATGGCTCCGCTCATCCGCAAGGCGCTGGAAGCGCCGTTGAGCGAAATCCGTCAACATCAACTGCTCTACGAATATGACTCCACCAAGGACACTTTCGTGATGATCGATGCCGGCCCGCATGCGGGCCTGGTTCAGGTCATGGGCGAGGACTGGATGAAAAAGGCGATCGGCACGTCGACCACACCGCATCAGGACAGTGACTACGATCGTCTGGTTGTACCGCCCTATTTCGAGGTTTTCAGTACGGGTGAGTCTTATTACGACTTTGTCGTGTCATCCGTGAATACGCCGAATGAAGGTGTCATGTGGACACCTTACCAGCGCATCATTCAACCGCTTTGCTCCGGGCCGCAACCCATTGGAGTTACGGTGACTTCGCAACTTGTTCCGAGTGTTGTGCCGCTGGATCCCGCTTGACTACGGTGTCCGGTTGAATGGCCGTGACCAGCCTGGGCTCTTGAGCAAACGACCTTACCGACCAGTCATTAACGTTGGAGCCTTCGAACTCCGCCAGGAATGCCAGGTCGCGACTCTCGCAGCATGACATCGTCTCGCTCTTCGACGCCCCCTGAGGTTCATTCTGCCACATGAGTCCTGCGGGTTGCTGGGCTGCATAACCCATGCGAATGGCACCGCCGCGGGCGGCAAAGTCATCGTCCACCAGCCCCCAGACATAGTCGGGATTCCAGCGCATATAAACGAGCAGAAGACAGAGCCTGGGCAGAACGCCAAGCAAATTGCCGGCCTTGCGACCGCGATAGTCCTCAGCCAGCCAGAACTCACCATGGTAGACCACGTTGTTCTTCATCTTCTCGGCGATTGAGTTGTGCAACGATCGGTAACTGGCCGGTTCAACCGCGTCGCCCCTCATCTTGTAGAGCGACGACATCCAGGGCATGACCCAGGAGGCCAGGTTCGAATCTATCCAGTCAAGCCTGGCTGCCTGCATGGTCAGTGTCTGACCCTCGGGATCGACACCGTGGAGCCAGATGGCCCGCCCATTACTCAAATCGTCAGTGCAGTCGGGGTCGAACATCGCGGAGACTTTTTCTCCGGGGCGCACGGCACTGCGGGCTTCGACGAACTTGCGAAAATCGGTCTCCAGGCTCAGGCGCATGCCTGCTTCCTGCGCCCGCCGTTCAAGGCTGATAATGGCGCGTGCCGCTGTCAGTGGATTTTCAATGCACCGGCTCATGTGCCCCTCATTTGGTCCGCCCCGTGCCGCCAAACGACGATCATGTAAAAAGAATCATTGTTGGTCACGAATTATTAACTTTTATGGTAAACGCGCATGAGACTGATTAAAGCATCAAGTGGCCTGCTACGGCGAGTCTTTTGATAATCCGGCGGTTTCGCTTAACTTGTTACAGTCGCGTAAGTATTTTCACAGACCGTCAAAGTTATCCACAGACGTCAAATTTTGAACACATGATCGTTGCCGCGCAGACACAAAGGTGGAACACTTGCTGCGTCGGAGCGAGAGGCCAACGATTCCGGCAAATACAACAACAAGCGGCGGCCAATTGTATTTCGGTCGAATGTTTCGACGCATTTCGACCCAGTGGTTTAGTCCAGTATTCCAGTCAAGTACGCGTAAACATTGCGGCTTTTGCCGCGTGCATACATTCGTGTCTGAGGCCGTCTGTGTGATCGGCACGTGTTGATCGTATGGAGGTAGCAGCCAAAGGCACGGCAATAACCTGACAATCTTCGCGGGATTGCAGGGATTCAGTTAGTCCAGGGTGAGTTTGGGGGGCCATGTTTGGTTTGTATAACAGTATCAGGGCGTTGTGCCTGAATGTAGCGTTTCTGAGTTTGATGCTTGCCGTGTCAGGCTGCATGCTCGGACCTCTACGTTTTGCAGGTTCGGGGACATCTGCTGAAACAGCTGCGGATATCATCCCTGTTTCAAGCGAGGCCCACGACAAGGGTGTGCGTCACTTCCAGAGTGGTAAGTACGGTCTGTCTGAACGGGCATTTCGTGACGCTTTAGCCCAGAATCCAACCAATCCCGATACCTGGCTCGGCCTTGCCGCGTCGTACGACCGGCTCGCCCGATTTGACGAGGCCGACAAGGCCTATACCCGCGCGATCAGACTTGCCCCGAAATCTCCGGTGGTGTGGAACAATCTGGGCTTTTCCTACATCCTGCGCGGCAATCTGAGAAAAGCGGACAAGACGTTGCAGAAAGCCCAACGGCTGGACGATGCAGATCCAAGAATTCAAAGCAACATAGCCCTGCTCGCGGCGGTCCGCAGTACTGGCGGGAAGCGCGGCGGATAGATGTTTGACAATAACCGCTCCCAAAAAGCCGTTTCTTTCATTGGCACCATTGCCAAGATGGGTACTGCGTGGACGGGGTTCACGGGTGCCCTGGTTTTGCTCGGTGTCCTGGCGTTGCCGGGGCTGATCGACCCGGCCCAGGCAAAGATGAAGGTCTGGCGTCTTACCAATGTTGAACGCGTGGGCGAATTGATTGTATCGATCAACAAGTCCGAGACCATCAAGTTCGACAAGGAAATCGCGGAAGCGGTGGTTGGCTCCTCCGACATCGTCGATGTCATTCCCATGACGAGCAAAGTGGTTTACGTGCTTGGCAAAAAGATCGGCACGACCAACCTCTCCCTCTACGATGCCAACAAGGAACTTGTTGGTGTCGTGGACATTGTCGTCTCCCACGACATGAAAGGCCTCCAGGACAAGATCAACGAGGTCATTCGGGGCGAAAAAATCACGGTCAAGAACCTGAACGGCCGTGTGATGCTGACCGGCAGTGTCGCCGACGCGGTTACGCTGAAGAAGGCACTCACCGTGGCCCGGCAGTACGCGCCCGGTGCCGTGACAAACAGCATGACCGTACGGTCGCCGCAACAGGTGATGCTTGAAGTCCGGTTCGTTGAAGCCACCAGGACCGCCGGTAAGGAACTGGGGATCAATGTCAGCCGCACGACAAAGAACTCCACCCTCTCCACCGGTATTGGCCTTGTGACCGGCACGGTGCCGTTTGGCACAATTCTCACACGTCTGGCTGGCACGGGAATCAATACACTCGATGTCACCATTCGCGCTCTGGAACGCGACGGCGTCGTCCGTATCCTGGCTGAACCCAACCTGGTGGCCTTGTCCGGCGACACGGCAAGCTTTCTCGCCGGTGGCGAATTCCCGTTCCCGGTGGCCTCACAGGACAACACGATTACGATCGAGTTCAAGAAATTCGGCGTCGGGCTCCTGTTCACCCCGACAGTGCTCAAGGGTGGGCTCGTAAACCTGGAAATCGAACCGGAAGTCAGCCAGCTCGACAGCACCCGGGTGATCAGGGTCGCCAATACCGAGATTCCCAGCCTGATCGTGCGTCGCGCAAAGACCACCATCGAACTGAGGGACGGACAGAGCTTTGCCATGGCTGGCCTGCTTCAGACCAACAACACCAAAAACCTGTCACAAATGCCATGGATCGCAGACGTCCCCGTTCTGGGTGCGCTGTTTCGCAGCTCTCAATATCAGAAGAATGAAACCGATCTCGTGATCATCGTTACACCACGAATCGTAAAACCGGTGGACTCGCCTGAAAAACTGGCGACACCATTCGACGATCGCAAATCCGGCAATGACTTCGATCTTTTTCTCAATGGCCGGTTCGAAGTCCCCAAACCCGTCATCGAGTACATGAACCAGCAGGGCTACAAGGTCGATAATGTCGGCCATATCATCCGATAGAGAGTGAACATGAAAGCAAGCAGATCGCGTGCCGTCCAATCAGTCCTGCTAACCCTGAGTGTGGCAGTACTTCTCGCAGGGTGTTCAAGAGGCTTCTATCGTGAGGATGTCATCGCCCGTGATGCCGGTAACTCGAGCGCAACAAATCAGGTCAAGATGGCTGTGTCGATGTCACCGCCGAGTGCGCGTCGCAAGAACATTCAATTCGATGGACAACGCATGTCCGATGCGATTTCGGTCTATCGATCAAGCAAAGGCGCCACAACGCCGGGAACCGCCGCAGGCCCGTCCGCTGATGCGCCCCAGCAGGACCGTGGCCTGGTTGACGAACTTTAATACAGCGAATTCCATAATTTCGCCGGATAGAGACAATTTTAGTCAATTTTTATTCGAAATATAATTACAATATAACTTACCTGTAAACTGGATGTTTTCAATACATCCAGCATTCACCTCGAGTTAACATAATAATCATCCAAATATTGGATAACTTCTAGCTAGATAAAAGAGAATTATCAGGCTAGAGGGAACCATGAAAGCACGCCCATACGCGTCCACGTCGGCACGGCGCCTTCGCATGACACGACTGCTGGTTCTGTACATAAGCCTGGGCACAGCAGCCGGCACGGCCATTCTTGCAAGCCGCTACCTGGACACAAGCGAACCCCAGGTCGCCGTCAAACAGGAAATCCCCAAACAGGTCATCCAGACTGTAAAGGTTCTGGTAGCGGCCAAGAATGTCGATCCGGGAAAAAAGCTCAGCAAGAAATCGCTCACCTGGAAGGAATGGCCCGCCGATCTGGTCGGACCCAGCTTCGTGACCGAGGCGAAGATGCCCGACGCCATGAACAGCTTTGCCGGCCAGCTTGTGCGCAGCCCGATCGATGCCGGTGAACCGGTCACGGACCGGAAACTGCACAGCAAGAAGCCGGGCGGGATCATGTCGGCCTCGCTCGGTCAGGGCATGCGCGCCTACAGCGTCAGCATATCGCCCGAAACCAGTGCCGGTGGTTTCATTCTCCCCCAGGACCGGGTCGACGTCATGCTCACGTGGAAAGAGCAGAAGCGGGAACAAAACGAGAGTGTTCTGAAGTTTTCCAGCAAGATGATCCTCACCAATGTGCGGGTCCTGGCGATCGACCAGAATTCCAAACGCAAGGACGCTGAAAAACCGAGCAATGTTGCCATCGGCAAGACAGCAACGCTGGAGTTGAGCATTCCACAGACGGAAATCCTTGCACAATCCCAACTCAGGGGCGAAATCAGCCTCATTCTTCGCGGCATGGCGGAGGCCGACGACGGTCCGATGGCCGCCGCGCCGGCGATCACGTCAATGACGGTCCACTCCCCCGGCAACGGCGCCATGAATGTAGTGCGTCACACCATTTCCGCGGCAGCCGCTGCGTTCCTGCCGTCGCTGGGATCGAACAAAACCACTGGACCTGAAAACGCCCCGTCATCGAACAAAGGGCACGATACCCGCCAGCGCCGCCTGACGGCTTACGATCAGATAAAATAGCAGCAGCGACATCCGGCGAACATGGGCCACGGGAATGTGGTTGGTCTCCGAATAATCCCGCTTGCTCCTTCCCGCCGAACGCGTTAGAACGGCGCCGCCATGCACAGTCAAGCCGTTGGGGCGTCGTATAATGGCATTACGTTCGGTTCTGGTCCGAGATATCGGGGTTCGAATCCCTGCGCCCCAGCCAGCTTGCAGACACCCGTTCCACACTGTGACCCCCTGATTCCTGGAATTCGAAAATAGAGCAAATGGCGCGTCTGCCTGGGCATAACGCTTGACGAAACGGGGGAATTCTTTCAGACACTCGCTTCAGGTAGGCCACCGGGCCGATCCAGGTTTCAGGAGCGATATTCCATGCACGACAGCGATACGGAAAACGACGAGGGCCTGCGCGATTTTGTTCGCGAGGTTGTTCGCGCTGATCTGGACGCTGGGCGGACGCAAAGCGTCGTCACGCGATTTCCGCCTGAGCCCAACGGTTATCTCCATATCGGGCATGCCAAATCGATCTGTCTGAATTTTGGCGTTGCGGAAGAGTTTGGCGGGCGCTGCAACCTGCGCTTCGATGACACCAACCCGACCAAGGAAGAACAGGAATATATAGATTCGATCCAGGCCGATGTACGCTGGCTCGGGTTTGACTGGGGCGAGTATCTGTATTTCGCATCCGACAATTTCGAGCAGCTTTACGACTGGGCGGTCCACCTGATTTCGAACGGCCAGGCGTATGTGGACGATCTGTCGGCAGAGGAGATCCGGAACTATCGCGGTACCCTGACCGAGCCCGGCAAGGACAGCCCGTTCCGCAACCGGCCGGTGGAAGAGAGCCTCGATCTGTTTGCGCGGATGCGCGCCGGTGAATTCGAAGAGGGTGCCCGGGTGCTGCGCGCCAAGGTCGACATGACATCGGGCAACATCAACATGCGCGATCCGGTGATCTACCGCATCCTGCACGCCAGCCACCCGCGAACCGGTGACACCTGGCACATTTACCCGACATATGACTTTGCCCACGGCCAAAGCGACGCTATCGAAGGGGTAACCCACTCGATCTGCACGCTGGAGTTCGAGGACCACAGGCCGCTCTACGACTGGCTGGTGGAGAATCTGCCCGTGCCGTCGCGGCCACGTCAGTATGAATTTGCCCGTCTCAACCTGTCGCACACGGTGCTGTCCAAACGCCGGCTCATCCAGTTCGTCGAGGAAAAGCATGTCAACGGCTGGGACGACCCGCGCATGCCGACCCTGTCGGGTCTAAAAAGACGCGGAATTCCACCGGAAGCCATCCGTGACTTTGCCAAACGGATCGGGGTCACCAAGAACGATTCCGTGGTCGAGATGTCCCTGCTCGAACATTGCGTGCGCGAACACCTCAACAAAGCCGCTGACCGGCGCATGGCCGTGCTAAACCCGCTCAAGGTGGTAATCGAGAACTATCCCGAAGGCTCATCGGAAGAACTCGATGCGATCAACAACCCGGAAGACGAAAGTGCCGGCGCACGCAAGGTGCCGTTTTCGCGCGAACTCTATATCGAGCGTGAGGATTTCATGGAGGATCCGCCCAAGAAGTTCTTCCGGTTGGCGCCGGGCCGCGAGGTGCGCCTACGTTATGCCTATTTCCTGACCTGCACGGATGTGATCAAGGACGATGCCGGAGAGGTTATCGAATTGCGCTGCACGTACGACCCGGCGACCAAGGGCGGCACCGCTCCGGACGGCCGCAAGGTCAAGGCGACGCTGCACTGGGTCTCGGCCGCCCACGCAATCCCGGCGGAAGTCAGGCTTTACGACTACCTCTTCACACGGGCAGATCCCGGTGCCGACGGTGACATTCTGGACGATTTGAATCCGGATTCCCTGTCGATTCTCGACGGCTGCCGGGTTGAGCCGTCCCTGGCGGACGGCAATACAGCGGGCACGATCCAGTTCGAACGTCAGGGCTACTTCTGTCTCGATGCGGACTCGACCGCGGACAAGCTGGTGTTTAACCGAACGGTCGCCTTGCGCGACACATGGGCCAAGATCCAGGCCAAGGCTGGCTAACGTCCCATGAACCTGGCGTCACGGAGAACCGGGCCGCAGCCTCATGCCCCCGCTTGATCTTGCCATAGCGGGGTGCGGTCCGTCCGGACTGGCTACCGCCCTGTTCCTGATCCGTCAGGGACATCGGATTACTCTTCTTGAACGATTTACCGAGGCAAGGCCAATAGGCTCAGGTCTCCTACTGCAGCCTTCTGGGCTGTCCGTTCTCGAGTCGCTTGGATTGAAGCACACTGTGGTTCAACAGGGTGCGCGGATTAACCGGCTTCTGGGAAGAACGGTTCCCGCCGGCAAGATAGCGCTTGATGTCAGTTATGCCGCCCTGAGACCGGGATTGCACGGCGTTGCGGTTCACCGTTCGACATTGTTCCGAACCCTGTTCGACGCGGTGAGCAAGACAGACGCGGTTATTGAAACAGGCGTGGAAGTGTCCGGTGTCCGATACGGTGCCGACGCCCGGCCTTCGATTGAAAGCGCAGACGGCAAAGCCTTTGGCCCCTACGATCTCGTCATCGATGCCACTGGCGCCCGCACGCCGCTCCACGGACTGTCGGTTAAGCCGGTGAAGCGCAAGGGGCTTGATTTCGGCGCTCTGTGGACAACGTTGCGATGGCAGGAGGGTGTGTCGGCTCCCGACCAACTCGAGCAGCGCTACAGGGCGGCGACCCAGATGGCCGGTATCCTGCCGATCGGGCAGCCTAACGGGCTTGAACACCGCCAGGCGGCCTTTTTCTGGAGTCTCAAGGCATCGGACCTTGTGCGCTGGCAGCAACAAGGGCTGTCAGCCTGGAAGGACGACGTCCTGGCCCTGTGGCCCGACGTCAGCCCCCTTCTCGATCAGATTACCGACCCGGAGCAACTGACCTTCGCGGAATATGGTCATCACACCATGAAATCGCCTTACGGTCAGCGTTTAGCCTTCATCGGCGATGCCGCCCACTCGACCAGTCCCCAGTTGGGCCAGGGGGCCAACATGGGGCTGATAGACGCCCAGGAACTGGACCATTGCCTGCAAGACGGCGCCGATCTTCAAAAGGCCCTGATGAACTACGCGGCAGCCCGCCGCTGGCATGTGCGGCTCTACCAGGCCCTGAGCCTGGTCTTCACACCGTTCTTTCAATCCGAGAACAAGACCCTGCCCCTGGTGCGGGATGTTCTGGTCGGACGGGCAGGAAAATTGCCGCTGGCAGAGGCGCTTCTTGCGCGAACTGTGGCCGGGACATTGATTGATCCGTTTCCGCGCCGAGCACCACGATGAACACACTCTCCCGAGAGACTCTCCGTTTATGAATATCAATATCTTGTAGCAAACTTCTGAAATATTGAATCATGGCGTCCTCGAGTGAAGCGGACGTTCGCCGACACTTGTCATTCTCCCGAGATCCTTTGCGCCTACGCCACGCCAGAGTACAAAAACGACATTTGTGATTGTCGCATGCAGACGCGACAGCCGGCGTTCGAACGCGGCAAAATCATCGCTCGGACAGTTTGTCGGTTTGCAGTTGCGGGGCGGCTATGGCACAGGCAATCAACACATCGGCTGGGTCCCCCAGCCAGGCGGAGAACAGCCGTCACGGCATATTTCTCCTATGCGGCGGCATGTTCATCTTTTCGTTCCAGGACGTGATCATAAAGCTCCTGAGCGAGACCTATCCGGTCCATGAAATCGTCTTTATCCGTGGCTTGGTCGCGATCCCGCTTCTGTTTGTGGTTGTCCACTTTGATTCCGGTTTTCATTCCTTCAAGTCAAATTATGTGTGGCAGCACGTGGTGCGGTCATTGCTGATGTTCGGCGCCTATTTCTTCTTCTACCTGGCTGCCGCTGCCATTCCGCTGAGCACAGCCATCGCTCTGTTTTTCGTGTCACCCCTCATGATCACCGTGCTTTCGATACCGTTGTTGGGAGAAACCGTCGGAATCCGTCGGTGGATTGGCATAACGGTTGGGCTTCTGGGCGCCGTCATCATGATCCGACCCGGTTTTGGAACACTTGAACCAGCGATGCTCCTGCCGCTGATTGCAGCACTTTGTTACTCCGTTTCCATGATCATGGCGCGCAAGATGGGAGCAACCGGGTCTGCTTCGGTCATGGCATTCTATGCCGCTATGACATTCATGTATCTGGGCGCTGCTATGGGCGTCGGGATTTCCATGTTCGACCTGGACCCCGTCTCCCACCCGACCATGGCCTTTCTGTTGCGCGACTGGGTCATGCCAAACGCCATAGAACTTGCGATGCTAGTCACGATCGGGGTGATTTCCGCGATGGGCTTCTATCTCCTGATCCAGGCCTATCGGCTGGGCGAGGCGACGGTCGTCGCACCATTCGAGTATATCTACATCCCCATAGCGCTGATCCACACAATCGTCATCTGGGGTGACCTTCCCGATGCCTTCACGCTGTTGGGGGTGGCCCTCATTCTCGGCAGCGGCATCTATGTGCTTCGCCGCGAGGGCGGTCGCGGTCCCAAACCGTTCAGGGGCAAAGGCCTTTACAGAGGGCGCTGACAGCGGCAAAAGAACACCTGCCCAGCCTCCAACCCGAGCGACGGACCATGAAACATGAACTTTTCGAAGGCGATGTGGTACTTGCCGGCGTGCCGCTGGACGCCCATTCCAGCTTCATGCAGGGGCCGGCATTTGCCCCGGCTCGTATCCGCGAGGCTCTGCACAACGGCTCGGCCAATCTTTCAGCCGAGGACGGCACGGATCTGGGAGGCGTCAGCCGATGGAAGGACAGCCTCGACCTGCCGGTGTTCGGCATGCACGGCCAGGCTGCAATGGACGCCATTGAGAAAGGTATCAGTGAGCGCCTCGTATCCGGCGCCCGACTGTTGTCGCTTGGCGGCGACCATGCGGTTTCCTATCCGATCGTGAAGGCACACACGGCACACCACGGCCGTCTCAACATCCTGCATATCGACGCCCATCCGGATCTCTATGACAATCAGGATGGCGACCGGTTCGGTCATGGCTGTCCATTTGCAAGGATCATGGAACTTGGAGTGGTCGACAGACTGGTCCAGGTCGGCATCCGGACGCTCAACCCGCACCAGAGAGAACAGGCCGAGCGTTTCGGTGTCGAGATCATAGACATGCGGTCCTGGTCCGACAGTGTCCAGATCGCTTTCGACGGAGCTGTCTATCTGTCGCTCGACCTCGACGCGCTTGACCCGGCCTTCGCCCCCGGCGTTTCACATTTCGAGCCTGGTGGTCTGACGACACGTGAAGTCATTTCCCTGATCAACCGCTTCAAAGGCCAGTTGATCGGCGCCGACATTGTCGAACTCAATCCCCACCGCGACCCCTTCGGCATGACAGCCATGGTAGCGGCCAAGTTCGTCAAGGAACTGTCCGCGCGCCTGCTGCGCGATTAACACCAAAGTCAGATCAGCTCAAGGCTTCACGGCGCAGCAGCCGGCCCGGCCTGTTTCCGGTCGACTGCCCCGCGTCCC
Source organism: Hyphomicrobiales bacterium (assembly GCA_021775835.1). The sequence continues at coordinate 6,271 of JAJFHC010000309.1, read as the reverse complement.
ATACGGCCGTGCCATTGACCCACACGGAGCGAATGCCGTGAGACGGCACGCAAGGGGTATCGAAGGTGGCCGCGTCTGCGACCGTTGCCGGATCGAACAGCACCAGATCCGCAAACTTGCCCGTTGCGATGCTGCCGCGATCCCTGAACCCGAAACGGGACGCTGGTAATGACGTCATCTTGCGGATCGCTTCGGCCATGGAAAACAGGCCGATCTCGCGAGCATAGTGTCCAAGCACCCTCGTAAAGCTTCCCCAAAGACGGGGATGAGGATGGGCATCGTGCGGCAGGCCGTCGGAACCAATCATGGTGTGCGGATAAGCCAGGATTCGTTGAACGTCTGCCTCGTCCATTGCGAAGTAGACTGCACCTGCCGGCTGAAGCCGCTCTGCGGCCTGGTCACGGCTGAGGCCCCACTCACCAGCAATGGCATCAAGGTCCCGCCCCGCCTGGTCGGGATGGCTCTTCGACCAGGTTATCAGGACTCGCAGGGACTCGTTTACATAGTCGGGCTTCAGAACCGTCGATGAAGCAGCATAGGGATAGGCGTCAAGGCCGAGGGGTTGGTTGAGCCGGGCCTTTTCGAAAGCCTCCAGATTGGCTTTCGCGCGTCCGAAGTTCTTCTTGCCGGAGCATTTGAAGTGGGAGATCACCACCGGCACATCGGCAGAACGCCCGATCGTGAAAGCCTCGTCCATTGCCTCGATGATGTGTTCACCCTCATGGCGCATGTGCGTGGCATGCATGGCGCCCGCCGGTTTGAGGACGGACGCCAAGGCTTGAATCTCCGACGTGGGAGCCGCCGCCGCCGGTGCATAATCCAGCCCGGTGGAAAGTCCGATCGACCCGGCATCGAGTGCCTCACCCAGACGTCCGCGCATTATGACGATTTCATCGTCGGTCGCCTCCCGCTTGAGGTCGTCCATGATGCTGAAACGCAAAGTCGAATGACCGACCAGACAGCCCGCGTTCACGGCAGCACCGTCTGTCACCAACTTGTCGGCATAGCTTTCGAACGTTGGAAAGACATAGTCCTCGCGGGCACCTATCAAGTCCAGAGGCGGCGGTGGCGGCGCGCCGGGAACCAGTGGCGACAGCGAGATCCCGCAGTTTCCCGCGACCACCGAAGTCACACCCTGACTGGTCTTGGCCGACATGTCGGTCGCCAGAATCGCTCGGTCATCATGGGTATGCACATCGATGAATCCTGGCGCCAGAGCCAGACCACCGGCATCGATCGTGTCGTGTGCCCCACCCTGCCCCACATCACCGACCGCGGCTATGCGGTCACCGGAAACGGCTACATCGCCGCTGACCGGGGCAGCACCGCTACCGTCGAATATGGAAACATTGCGAATGATGAGATCGTAATCCGTCATGGCATTTCCTCTAGGGTCTGTTGAGGGGCGTTTGAGTTGCTCGGCAGAACTATGCCCGCCCACCAACACGTCTGTCCATGGTTTTGGGAACCAAACCGCACACCCGTTTTCGCGGATTCTAATCCGTCTACAGATTCCGTATTTGACTGGATTTGGAATCAAATTCCCGGCATCATTCGACTGCCCTGGCCACAATCGACAAACAATCAGCCCGGGCAGATATTTGGGAGGAAAGAATGAAAATTGTTTTCGGTGCGATCATGACCTGGGCGCTGCTCGCGTTGAGCCCGGCAGCCCTTGCAGAAGAGTGCCCGCGTGGCACCCTCGACAAGCAATATTGCGACCGCAACAACGATCTCGTCGCGGACCTGCCGTTGGACGAGTCAAAGTGGTCCAACCCGGACACGATCATTTTTTCCTACACCCCGGTCGAAGACCCTGCCGTCTATGCAAAGGTCTGGGACGGGTTCGTCAAGCACATGAGCGACGTCACCGGCAAAAAAGTGGTCTTCTTCCCGGTGCAGTCCTATGCGGCACAGTATGAGGCCATGCGGTCAGGTCGGCTTCACATTGCCGGCGTCAATACCGGCGGTAACCCGGTCGCCGTCTCGTGTGCCGGTCTTGTGCCGTTCGCCATGATGGCGGCCAAGGACGGTTCGTTCGGGTATGAGATGGAAATCATCGTTCCAGCGGACAGCCCGCTTCAGGCACCCGGTGACCTGAAAGGCAAGACCCTTGCGTTCACGTCGCCCACATCGAATTCTGGCTTCAAGGCGCCGTCTGCCATTCTCAAGAGCGCTTTCGGCCTGGTTGCAGAGACCGATTTCAAGACGACGTTTTCGGGCAAACATGACAACTCCATTCTCGGTGTCGCCAATAAGGACTATGAGGCGGCCGCGGTTGCCAACTCGGTGCTGAAGCGCATGGTCAGCCGCAACGCTGTCGATCCGGCAAGCATCCGGTCGATCTACAAGTCCCAGACATTCCCGACGACGGGTTATGGTCATGCCCACAATCTGCACCCGGCTGTGGCAGCCAAGATCAAGCAGGCGTTCTTTACCTTCAAATGGGAAGGCTCCGAACTTCAGAAGGAGTTCAAGAAGGAAGGCCGCTTCGTTTCCATCCACCACAAGAGCGATTGGTCGGTGATCCGCCAGATCGATGCCGCCAATGGCGTCAGCTACGGCTGCAAGTAGATCCCAAGGCTGATGACAAAGTCGACGATTGCCGGTTCCCCTACGGAACCGGCAACGCAATTGCGGACGGCCTGAGATGCTGCGCCTGGAAAACCTCTACAAGCGTTATCCGACCGGTGATGAAGCGCTGAAAACCGTTAATCTGGAAGTCCCCGACGGTCAGGTCATGGCGCTCATTGGACCGTCGGGCGCCGGCAAGTCGACCCTTATTCGGTGCGTCAATCGTCTTGTGGAGCCAACATCGGGATCGGTCCGACTCAACGACATGGACATAACGACCCTGTCCCGACGCGGCTTGCGGGACGCACGATGCCGGATGGGGATGATCTTTCAGGAGTATGCCCTGGTCGAACGCCTGACCGTGATGGAGAACGTGTTGTCGGGCCGTTTGGGCTATGTGGGGTTCTGGCAAAGCTGGTTCCGCAAGTTTCCCGCCGCCGATGTCAGCGAGGCTTTCCGGCTACTCGATCGCGTCGGCCTGTTCGACATGACTGACAAGCGGGCGGACGAACTGTCGGGCGGGCAACGCCAACGGGTCGGCATTGCCCGCGCGCTGATACAAAATCCTGAATTGCTGCTGGTCGATGAGCCGACGGCAAGCCTCGACCCCAAGACGTCGCGGCAGATCATGCGGCTGGTCTGCGAGTTGTGCAAGGAACGTGGACTAGCGGCCATCATCAACATTCACGACGTGCTGCTGGCACAGATGTTTGCCGAGCGGATTGTTGGTCTGCGGCTGGGCGAGATCGTCTACGACGGTCCGCCGGACGGCCTGACACCGGGTGTCCTGACAGACATCTACGGCGAGGAAGACTGGGCCGAGACCATCAGGGCTGTCGAAGACGACGATGACGATGTCGAAGCCGACACCCTGCCCCTGCTTTCTGCACAAGAAGCCGATCAGCAACCCCCGAAGCAAGCCTAGATGACAGACGCCGTCGCCAGGTCCTATCCAAAAAGGTGGAGGAAGCCGCCACTTATCAAACGCAGCTGGTTGCGTTGGGTGTTGTGGCTAGGGGCAGCCATTTACCTTTCTCTGGCCCTGGGGACGATGGAGATCAACTGGACCCGGGTGGCCGAGGGCCTGCCCCGGGGTCAAAAATTCATTGCAGCGTTTTTTCCTCCCGACTTCGTCACCCGATGGGACTCGATCGTCGACGGTATCCTGGAGAGCGTCTGGATGACGATCATCGCGACGGTCGCGGGCATCGGCCTGTCGATCCCCGTGGGACTGGGCGCTGCACGCAACCTGGCGCCAATGCCGGTCTACCTGTTCTGCCGCGGCGTCATTGCCCTGTCGCGGACATTTCCGGAAATAATCCTGGCGATTTTTGCCGTCAAGCTGTTCGGGTTCGGTCCGTTCGCTGGATTTCTAGCGCTGTCGATCGCGACCATCGGTTTTTACGGCAAGCTGCTTGCCGAGGACATCGAGAACATGGAACCGGGACAGGCCGAGGCGGTGAAGGCTACCGGCGCCAACTGGTTCCAGTGGGTCAACTATGCGGTCCAGCCGCAGGTCATGCCGCGCATGATCGGTCTGGCGGTCTATCGCCTGGATATCAACTTCCGTGAGTCCGCTGTGGTCGGAATCGTGGGCGGCGGCGGAATCGGCGCCACGCTGCTGACTTCCTTTGACCGTTATGAGTTCGATTCCGCGGCAGCCATTCTCCTGATCATCATCGCCGTGGTCATGGGACTGGAGTATGCCTCGGGTTACCTGCGCCGGTGGGTGCAGTAATGCCTGTTTCACAAATCGCCGGCCAACCGGCATGGAAACGCCGGGCATCCTCTACCCAATGGGCAATCTGGGCATGCTGGCTCGTCGGTGTCGCCATCGTCGGCTACAGCTGGAAGCTCGTGTCGGACAAGACAATCTGGTTCTTCGTGTCCGATGCAGGATCGCAGGCCGCCGACCTCGCCGCCCGGATGGTGCCGCCGAAGTGGTCCTACATGGATGTGCTTTGGCGGCCGGTGTGGGACACATTGAACATCGCAACACTGGGCACCGTACTCGCCTTGATCGTGGCCTTCCCGATCGCCTTCCTGGCTGCCCGCAACACAACACCGAACAAGGCCGTGAGAGCAGCCGCCCTTTTCATCATTGTCTCGTCGAGATCGATCAATTCCCTGATATGGGCGCTGATGCTGGTAGCGATCATCGGTCCGGGAGTGTTTGCCGGAGTTCTGGCCATCGCGCTCAGGTCGATCGGTTTCTGCGCCAAGTTGCTCTACGAGGCGATCGAGGAAATCGATTCAAAACAAGTTGAGGCGATCGAGGCGACCGGTGCCAGCGGCGCGCAGAAACTGGCCTATGGCATCGTGCCCCAGATCCTGCCAACGTTTGCCGGCATATCCGTGTTCCGGTGGGACATCAACATTCGGGAGTCGACAGTGCTCGGACTGGTCGGCGCCGGCGGGATAGGCATCCAGCTTGACGCCTCCATATCCACTTTGACCTGGACGCAAGTGTCCCTGATCCTCCTGGTGATCCTAGCGACCGTGGTCCTGAGCGAATGGGTGTCCGCCCAGGTCCGCCACGCGATTATCTAACGCGGGCTGCCACCTGAAGTTCCTATTTGGTGAGGACGACGAAATCCGTGCCCGCACCGGTCTCGCGGCTCATGCCCTGATCGGAAATCACCAAGGAAGAACCCGGTGTCAGCAAACGTGAAATGCGTTGGCGGACATCATCGGAAAGCTGGACCCGATCGAGGGCTGCCAGAGCCGGTGCCGCGTCGGCCACCGGTGCTTCTTGCTTGACGGCGGTCCCGCCTCCCAACAGTTCACCATGGCCATCAGAAGCCGTCTTGAGGGTCACAGCCATCCAGTTCACCTGCTTGTCGTCCTTGGCAAAATGCTTGGCGGTAAAAAGGTGTGTCCCGATGGGCGTGTCTTCGTCGACTATCGAAACTGGCGCATCGAAGATATCGCGAAACTCCTGACGCACATAGATGCGGCCGGTCGGAATTTCGCCGACGCCTGCTTCCCGGTAAAGTGCGGTGACCAGTTCCTCGGTCGCCATGCCGGTGACCGGCATCTGGGCATATTCCTCAAATTCCTTTATCGCCGCCGCCGTCGTACGGCCGGCGACCCCGTCTATGGGCCCGGCGTCAAAACCAAGGCGGGCGAGCATTTTCTGAATGTCCTTGATCCGCTCTTTTCCGGTGCGCGGCGCGATCAGGATGCGCAGCGGTGCGTTTGACCGTTTCACCTTTTTCACCGGCCGCGTTTCTTCTGCCTCGATTTCGGCCTGTTTCATGGCCGCAACCAGAATGGCCGAAGACGCGGCACCCTGGGAACCGCGCAATGCAACGGAAGAGGACGCCGACACGAGCGTGGCAACGACTTCAGGAGCGTCTGCTGGAACGGGCGCCTCTGCTGAGACTGGCTGGAACAGGTTCACATGATCGACGTCAACAGGCGCTGCATTGTGGTCGGCGACGACCACGTGCGCTCCGCGTCTTGTAAAGCGAAACAGATCTCGTGCGAATTTGTGGGGCAACCGGACACAGCCGTGAGAGGCCGGATAGCGCGGTACATGACCTGAACCGTGCAAGGCAATTCCCGACCACGTGAGACGCTGCATGTAGGGCATCGGCGCACTGTCATAAATGTTGGAATAGTGGCGTTTCTTATTTCCCAGGATGCTGAAGACACCTGCCGGTGTGCTGTAGCCCTTCTTGCCGGTGGAGACCGG
>JAJFHC010000308.1 GCA_021775835.1 Hyphomicrobiales bacterium | reverse complement strand
TCGCTCAAGATGAAGGTGATCGTGGAAGGCGTGGAAACCGAGTCCCAGGCCCAGATCCTGCGGGATTCGGGCTGCGAACTGGTTCAGGGCTTTCTGTTCGCGAAGCCGATGCCCGAAGCAGACCTGGTGGCCCGCCTGCATGCGGAGCTTGCCGAACGGTTGGAACAGACGTCAACGGCGGCCTGACGCGGCGCCTGAGGACGACAGCTCTACCCTCGTCTCGTCACACTCTATACATAACAATGGCGAAAGCAGGCGCCCAGGGGAAACCGTGCCAGGCCTCGCGTTGGCGCGCCTGGATTGCGGTTTTCACCGCAATGACGAAGGGGGGTGTTATCGCGCCGGCCCAGGCAATTGCCCTGACGCCCGCTCAAGGGTGACGGATGTGGGAAGCAAAGCCGCAATGGCGTTTCCCGGGCAAGTGAAACGCGACCCGGGATCCACTCGCCAATACAGTTGTCCGCCGTTGTTGCGATTGGGCCCCTGGACACCGGCTTTTGCCGGTGCGACGAGGACGGCGTGGCCCTGTGTCCCGGAACGATGCCGTGCTTTTTGACCACCTTGTTGTTGGCCTTGGCAGTCTTAGCCGGGACTTTGTAACGGCTGCGGATTGGATTGGACGACTCTCAACGACTGAAGATTTGAGTCCACCTCTGCCAGCATTGCTTCAAAGCGATCCGAGAATCAAGTTTGTGCGAAAGGGGCGGCACGAACGACCCATGCTTTTGATGCGTATGAGCCGGTGCAGGCACTTCAAATCTTTCCAGTCGCTGCAGTGCCTCTTCGAGACTGCGGGCCAAATCCGGATAACCCAACGCAATGGCGGTATCGACAGTGACGTAGTGAACCATCTCCAGATCACCAGACTCTGACCCGTGCTTAACATGGTCACAATATCTTATGCCTCCATCATCGAACTCCTCTAACACGTCAGCAAGTTCCATCAACAAAGCCTCGCGTTCGAGGTCGGACAAGGAGTCGAGTCGTGCCCGGAGCTCCCGGATATGATCAGGCGTGTAACGTTATCCCTGATAACAAGAAACCAGTGCCTCCGTCGCCACGCCGGCCACATCGCAAATCTGGGCGGCCTTCTCGTCCGTCCGGCCCCGCAGTGTGTCACCCCACTCGCCGTGGCTATAGGCTGTGTGCAGCATTCCGGCAGCGACGATCCGCCCTTCTGCCTGTTGTGATGCCAGAATACTGGCGACACCGATCAAGTGAGCAAGTTGAGGTTTTTCGTTGGCCCGGAATTGTCCGGAGAATAGACGCATTGCCAAACCATAGGCGCGTCGGACCCGTTCGATTTCCTGGTCCTGGTAGCCAAGCGTCTTCATTTGATTGTATATCTGGATATTGGTCTGTGCGTAACCGATCGGAGACGACAACATATTTTTCACACCCTTTGATTCCACCTTTGCCCAACAATAACAACAATTGTCTCCATCTGTTGCATCAGATGGATTGAATGGCTATTTGTTGAACGGTTGACGGTTTGAATCGAAAGCAACGTTCGCAAGCTGGCCAAATCTACCACTGAACAACGTGTATTGTTGTCACTGGGTGAATTTTAGTCCAACGATGATGGATCAGGCGACGATGGCTAAAACGACGATTGTAGTCTCACAACGTGAGCGGGTGGAGTCCGTCGTGTGGTCTCTGAAGTCGCTCTTCTCCGCTGTCGCGCCCGAAGTTCCGGTCATTGTTGTGGACGGCACCCTTCAAAACGAATTGAAGGGGAAACTTCAGGCTCTGCAGGAAATACGACCTTTCCGACATATTTCGAAACCTTACTTCATTCCACCGGGCCGCTCTCGCAACATTGGGGCAGAACTGGTTGAAACAGAGTTCGTCGCCTTTGTCGATAACGATGTCGAATACGAGTCCGGATGGCTCGAAGCGCTGGAAGAGAATGCCGAACGCAACAATTCGAGCGTCGTCGCGCCTTTAATATGCATCGGGCAGCCGGCGGGGTCCACCATTCACCATGCCGGCGGAGTTCTGTTTGCAGAGGGCGATCCTGATCATCCGACAATTTCCGAACGCCACCGTCTCATGGACAAACCAATTGGCCAGTTTAATCGACTGACCGCGCCTGAAAAAAATGAGATAGCGGAGTTTCACTGCCTTTTAATGCGCCGCAACCTTTTGGATGAGATCGGTTTTTTCGACGAACGATTGGTCAGCCGCGAACAGATCGATCTGGCTCTTCGGCTCAAAATTGCCTGCAAAACAGTGACTTTCGAGAAAAACGCCGTGGTGACACACATGCGAGATGGAGAGCAAAGCCAAGCGGATTTGGACTATTTCCTCCAGCGCTGGGAACATTCACGCGTACTGCTGGCCCTGACTGTTTTTGAAACCACGTGGGGAGTGGCATTGGACAAGGAAAGAATACTCTATGATTGGATCGCTCGTCACCGGGTGCGCGCAATTGGTGAATATGCCCCTCTAACGCGTAAGCTGCTCGGAGAAAAATTGTTCACGAAATTTGTCGTACCCTTTCATGAAGCGCGCTCCCGCCGACGCTGGCCGAAAGCCAAGAGTGACGGCCCAGACCCCATTGAGTTGCCCGCTCCATCGCCCGAAGAACGTTCCAAGCTATTCAATGAACTGGTGAAACGTGCCGAACCGATTGAAGGCATTCTGCCATCAAGCATCCCGACCAGACCTATTGAAGTCGAGGGTGAACTTGGTGTCATCGCCGGTATGGCGACGATGCCAACCCGGTCTGCCACGATCACCGGTGCAATCGACTCGGTCCTACCGCAGATCGACCGGCTCTATCTGTTCCTGGACGGGTTTTCGGAGATACCTGGTTTTGCGGACCATCCAAAGATCGTACCGCTTCTCTCGAGCCAGTACGGTGACTTGAAAGCAAACGGGAAATTCCTGGGTCTGGCACTACACTCAGATGAGTGCCTGTACTTTTCTCTGGATGACGACATTGCATATCCCGACGACTACGTTTCCTCAATGCGGAGAACGCTGAAACGATATCAACACGGCGTTGTGGTAGGGGTGCATGCTTCGACCATGAACCAATCCGTCGACTCGTACTGCCGAGACCGGGTTGTGGTTCACCGTTCCATATCTGTCGACCACGACTTCTCTGCCGACGTCCTCGGCACATGCTCGACCGCATTCGCAACGCATAGCTTGCGATTTGATGTTCGGGAATGGTCTGACGTTAATATTGTAGACCTTACATTCGCGCGGTTGGCGCGAGAGTCGAACATTGTGCTGGTTGGTATGGCGCGCCGTGACAACTGGCTGAAGTGTCTGGCTGAGGAACAACCTGATTCAATTTTTGCCGCCCTTCAAGTTAACGATAGCCGGCAGACGTCTCTCGCGCAGGCTTTGTTCACCCCCACCGAAGCGGCGCTCTAAGGTCTGTTGAGTGTCAGGATTGTAGCGTCGGCGTGGCTGATTTTGTCTTTGGCAAGGCGCGGGTTGCGCCGTAGTGCCGACCACTTCAAGCAACGCGCAACGCTGTCCAGAGGCGAAATCAGCCGCGTCCCACAGGGATTTCGCCAGATTTATCCATTTTCGCACCATTCGTCGTCGAATATGATCGACATGTCCTTCCTCCTCATGACCCGAAACTGAACAAATCTGGCAAAACCGACACCACAATCCTGACACTCAACAGACCCTAGTTTTACGACTACAGCGGCAATCTACAGCCGTCCGAGTCTGAAACTAGACCACCGGCTTTCGCCGGTGCGACGAAGGTGGCGTGTCGGTGTATTCCGAATTGGAGAGGTGGGCTGCCTGGACGCGGCCGACTTTAGAACGGCACGAGCACCGTCTGTCCCGGAATGATGCCGTGCTTGTTGACGACCTTGTTGTAGGCCCGTGCAGTTTTTGCCGGAACCTTGTAACGATTGCCGGCGGAAACCGGTTGGCGCTCGCCGTCAACCGGTTCGAGGGCCGGTACGCCGGTGGTCCGGTCTGCCGACAGGTTTGACCCGGCGGCGACAGAGGGCAGGGTCTTGCGTGAATCAAAACTCGTCTTTGGCGACGCCGCCACAGGTCTTACCTGAGGTGTCACGGATGCCGACCGCCAGGACAGGCTGAGCACCTGTCCGGTGTGGACATGAAACGGGGCCGGAATGCGGTTGATGGCGATCAACTGCCTGACCGGAACGCGGTGCCGCCGGGCGATGCTGTATAGCGTGTCGCCGCGTGCGACCCGTACGCTTGAAGCACCCGTGCTTCGTGATGTGCTGGTTGACGCTGTGTAGACCGGTGTCTCCGAGTACCGCCCCAAATTGGAAGCCCCGGAAGGCAGACGCAGGGACTGGCCGGGATGAATGGCGTAAGGCGCATTCAACCGGTTGGCTGCGATCAACCTGCCGGCACTGATATTATAACGCCGGGCGATGCCATAGACCGTGTCGCCGGTGGCTACTCTGACCGAACCCGACGATGCGGCCACCGTTCGGCGCAAGGGTGCCCCTGCCGGTGTCGGATTAGCCGAGGGGAGGACCAGTGTCTGGCCGGGCCTGATCGTATAGGGCCTGGCAAGATGGTTGGCGGCAATCAACTGACGCACCGACACGTTGTGGCGCCTGGATAATCCATAGAGTGTATCGCCGCGGCGCACGGTCACCGAACCTGACCGGGACTGAGACGACGGTGCGGAATAGGCCGGCACGGGCACTTGTTCGACGCGCCGTGTGGATCCGGTGTGCGTGGGCGATGCCGCGCTCGCGGTCGCACTCGGTTTGGTCGACGTTGCAAACGGGGTATATTCCGTGACATCGACCGCGCAGCCAGCCGTTACCGACAGGACAACACAGGATGCAAGGACACGAGCGGACCTGGACCGCACACCAACAGGGACTCTAACGCAAGACATGACAATTCTCCTCAGCCTCCGGACCTTGGCCGGATGACATTTGCGGTGATTGTCTCGTGTTATAGTTAAAGAGCCCTTACGCTTTATGGTTAACAAAACCTTTATTGTCATTGAAGAGAATTTCTGTACAATGCATTGATAATAAAGCGATTTTCTCAAAATCAACTGGACGACGATGAAGACAATGCTGCCTCCGTTGAACGCCCTGCGCGCTTTTGAAGCAGTCGTGCGACAGACCAGCTTTCAGCGGGCGGCGGACGAGTTGAGCGTGACCACGTCTGCGGTCAGCCACCAGATCCGCAACCTGGAAGATTTTGTCGGCGTGTCCCTGCTGCTGCGCAACGGCAAGGACGTGACCCCGACCCCTGAAGGCGACATCCTGTTTGATCACCTGACGCAGGCGTTCGCCCTCATCCAGAAAGGCACCGCCGGCGTATCGGCCAGTGCTGCGGGCGTGCCGCTCGGCATTTCGCTGAGGGCTCATTTCGCGGCGCAATGGCTGGGGCCGCGCATGCCCTTCCTGTGGCGCCATCTGCCGGGGCTGGAGCTGCGGTTCTTCCACAACAACGGTGCCGCCGACTTCTCAAACCCGAACCTGCATGTTTCGATTGAATGGCGCCATTCGGACGACGTGCCTGAGGACGCGCAGTTGCTGTGGCACGGCAACCTGACGCCGGCGATCGGCCGGACTGAAGACGCAGGCTGCCCACTGCCGGAAACGCCGGCACAACTGACCGATCACAAACTTCTCCATGAAACCGATGACAGAAGCTGGCGGGAATGGCTGGAGGCTGCCGGATGCAAAAGCCTGAAGGCCCGGGCCAACCTGTTTTATGAAGACACCAATGTCCGCCAGGATGCCGCCGCCGCCGGCGAAGGCTTTGCCCTTGTCTGTCCGTCGCTGGTGAAAGAGGACATCGACCGTGGCCACCTGATCTGTCCGTTCGATGTCCACCTGGACACTTATGCCTACTACCTGATCGTGCCCCCCAGCCGACGGCGCATTTCGGCGGTGACACGGTTTGCCGACTGGATCCTGAAGGAAGCTCAATCAGGCGCGTTCGGCGCGTGACGGACCCGGGGACAAAATCTCAACGCCGTTGAGAAAGACGCGTTCGCGCATTCACACCTCATAAACTAGGCTTTCTGTTCTTGCGTAGATGTCCGTTCGCGCCGCTTGGCCGAAGGATCAATTGGGGAGGTGTTCGATGAACCATCATGTTCCGACTGATTTGCCGCTTGATCTGCAGTATTTTGAACGCGACGGCCTGCCCAGGCACGGCCTGCCGGGCTCAGCCTACACCAGCGATGCTTTCTGGACACGTGAGACAGCCACACTCTTTCCGCGCGGCTGGACCTTTGTCGGATTTGCCCACGAGGTCGCGCAACCGGGCGACGTCAGGCCGGTTACCGTCGGCGGCCGGCCGGTTCTTCTTGTCCGCGGCGAAGACGGTGAACTCAAGGCGTTTCACAACGTCTGCCGTCACAGATGCCTCAAACTTGTGGATGAGCCGGGCAACCGCGGACGCCTTTTGAAGTGCCCCTATCACGCATGGGCCTATGACCTGAATGGACGGCTGCGGTCAACACCGTACTTCGGCGGCTCGGAGCATCACGAGCAGGAGGGGTTCGACCGGTCAGAGCACGGGCTTGTGCCGATCAGGATCGGGGTCTGGCACGACTGGATCTTTGTTAACGTGGGCGGCGACGCGGAAGCCTTTGACGATTTCATCGCCCCCCTGGCCCGGCATCTTGACGGCGTCGATTTTGCGAAACTGCAGGTGGTGGGCGTGATCGACCTGGGCGTCATCGAGACCAACTGGAAGCTCCTGATGGAGAATTTCATCGAACCTTATCATGTGCAATTCGTTCATGCGTCCACGACAGATCAACCCCTGACCGACCATTACACGGTGGTCGACGGCCGCTGTCTGGGCAGCGCCATCGATGTGGCGGACGACCATCACAAGAAGGACGAAAGCGCGAATACCCTGGCCGTCAGTTCGCGCTACCTCACCCTGTTTCCCAATTTCGTCTTCGGGCGCTATTTCCCCGATCAGCTCGGTGTTCATGAAAACACGCCGATCGGCCCCGGCCAGACACGCCAGCGCCGCGCCATCTACACCACCGGTGACGAGCCCCTCGACAAGGACGCCGCGGACGCTTTGATGACCCTGTGGCGCGATGTGCACCGGGAAGATCACGAAATGTGCGAACGACTGCAGGAGGGACGCAAATCCGACATTGCCGACGGCGGCGGCGTCCTCTCGCCTCATTGGGAGAACAGCGTACGCCGGTTCCAGGAGTTTGTCGTCGAGGCGGTATCGTAATGCAGAAACCGGGCAAACGACGCTGACAGCAAGACCATTTTCAACTTTAAACACCAACCAGGAGACGCACGATGGGCAAACCCCCACACCTATTCAAATACACCGACATCGAACACAGGCTGCAGACGCTGGAGCCTGGCAAAACCTACATCAAGCCATTTGTGACCAGTGCCGTCAGCGACACCATGTGCGGCGGGCTGAACTTCCTGAACGACGTGTCGGTTCCCTGGGACCTGACCTGCGACGAGATCATCTACGTCATGGAAGGCACGTTCCGGCTGATCTGCAACGACGAGTCCTATATCTGCGAGAAGGGCGATGTTCTCTACATTCCCAAGGACAATCACATCAAATATGAAGCGGACGAGAAATGCGTCATCTTCTATGCGGCCTACCCGCACGACTGGAAGCAGCAGGCCGGCATCACTTTCGTGCCCGGCATTGATCCCGAAGACATGCCCCCGGTCAAATAGATCGGGACCTGGAGCGTCTCGGCTCTTTTAAGGAATCATCTCAGACAACCGGTCGGCCACCAGATCCTCGGCGGAATAGCCGAGCATTCCGAGCCGGCCGGTACCGCCCATGATCAGGCACCCTACAATCTGGCTGACGGTAGCTACCGTCAGCCGGTGGGCTTGTGGATGGGCAAGCCCGGTGTCGCGGGCGAGGCTTGCCGCGAGAGTTTCGACAATTGCGCGTAGCTTGTCGTTGAGCGACTGGTCCAGTTGCGGTGTCAAGCCCGACCGGCCGGTGCCCTGAAACAGATAGAGCCCGAGATCGAGTTCCTCGGCATTGAAGGCGTAGTACTGATGGAACGCCATGAACTGTGCCTTGGCGCCTTGTGATCTCGCCTCCGACACCGTTGTCCCCAGCCTGTCAAGCGAGGCCTCGAGCAACGCCCCGTAGATTTCCTCCTTGGACCCAAAATGAAGGTAGAGCGTGCCTGTGGCGTAGCCCGCAGCGCCAGCAATCTGGCGAATGGTTGTTCGGTCCAGGCCGTGTTCGGCGAAAACTTCACGGGCGGCTTCCAGAATGCGTTCGCGCTTGAAGCCGTCGACGGCAGCCTTGCGGGCACTACGGGCCGAGGCATCAACTGCCATCAGATCTGCCTGACGGAATTGCCTGGCCGCTGTCGCGAAGGGCGACCGCTTCGTGGAATCCCTCCTCCTCACAAAGTTTCTTGAAGGCAACCCCTTCGGGGGTATGGCGTGTCATGCCGTCGAACATTGTTGCGACCATCTGGGTATTGGCGAGACCCTGGGCGTCGACGACCTGATTGATCATGAGTTTTTGCATCATGAGTTGATTACGCGGGACACCGGTCATCCGGGCGGCCAGCGCATCGACCCGACCGTCAAGTTCGGCTGCCGGTACGGCCTCCAGGACCAGTCCCAGTTCCTTTGCTTCACGGCCGTCGACCAGATCGCCGGTGAACAACATGCGCTTGGCCTTTTCCGGCCCCAGGCGATAGACCCACATTGCCGTGGTCGGGCACCCCCAGACCCGCGACGGCGGATACCCGATCCTGGCGTCGTCGGCCATGATCACCATGTCGCAGGCCAGGGCGATGTCCGAACCGCCGGCAACGGCAAAGCCGTGAACCTTGCAGATGGTCGGTTTGTAACTTCGCCAGAGCGCCATGATATCGTCGGTGAAGCCCTTCATGATCCGGTAATCCTGCATCGGGTCCCACGGCATTTCCTGGCTCAGCGGATGGGAGCCCTCCCGTTCGGCGAAATCCTTCAGGTCATACCCGCTGCAAAACGCCCTGCCGGCGCCGTCCAGTACGATTACATGGACGGCATCATCGGCGTTTGCCTGTTCCACGGCACACCGCAGATCACGAAGGGACTGCTCGACAATGGCATTGAGCCGCTCAGGGCGATTTAACGTGATCCGGGCCACACGGCCCTCGGTCCGGTACTGCAGTGTCGAGAATTCAGTCATGTTTCACACTTCCTTTTTGCACGGTGCTCAATAAAATGAACAATGTTCATTTTATTGTCAACAACCACATCGCGGAAAGAGCGGCGCCAAAGCTTTGCACCCGGACCCACAAGCGTTTATGAAGTCCGCAGGAGCTTTCCGGTTCCTCTTCAAGATCTAAACCTGCAAGGAATTCGGCCATGGAGAAATTCGGTATCGGTCAGCCGGTTCGGCGCGAAGAAGACGCGCGGTTTGTCACCGGTACGGGACAATATACCGACGACATCCGTCTGGATGCCGAGTGTTACGGCGTGGTGGTCCGCTCGCCACACGCCCATGCCAGGATCGTGTCGGTCGATACGGATGCGGCCAAGGCGATGCCGGGCGTGCTGAGCATACTGACCCATGACGACTACCGCGCCGACGGTCTGGGACCGATCTCCGTCCTGGGCAACATCGAGACGACGGGCCCGTTCAACAAACCGCCGCGCACTGTGCTCGCCGACGGCGTTGTCCGCCATGTGGGCGACCCGGTGGCATTCGTGGTGGCGGAGACTCGGGAGGGCGCGCACGAGGCGGCAGAACTTGTGGAGATCGACTATTCCCCCCTGCCCGCGGTTGTCGACCCGATAAAAGCTCTCGCGCCCGGCGGGGAGACCATCTGGCCCGACTTCGGCAACAACCTGTCGTTTCATTTCGAAAAGGGCGACCGGGATGCAACCGATGCAGTGTTCGAAACCGCTCCACACATCGTTTCCCTTGATCTCGTCAACAACCGCCTGGTCCAGAACACGATCGAGGCCCGCGCGGCGATCGGCGAATTTCATGCCGATGAGTCCATGACGCTTCATGTCACGTCGCAGTCCCTGTTCGGAATTCGCGGCGACATCGCCGGGGCGGTGTTTGGCATCGAACCGGAAAAACTTCGCGTCATCGCCCCTGACGTGGGCGGCGGATTTGGTTCCAAGAATTTCGTATACCCGGAGTATGTCCTGGTCCTGTGGGCGGCTCGCAGGATAGGGCGACCCGTTAAATGGGCCTCGGAGCGTGCAGAGGCCTTTGTCTCCGATGTCCACGCCCGTGACCACGTTACGCGCGCCGAACTCGCTGTCAGCGAAAACGGCAATTTTCTCGGCCTCCGGGTGAAGACGCTTGCCAATATGGGCGCATACCTTTCCGCCATGGCGCCCGTGATCCCGACGATGGCAAGCTGGCCCGTTCAGGGCGGCGCCTATGTAATCCCGCACGTGTTCTTCGAAGTTGATGCGGTGTTCACCAACACCGTGCCGGTCGACGCCTATCGCGGCGCCGGGCGCCCGGAAGCGGCCTATATCATCGAGCGCCTCGTTGATATGACGGCGGCTCGCCTGGGCATCGACACGGTCGCTTTGCGCAAGCAGAACTTCATGTCGAATTTTCCGCACAGGACTTCGCTCGGACAGAGCGTGGATTGCGGCGCTTTTATCGGCAA
Source organism: Hyphomicrobiales bacterium (assembly GCA_021775835.1). The sequence continues at coordinate 7,405 of JAJFHC010000308.1, read as the reverse complement.
CCTGGACAAGGCACTGGCGGCGGCCAACGCATCGTCCTTTGCCCAACGGCGCGACGATGCCCGCAAACGCGGCAAGCTGCGCGGCCTGGCATTTGCCAGCTACCTTGAGATCACGTTGGGCAATCCAGCCGAGACCAGCACAATACGCTTTGACGACGACGGCGGGGTGACCCTGGTGGTCGGCACCAATTCAAACGGTCAGGGCCACGAGACCTCCTACAAACAAATCGCGTCTGACGTCCTTGGTATTTCTTTCGACAAGATCCGCTTCCTCCAGGGCGATACCGGAAAGATCGCCACTGGCGGCGGTCACGGCGGATCCCGGAGCATGGGCCTTGGAGGCACGGCCATGATGGACGCCGCCGGGATCGCGCTCGAAAAGGGGCGGGTCCTGGCCGCTCACGTGCTTGACGCGAACGGGCGCGACGTAGAGTTTTCCGATGGCGTCTATTCCGTCGCCGGCACCAACCGCAGCATGGGCATTCTGGAACTGGCGCAAGCAGTCCGCACCGCCACGGATCTACCGGACGACGTCGATTCCGACCTGTCCTCTAAGGCCTCCGTCACCCGGGAAGGCTTCAATTTTCCCAATGGTTGCCACGCCGTTGAAGTGGAGATCGACCGGGACACCGGCCGCCTTGAGATCGTCGCCTACACCATCGTCGACGACTTCGGCACCGTGATCAATCCGCTGCTGGCGGCCGGACAGGCCATGGGTGGGACGACCCAGGGCATCGGCCAGGCGATGTTAGAGCATACGGCCTATGACCCGGAGACCGGCCAGCTCCTGTCGGGCTCCCTGATGGACTACACCTTGCCGCGGGCAACTGACGTTCCCGATTTCACCGTCGAGTTGAACCAGGACGCCCCGACCAGAACCAATCCCCTTGGCGTCAAGGGCGCTGGTGAAGCCGGGTGCACCGGTGCGCCACCTGCCGTCGTCAATGCGGTGGTCGATGCCCTGAAAGACTACGGCATCACCCACCTGGACATGCCCCTGACGTCAGAAAAGATCTGGCGGGCGATTAACGGAAATAGTTAGGGCAATGTGCGTTTGATCCTGCTCATCAAAGCCCTTCGCGTTACATCGTACTCATCAACAAATTTACGGGGACGCACGTTGTCCTCAACAACTGTCTTGTACGTGCTTGACCCGGACATCTCCTGAATTGCGATGCATGAGGCCCTCGTGTCGACGCACGAAGCCGACAGATCAAATGGGCGGATCCGGTCACTGGTTTGCCGTCTTGCGCGCCTGTATCCCAACCTTCGCGCTTGCCCTTGCCGTTTCAAGACGCCGCTTGGCGAGAGGTGCAAACTGGCCATCCGGCCAACGTTTCAGATATCGCCCATAGGCACGGCGGTCCGGGTCGCTGTGGGCTGCCAGCCAGAGCCGGATCTCATCAAGACCGGTTTCGCCGTTTTTCCGGTTCAGGAGCACTTCCTGGGGATCGGGATACTTCTGCCTCAGTTGTTCCAGCAGTTCCACGGTGGCGATCCCGAGCCTCTTGATCTTGAGACTCCTTTCAGCATTTCTGATGGCCTTTCTCGTCTGCGGGCCGATCAGTCCGTCGAGCGCCCCTCTGTAGTGACCGGCACGGGCCAGATACTCCTGTACGGCCAGGACCGACATGTCTCCGGTCAGAGGTGTTTCCTTGATGAAACGATCCAGCCGGTCAGCAAAACTCGATGCCCGGACAGCGATGTTGATGCGTCCTGAGCCCACGCGTTTGCGCCCTTGCCTGACACTCCAGACGACCGTGCCCTGATTGACGGCAAGCAGATATGGCTTACCGCCGCCCCAGGAGGCGAGGATCGGCGATCCGGACGACCCCTGGCGGGTGTCGCAGGTGTGCAGCAAAACCGAGGACCGGTGGGCAAGTGTACGGGTGAACCGCTTGGCATGACGCCCGCCAATGCGGCGCCGACTGCTGCAGGGACCTGAATAAAGTAACCGCCCCTTGGAATCCTCGTGAAAGGCAATGTTGAAGATCTTCAGCTTCTTGTTTTTCTTGCGCGCCCTGCGGTACGCCAAAGTGCGGCCGGCGCACGCTGGCCGGGAGAGTTTAACCGCCGCCCAGTCGCGGTGTTCGGCATGACCGCGATAGCCGCCACCCAGGAGGACATTGCGCTTTTGCCGCGATGTATTGGATCCGTAGACTTGCGCCCGGGAAGTGCGCCCGGCGGATCGCCAGACGAAAACAAAGCCCTCGATACTGTCATCGATCCGGCCACGCCGGTTGACCAGGCAGTGGGCGGACGTGACAACCACGTCATCAGCGACACAGGCAGCCGAACACAAAGCCTTGCCGGTCCACAGGGCCCCGACCGCATCTGCGCTCTTGCGGTAGATTTTTGGAATTCTGGTTACCCGTTGATCCTTGCCGACAATGGCAGCGGGTGTAATGACCAGGCCATCGGCCGGTATCGGCAGGTAACCCCGCGGCCAATCTCCGGCGTAACCAGGCACCCATAAAATGCAGATCAGGACAAATGCCAGGATGGTTCGACTCACCACACACTCTCCGCACAGACAACACCAACAATCGGCCTGATCGAACGTCTTTCAGGACCAGCAGGAACCAATGCGGGCAGTTTACGTCATTTCACCGTTTGCACCACCTGCCAAACCGGATTTTCCACACAACACTATTGGGCCGCTATGACGGCAATTTTTTGTCCGACATCTTTTTGCCCGACTCAAGATTGCTCGATTCAGGTTTGTCCGGTTCTGGTCTATCATTCACCGGTTCATCCTTTTCCGGTTCATCATCAGGCGAATTCCCTGCTGCGCTGCGGGCGGACAGTTTACCGAAACGGTACACACTCACTGGAATGAACGCCAGATAACCGACACAGACGGTTGACAGCATGATCCAGGGGAAACTGACCAGAAGGACGGTGAACATGACGGCGAGAATCAATATCGGGAGGACCATGTCACGACGCACGCGCTGGCCGATGAGCTTGCCTGAAAACGTCGGAACCTGGCTCACCATCAGGAACGCCACGGCCGGTGTGTAGAGCAGCACGGGGATTTTCAGAGAAGACCCGTCGATCTCGCTGAGGAGCCCCAGGTAAAGTGGCAGCAACGCCAGCATGGCGCCCGCAGGTGCCGGTACGCCGGTGAAATAGTTGCCCATCCAGGCAGGCTTGTCCGGATCGTCGAGCGCCACATTGAATCGGGCAAGCCGCAATGCAGCGCACAATGCCAGGGACAGAGCCACCACCCAACCAAGCGCCTTGAATTCCTGCAACGCCCACAAGTACATAACCACGGCCGGTGCGACACCGAAATTCACGAAATCGGCGAGGGAATCGAGTTCGGCGCCAAACTTGGTAGCACCCTTCATCAGCCGCGCTATGCGGCCGTCGAGACCGTCGAAGACAATCGCGATCATGATACAGGCTACCGCCCATTCGTACCGGCCCTCCAGAGCCATGCGAATGGCCGTCATGCCGCTGCACAGGGCAAGCAGCGTGACCACGTTGGGGATCAGAAAACGGATCGGAACGCGGCGGAAACGGCGCCGCTTCTGTTGGCGCGCGGTCTCTTCCGGCTCGAATGGCGGGAACAAGCTCATGAGGATATTATATCAGAAAATTGCGCAAAGAGTGCACCGTATGTGCCAATACGCCGACAAGGTTAAGACTGGAGTTTAACTCTGACGTGCTTCCCTGGGGCCCTCGTCGGACGCGCAGTCGGCCAGTACGGTTTCCCCGGCAACAGCCCGCTGGCCAACGGCCACATGGGCTTGTTTGCCTGGAGGCAGATAAACATCAACACGACTGCCAAACCTGATCAGCCCGTAACGTTCACCGACGCCGAGAGGCTCGCCGGTCTTGACGAACGTCACGATCCGCCGCGCCACGAGACCCGCGATCTGAACGACCCCGTAGCGGGCGCCATCCGACGTCTCCAGCGTCATGGCGTGACGCTCGTTGTCCTCGCTTGCCTTGTCCAGTTCCGCGTTGAGAAACTTGCCAGGAACGTAGGTCATGTCGACGATTCTTCCGGCAACCGGCGCCCGGTTCACGTGACAGTCGAACACGTTCATGAACACCGACACCCGGATCCGTTTTTCCGGACCCAGATCCAGTTCATTCGGAGGCACGACGTCTTCAATCAGACAAACACGTCCGTCTGCGGGAGAGATTACAAGCCCTTCCCGCAACGGTGTCACGCGTTCAGGATCGCGAAAGAAATAGACGCACCAGAGAGTCGCGATGACACCGAGCCAACCGAGCGGTTCCGCAAGCCAGAACAGAACGAGCGTCACGACTGCGAATATTCCTATGAACCGATAGCCTTCCCGGTGTGGGGCAACGAATATGGATAAAATCGACTCAATCACTTCTCAGTTCTCCAACCCAGGTCTGCCAGCAACGAAAGCCCGCGAGTCCCAGTCCACCGGTTTACGTCGGTAGCTTGACAGGAACGCCCAACAAGGCTGCTTCTTCTGCGGTAATACCACGCTCCTCCAGGGAACGGGCAAGTTTTTCGCGCGCCTCGTCAGCTTCGCGCTGCCGGTTCCAGAGCCCGGCGTACAAACCATCCTGTGCCAGCAAACCGGCGTGGGTACCACGTTCCGCAATGCGGCCGGCCTCCAGGACGATGATCTCATCCGCATCGACAACGGTCGAAAGTCTGTGCGCGATGACCAGGGTCGTGCGGCTTTCGGAAACCTTCTTGAGGGCGACCTGTATTTCCTGTTCGGTATAGGAATCCAGCGCCGATGTCGCTTCATCAAGCAAAAGGATCGGCGGGCCCTTGAGAATCGTGCGCGCGATCGCCACGCGTTGTTTCTCCCCGCCGGACAGCTTCAGGCCGCGCTCGCCGACCATGGCGCCATACCCTTCGGGCAGGCTCTCGATAAACTCGTGAATCTGGGCCAGTTGTGCGGCTTCCTCGACCTCCTCGTCAGTGGCATCGGGCCGGCCGTACCGGATGTTGTAACGGATCGTGTCGTTGAACAGAACCGTATCCTGGGGAACCATGCCGATGGCTGCGCGAAGCGACTGCTGCGTGACCTGGGAAATGTCCTGGCCATCAATCAGAATCCGGCCTTTTGTGACCTCATAGAAGCGAAACAGCATCCGCGAAATCGTGGACTTGCCGGCACCGCTGGGGCCGACGATTGCGACAGTCTTCCCGGCCGGCACCCTGAACGACACATCCTTCAGAATCGGGCGCAAGGGATCGTAAGCAAATGACACGTCCTCGAACACGACCTCGCCGTTATCGATCACCAGTTCAGCGGCATCGTCATGGTCGCGGATTTCCGGTTCGACTTCCAGAAGGTCGAACATGGTCTCGATGTCGATCAATCCCTGTTTGATATCGCGATAGACGGTACCCAGGAAGTTGAGCGGCATGTAGAGCTGGATGAGAAAGGCATTGACCATGACGAAGTCACCGACTGTCAGATTGCCGTCGGCCACCCCCTTGCCCGCCATCACCATACAGATGAACATGCCCACCGAGAAAATCGCCGCCTGGCCCGAGTTGAGCACGGCAAGCGACGTCATGGTCTTGGTGGCTGCCTTCTCGTAGGCCTCCATGGACTTGTCAAACCGACGCTCTTCGTGGGGCTCATTGCCGAAGTATTTTACGGTTTCGAAATTGAGCAGACTGTCCACCGCCTTGGTATTGGCCTCGGTGTCGGCATCGTTCATGCGGCGCCGGATGCCGATCCGCCATTCCGTGGCGTTGTAGGTAAACCAGATATAGAGCGACACGGTGACGCCGGTGACCAGGGCATACCAGACATCAAATTCGACGAACAGGATGATGCAGACAAACACAAGCTCCAGTATCGTCGGAATGGTATTGAACAGGGAATACCGCAGTATAATTTCTATGCCCTTGGTGCCGCGCTCAATGATCCTGCTGAGGCCGCCGGTGCGCCTTTCAAGATGAAACCGGAGGGACAACTGGTGAAGATGCCTGAAAGTCCGGTTGGCCAGCTGTCTGACCGCCCGTTGACCTACCTTGGCAAACAGACCGTCGCGGATCTGTGCCAGGACGATCATCATGACGCGTCCGATACCATAGGCAAAAATCATAAAAACCGGCACGGCCACAATCGCCGTTGCCGTGACCGATGAGCCGCCGGCACTCCCCGCGGCGTCGGCGCCGGTCAGGGCATCGACCGCCTCCTTGAATGAAAACGGCACGGCCACGGTCACAACCTTGCTCGCCACCAGAGCGATCAAGGCGAGTACGACGCGCAGTTTCAGGTCGGGACGGTCAGCAGGCCAGACATAGGGCATGACCCCACGCAGGGTCTCAAAATGCGTGGCCCCGGTCTTGCCGTCGTCTGCATCTTCAGCCAAATTTTTTCTGTCTGCCGTCATTCATGACCTTGTTCAAGCAGGTTTGTCGGTCCAGCCAATTACCGGACGCGGCTCCACATGTCAGAAATGTAGAGCGAATTTCTGGAAGACCAATCGTCCGGATAGGAAAACGACCGGGCTTCTCAATGCCGGTGAAAGCGGGAGATCTGTTGTCTGATCTCCCAGCGACCGTTATTCCGCAGCGGCTAGAGGCTCGCGTCTCAGGGGGTCGATCGATTCCGGAGGGGTGACACCGGGTGTCTTGAATATCTGGCCCGGATAGATCAGGTCAGGGTCGCGAATCTGCCCTGTGTTTGCATCGTAGATCGTTGTGTAGCTGACACCTTGACCGTAAATTACGCGAGAAATGTTCCACAGGTTGTTGCCTGGCTGGATGATGACCTTGCCCATGCGCTGGACGACGGCGCTGCCGTCCTTGCTTGTGGTAACATCACTGCTGCCTGAAGTGTCGCTTGAAGTGTTCTGCTGGCTATCGTCTGACGCCTCGCTTTGAACATTTGCAACCTGTTGTTCCGTCTCGGACTTTGTGGCGCTGTTTGAAGTGCCCGTGTCCGCACCGGAGTCAGACTGGGTTGCTGCAGCAACCTGGGTTTGCGCCTGGCTCTCCTGGGTGGATGTGTCCTGACTCGTGTCGGAACTGGCGGCTGCTTCATTGGAAGCCGAGGTCGCGCCTTGAGTGTTCTCGGCGGTGTCGGTGCTGGACGACGACGATCCAGATGTTGTCGATGAAGTGTCCGAGGACGAAGATGCCGAGGATGAAGTCGATGTCGACGCTACTGCGGCCTCCGACGATGAGGCGGTCTGGGTTGCCGTTTCTGAAGAGGAGTCAACCGAGGTCGCAGCCTGCGTCGCTGCTTCCGACGTTGTCCCATCGTCGGAGGCTGAGGCGACGTTTGTTTGTGTCGTTGTTTCGGACGTTTGCGTCGATGCCTCTTCCGTCACGGTTTCCGTAGCGGTTGACGCCGCCGTATCGGATGTTGTCGAAGATGACTCAGTATTGTCAGATGTCGTCTGGGTTTCCTCGCTGGCCGGCGCAGGCGGTGCCGGT
>JAJFHC010000307.1 GCA_021775835.1 Hyphomicrobiales bacterium | reverse complement strand
ACGGCAAAGTCAAGGCGACGGTGCTTCGAAGTACGAAATTGTGCAATTAGAACCGACATTCTAACCTGAAAAAGCGACACAAAATACTACTGAAAGAATGGAACAAAAACACCAATTCTGAATCCAGATATTGCAATTTGTCGACACATGCAGGACCGTCACCAGTCCAATTTGAGGGCAACAATGCAAATCCGACAGGCAGACGCAAACGACACGGCATCAGTAGGAAATCTTGTTCATGGGCTTTTGTGCGAGTTGGATCCGGGTGGTGCAGATTCCTATGGTCTGGAGGATTACAGAAAGCGAGCAGAAACCGTGTTGGGAATGGCCGACCGCAATTGGGCCTTCCTTGCGTCGGAGGACGGCACCGACACAGGAGTGATCGTCCTGAATGAATGCACAGCGATCTATGCCAATGGATTTTTTGGTGAAATCACAGAACTTTACGTTTTGCCCGAGTTCCGATCCCAAGGCACAGCACTGCAACTTCTGAAGGCTGCGCAAGCGTTTGGCCAAGACCGTGAGTGGACACGCCTAGAGGTCGGTGCGCCGCCGTTGCCGGACTGGCAACGAACCGTTGATTTTTACCTCAGATCAGGTTTTGAAACCGTCGGGCCGCGCCTCAGAATAATGCTGTGAGGCTACAGCAGGTTTAAAAGCAGCCTACAATCACGATCACTGCGAATTTCTTGGAGCGCCCAATGACACACAACCTGATTTTGGCATCCGTCTCGGACGGTCTTGCTCGCATCACGCTCAACCGTCCGGAGAAAGCCAATGCGATAAACTCGGAAATGCTCGACTTGCTGAAGGATGTGCTCCGTGACTTACGTGGATCCGACGACATACGCGCGTTGCTTCTGTCCGGATCGGGTGACCGCGCCTTCTGCGCTGGTGCAGACCTGGGCGAGTTGGGTGGCAAAACAACCGATTCCGAAACAGCAAAGGCCTTCGACCGGACCTGGGACGATCTGGCTGGACAAATTTCGAACTTTCCCGCTCTGACGATCGCCTGCTGGAATGGAACTTGTGCGGGTGGCGGCTTGAGCCTGTCGCTTGGCTGCGATCTCCGGATCGCTTCGGCACATGCTGAGACGTTCTATCCGGTTCTTCGTAACGGTGTGCTTCCCTCAGCCGGTGATGTGGAGCGCTTTCATGATCTCATTGGGCCATCGCACACCAAGATGCTACTGCTTGGCGGACATCGCCTGACGGCAAGCGAGGCCCTGGACTGGGGCCTGGTAGATCTGGTTGTACCCTCCGAAGAACTGGAGGACGCCGCCATGAAACTATCCGCGGCCGCGCTTGCAACAAAAACTGGCCATGTCAGTGCCTTCAAGACTGTCCTCAACCATCCGGTCGTCAACCAGGAGACAAGAGAACTCTGCTATCGGGCCGTTTATGATCAAGAAGACGATGCCATGGCGCGTCTGCGCGAAACCTCATCGTAAATAGACCTATTCGTTGTCGATCTCGCGGCCTGTCTGTCGGACCTAAACAATGGCTACTGAGGACCGGCTGCCAGTTCCTCGCTCCTCTGGCGCATCAATTTTGACCGATAGCGGCTCTGCACGATATCGATGAGCACAAGCACGACAATAACGAAGTAGAAGGTACTCTTGGCCATTGGCTCGATGCCGTGGCCAAAAACCTTCAGGTGAGACAGGTGGCCACCTTCTGACAGCAGCATGATTCCCACGATGAAAAGGATGAACAGTCCGAGAACCTCATACATGCGATTCTTCTTGAGGAATTCGGCAACGTGATCGGCCATCCAGATCATCAGAATGCCCGAAATAACGATGGCAGTCGCCATGACCAAAAACACATTCGTGAGCGCCAGGGCTGAGAGTATCGAATCGAATGAAAAAACCAGGTTCATGACGGTGATCCAGGCAACTGCGGCAAATACCGACCGTTGGTTGCCACCGGATTCATGCCCCAGGTCATCGATCGACAGCATGTGGAAGATTTCCTTAAATGCCGTGTAGATGATGAAGACGCCGCCCAGCAATACGATAAAGCTGTGCACGGTGACGTCACCTTCGATGATGCCGCCCCAGCTTACGCTGAAAAACGGTTCCTGGAAGTACTGGATGGCACTCATCACGCCGAACAGCAGGACAATACGCAGAACCAGCGCCATGCCAATGCCCAAGCGGCGGACGAAAGCCTGTTTGTCCGCGGCAACCCTTTTCGACTCGATTGAGACGTATAGCAGGTTGTCAAATCCCAACACTGCCTGAAGCAATGTCAGCATTGCCAGGGTTGCCAGATTGTCGAGGGTGAACAGACCTTCCATCGTGCAGTCTCCGGTTGTGAGTCTCGAAGTGTGATCAATGGCTGGACTTTGTTGAAAATTCAACCGCACCGGGTGCTTTTGTTCTCAGAATTCGACCCCATATCCAGTGAACTGTTTCAATCCTGATTGGGGAACCCCTGCTGACATGAGAGATTTTGCAAGACTGTGCGTATTCGCTGCTTTGGTTGGTGTTCCCCTGGTTTCGGCACGGGCCGAGTCGGTCGAAAACAAATGGGGAGGCTGCAAAGCTGAAAATCCAGCGACTGCCATAAGAGGTTGTACAAGGCTGATCGACTCCAACGCCTTGTCGGGTGAGGAACTTGTTCTTGCATATTTGAATCGCGGCAAGGGACGCTTGAAGGCAGGCGACAGCAGATCTGCACTCGGAGACCTGAACAAGGCAATCAAAACCGGCCCTGCGTCACCGCGGCTCCACCGAGTCTTGTTCTACAAGGGTCTGGTACACACGACTCTGAAGCAATATGCAGATGCCAATAAAAACTTCAGCAAGGCGATCAAGATCCAGCCTGACAATGCTGAATATCTGTTCAATCGCGGGGTCGCAAACAGCATTCGCCGTCGATACCGCAGAGCTGCGGCGGACTTTAGTAAGACCATTGCCTTGGCGCCGCGAAACTTCGAAGCCTACAACGCGAGAGGCAGCGTATTGCTCCGTCTGCGCCGCTTCAAGGCGGCAATTCAGGATTTCAGCAGATCGAGTGTTCTCAAACCGGACATGGCCGTAACCTATTACTTCCGGTCACTGGCCTATGCCCAGATCGGGCGCCGTGATCTTGCCCGTAAGGACAAAAAGCGGGCGCTGGACCTCAATCCTAAGCTCCTGAACTGACATAAGCGCAAAATTGCACAATTTCGAAAATTCACATATTCCATTTGGTCGGTGGCAACGAGCCACATAAGGTCCGATGAAAGGGAACCAAGCATGCGCGAGGATATCTGGGGCAGCAAATTGTCTACCGACTCGAGCAACGCAGCTCAGTCGATCAGTGCAGCGACGTCCTCGTTCATAACCTGGCGCACCGACACAATGGCCCATCTGGATGCCGCCATTGCGGCCGACCCGGGCTTTGGGTTGCCGCACGCCATCAAAGGACTTCTCCTGTTCGGAATGCGTAATCCAGACCATTACCCGACGGCGGCGGCGGCCCTTGAGGCGGCCCGGAAATGCCGTCCGGCCAGCACAGAGCGCGAAGGGCGTTATGTATCAGCCCTTGATGCATGCCTGTGTGGAAGGATCACTGAGGCCACGACCCATTACGAGGCGATCGCCGCGGAGACGCCGTTGGATTTGCTAGCGCTGCGGTTGTCGCAATTCGAGTTGTTCTGGATCGGTGAAGTTGCCTGGATGCGCGACATATCCGAACGCGCTGCATCCCATTGGTCTGAAGACATCCCGTCATATTCCGCTTTTCAGGCCCTTAGATCATTCGGGCTTGAAGAAAACGGCGAATATGGACTTGCAGAAGCCATCGGGAAGGATTCGATTGCCCGCGACCCGTCCGATTGCTGGGGCGCCCATGCGGTTGCCCATGTGCTCATCATGCAAGGCCGGCTTGACGACGGCGTCCACTGGATCGAAGGCCTCACGGGGAACTGGCAGAATGCCAATCACATCGTTCATCACCTCTGGTGGCATCTGGCGTTGTTCTATGCGGAGCGTGGGGACTATTCATCAGCACTGGAGATTTTTGACGAACGCCTGAGAAACCTCGACTCGCCGCTCATGAAGGCGATCCCGGATCTCTATATCGATATTCAGAACGACATCTCGATCCTGAGCCGCCTGGAACTGCGTGGCGTGGATGTCGGCGACAGATGGCAGCCCCTGGCGGACCTGGCACGCCCACGGATCGGCAATCACGCAAGCCCGTTTACCAGCGCCCATTGCGTCATCGCCTTGAGCCGGGCCGGATGTGATAGCGATGCTTTAGAGACGATCCAGCGGATCAGGGAGTTCATCTCCACCGACCCCGGCACCCTCGCCGCCCGCTACAGTCTTGCCGCCCTGCCCGCAAGCGAAGCGGCCTACGCCCATTGCCGGGGCGAGTTCGAAAACGTAATCGACATCATCATGCCTGCCCGCCGCAATCTCTGGCAGATGGGCGGCAGCCATGCGCAGCGTGACCTGTTTTTCCAACTGGCTGCCGACGCCGCCCTCAAGGCCGGGCGCCCGGATGTTCTCCGACTCCTGTTTGACGACTTTGACGGATTTGGCCTTGAACATCTCTCGGAACGATCCAGCTACGCGGACGCCCTTGCATCCCTACATTAGCGGGCACGGGTCTTGGATAAGCAGAAAAAAGCGGTGGCCGACAAACGGCCACCGCTTCATCTTCAAAATCCGATCTGAAGTCAATCAGACCATGGCAAAAATACGCGCAGGCCCGCCGGTCCCGCCGCGGTGCTTGGGCGCACCGACGACCAGTGTGGCCCCTTTGGCCGGAACCTTGTCCAGGTTTGCAAGATTCTCGATGCCCCAGCGGTTGGTAGGCAACCACGCGTAGTGTGTCGCAAAGTCGCCGGACATCCCATAATCGAGCGACAGTGTATCCACCGCCATGCCCACGGCGTTGCCGTCTTCTACAAGCATTTTTGTTGCTTCAATATGAAATCCCGGGAAGTGCATCTTCTTTTCGGCATCGGCATTACGGAACTTGTCGGAGTTCACGTGCTTGTCCCAGCCGGAATTCATGGCGACGCAAGCCTTGGCCGGTATCGGGCCGTTCTTGGAAATCCAGGCTTTGATATCATCCGGGGTTACCTGAGCATCGGCTTTTTCCGCAGCCCTCGCCTTGATGTCGATGACACACAGGGGAACCACAAGATTATCCACTGGGATTTCCGCCACGGACTGACCATCCTTGGAAAAGTGCAGTGGCGCATCCATGTGCGTCCCGGTGTGTTCGTTCACGCGCATTTCAAACAGGTTGAAATGATCCTTCTCAAACTTGAATTTCTGATCCATGAACAGTTGCTGCGCACCGAAGTAGGTCGGGAACTGTTCATGCAATTCGTGAGTCATGTCTTCAACCGACCCATGTCCATCCGCAAGCGCTGCAGGTACTGAGGCGCCTGCCGTGACAGCCAGGGCGGCGGCCCCACCGGCAGCGGTACGGAATACATCCCGGCGCGAGAGCATCTTCTCCTTGACCGAGTTCATCACGCATACATCACACATTTTGGGGATCTCCTTTGTTATTCATCTAAAAAAGGTAACAGAACCCGACGCTGGTGCAACCGCCTCAATCCGTTTAGTGTTTGGGGCGTGTTTACGTTTCGGTTTGAGGGCGATTGATGGCACAGGATCACTGGTCAAAGGGTGCGGAGATACCGGGCGACAACGCCTTTCGCCGGACCAGACTGAAGGGCACCGACATTGAATCAACATTCGCCGGTGCCTTGTCCTTCATGCGCCGCAAGTACACCCGGGACCTGTCGGGCGTCGACATGGCGGTGTCCGGCATTCCTTTCGACCTGGCGGTAACCAACCGTCCCGGCACCCGGTTTGGACCCGAAGCCGTTCGCAAGGCATCCGCCCATCATGCCTGGGGACCCATCTGGCCCTGGATGTTCGATCCTTTCGACACGCTGGCGGTCGTCGATTACGGCGACTGTTACTTCGACTACGGCTTGCAGGCGGAGATCCGGTCGGCAATCGAGGAACATGCACGGCCAATCCTCGATGCCAGTGTCGAGATGCTCACCATCGGCGGCGACCATTCGATCACCTACCCCCTGCTCTGCGCCCACGCCGAAAAGCACGGTCCACTTTCGCTTGTCCAATTCGACGCCCATCGTGATGTGGAAGCGGATGAAGGGGGCCGGATCGATCATGGCACCATGTTCAATTACGCGATCCGCGACGGTGTCATTGATCCCGAACGTTCGATCCAGATTGGCATCAGGACGACGTTTCACGGTGAGCGGCGCTACGGCATGACGATTCTTTATGCCGACCAGGTGCACGACATGACCGCAGCGGCGGTCGCACAGGAGGTAAAACGCGTTGTGGGAGACAGCAAGGCCTATCTGACATTCGACATAGATTGCCTGGACCCGGCCTTCGCACCGGGCACGGGGACACCGGTTCCAGGCGGCCTTTCCTCCCACCAGGCCTTGTCGATCCTGCGGCTGCTGACAGACGTCAACTTTGTCGGAGCGGACGTGGTGGAGGTCTCACCAGCCTATGATGTCGGAGAAGTCACCGCCCTCGCGGCAGCGACCGTGGCCCTGGAGTATATCTGTTTGCGGGCGAAACAGGCTGGAGCCCGTGGTCAGGATCTTCCTGATTGACGGCATTCAGGCTCCGCACGCACCACACGGCACTCACCAACGCATAAAAAAAGCGCCCGTCCGGGAGGGGGTGGACGGGCGCTTACGCAACTTTGGGGAGGAGTTGCATTAGGAGAGAGAGCTTGGGGAGGGTCATCTCTCTCACAGGGTACATTTGGTCATCACGCTGGTCCGCTTCAAGGGCAAAAGTTAAGAAAATGACTCCGATTTTACCTTGTTGTTTCAGAGCAACACACAATGACCATGTCCCAACCTTTTCATGACAAAAATGCGCCCGGATCGGGGGAGGTCCGGGCGCATTTCCAACCTTGGAGAGGTTCAATTCGCGGCAGGAACCGAGGAATTCCTGTCGCTGGCATCTAATGTGGTGCCGAGATCGATTACCGAGGAGCTTTTGCCAATAAGCCAAACAACTCCCGGTAAGAGTTCTGTGAACCCTTTGTTATCGCAAGATTTCCCGTTCGCATTCAAACTTCACGTCCAGCCTTCGCGCCTTCCGCGACAGCCATGGTGACGGTTCTTGGCGCAAGCGCGTCGCCGATTATGATCGTTTCAATGCCGGATTGTTGTGCTGCCTGCCTGAGGGTGTCTCTGGCCACCCTGCCCTGCCAGTCGACGATCAGATCGACGCCGTCAATCTGTGACACTTTGTCAGAGAACTGATTGCGGAGATTGACGGTCTGACCGTCGGACGACGTGATGTATTCACCGGTTCGAAATGTTACGCCGTTTCTCAGGAGATGCTGATGAATTGTTGTCCTGACGACGGCGTCAACGTCCTCTCCGACCACGAAGTCGCTGGTCACCACCGTCACCTCTCGCCCTTTTGTTGCCAGCACTTCGGCCGCCGTCAATCCTTCGCGGCCGCCGCCTTCGTCTCGAACGATTGCATGCCGGAAATCAATATCTTGGTTCTGCAGGACATGCTCCGGCGTCACGACCCGCATGCCGTTCCGGGCAATCTGTTCGGGAAGATCAGAGACAGCCGGATTTGAACCGGTGGCCAGGATGATCGTGTCGCAATCGAGGGCCGGCACGACATCGGGTTTCAGGTCGGTGTCGAGTTCGACGCGGACCTGGTGCAAAGCCAGTTGCGACTTGCGCCAATCAACAGCCTTTCGCAATTCCTTCGTAAGCGGCCCCGACGCCCACAAATCAAGCCGTCCACCCAACCTGTCGCCTGCTTCGTAGAGCGTGACCGCATGCCCTCGAACCGCCGCGGTGAGCGCCGCTTCCATTCCCGCCGGACCGCCGCCAATGACAGCCACCCTCCGAGGTGTCCGGGCCAACGGTAAGGCGATATCCTCCGTCCCACCTGCCGCTGTTGGGTTGTGAAAGCACCGCAAGGGACCGCCGGTGAGCGTGATGCAGACATTGGCGCCGACGCACGGTCGGATTTCCGCTTCCCGGCCGTTTGTCATCTTGTGCACGATTTCCGGATCGGCAATGTGCGCCCGTGTCATCGCCACCATGTCAGCCTTGCCGTCCCGGACAATCGCTTCCGCCAGCCTCGGATCGGTAATCCGGCCCGCCGTGAACACAGGAATATTGACGGCGTTCTTTATGGCAGTAGCCAGGGGCACGTAAACACCATGCGGCATGGGTGTTGGACCCCAGTGGAGCATGCGCTCAAGGCGATTGTAGTTCGTACCGACAATGACATTCAGGTAGTCAATCTTGCCTGTGCCGGCCAGAACCCTCGAAATCTCGATCATGTCGTTCTGATCAAGGCCGCCCGGCGCACGCTCGTCGCCCGGAATTCGCATGCCCAGAATCAGATCCGGACCGAGCGATTGGCGAGTCGCATCAATGATTTCCAGTGCAAATCGCATCCTGTTCTGCAACGTCCCGCCATAGGCATCTGTGCGGCGGTTGCTCAAGGGGGAGAGAAATGCAGCGATCAGGAAACCGAATGCCGAGAGCAATTCAACGCCGTCGAGCCCGCCTTCACGCGCGCGGCCGGTAGCAGCGGCGAAGGCTGCGGTCATTTCCGCAATTTCCTCGACAGTCATTTCATGTGGCGTTTCGCGGGCCAGTTCAGATTGGACCGGCGACGGTGCCCACAAAGGTCGGCCGATGTCAGAGACCTTCACGGTGGCAGCACTATGGGCCAGTTGTGCCAGGATCATGCCGCCTTCCTCGTGGACGGCCTCGGCAAGGCGCCCGTACCCTGGAATGATGCGATCGTCGAGGTTCTGCAGTGAGTACGCCGTGCCCAGTGTTCCTGTCGGATGGACACCCTGGGCGCCGGTAATCTGCAACCCGGCACCGCCCCGTGCCCGTGCACGATGGTACGCAATGTAGCGATCTGAAGGGAGGTTGTTTTCGGCCAGGCGGGGTACGTGCCCGGTTACCAGGACCCGGTTCCTGACGGTTTTCGGGCCCACACGCAGAGGTTTCAGCAAATTCGGGAAGTCGGCCTTCATAACGTCACCTGGCTTGAAGATGTCGGGGTACTCATGGCGTGACGACGCCAGGCCACTTGGTGCCGTCGGGATAGATCCACGTAACGGAAACAGGAGTGGATGCCGGGTCTGCCGTCATATCGTAACAATCCCACTTGGGCGACGGCGGCCATAAGGAACAGTACTGGTTTCCTCTAATCGTCCAGCGGCCTGGCGAGGGTTGATCGCCGTTTTGAGTGTAGACCGTTGCGCCGTCCTTATCGAAAGTCTGCGACCAGCCACGTCCATTTCGGCTTCCGGTCACGACCTTACCTGCCAGCAGTTCCGTAATCTCCGCGCCAGTTATTGGGCGTTCTTCGGCAACTGCGCCGGCGGTCATTATCCACATGAAAACCGTTGAGAGACAAACTGTTAGCCTGACTGCATACATGACCGACCTCCACTCTTGCGAAGAGCCTGCCATAGTCCAGATCGTTAGGCGACCGGATTTTTGTTTTCAGACATATGTAGAAATCTAAGGATGCCAATCAGACATTGGCAAAACCCGACAAGGGGGATAAATGTTTGGCCATGAAAAATTCAGATGACCTCTCACCCGAAACCCTGACCGCGCATGGCGCTTATTCCGGCGACGTGGCAACGGGAGGTGTGGTGCCGCCAATTCAACCTTCGTCCACCTTTGCGCGTGACGAGGACTACAACCTCACGGTTGAAAATCACGGCTACGCGCGCGACAAGAACCCGACTTTCGGGCACGCGGAAGCCCTGTTGGCGAAGCTGGAAGGTGGCGCCGACGCCATGACGTTTTCTTCCGGGATGGCGGCGGCGGTCGCGGTCTTCCAGGCTCTGCGGCCAGGCGATCATGTGGTGGCACCAAAGGTCATGTATTGGGGCTTGAGGCACTGGATGCTGGAGTTTTCCGAAGCGTGGGGTATCGAGGTCGACCTGTTTGACGCGACCGAAGAGGGAACCCTTGCCAATGCTATTCGCCCCGGACAGACGCGGCTCGTCTGGATCGAGACGCCGTGCAATCCAACGTGGGATCTGATCGACATCGCGGCTGCAGCAAAGGTCACGCATGACGCTGGTGCGGTTCTGGCTGTCGATTCAACCGTTGCGACGCCCGTCCTGACGCAGCCCATCGCCTTGGGCGCCGACATCGTGTTTCACTCCGCCACAAAGTATCTCAACGGTCACAGCGATATCGTGGCCGGCGCACTCGTTACCGCCAAAACCGATGACTTCTGGGCCCGGGTCAGGAAGAACCGCGAACACGGGGGCGCCATTCTGGGTACATTCGAAGCCTGGCTCCTGCTGCGCGGCATGCGCACGCTGTTTCTGCGCGTCCGTCAGGCAAGCGACAACGCCCTGGCGGTGGCCCGGCACTTTGATACACACCCGAAGGTCGACCGGGTTCTGTATCCGGGCCTGCAAAGCCATCCCGGGCACGAAATCGCCCGCCGGCAGATGAGCGGCGGCTTCAGCGGCATGCTGTCGATGCAGATCGCCGGCGGCGAATCCAAGGCACTTCAAACCGCGCAGAACTGCTGCCTTCTTGTGCGCGCAACGTCTCTTGGCGGGGTCGAGAGCCTGATCGAACACAGGGCGACGTCGGAGGGACCAACCAGCCCCATACCGCGGGATCTGCTGCGCCTGTCCATCGGCATCGAAAAACCAGAAGACCTGATCGCCGACCTCGATCAGGCCCTTGCGGCGATCTGACGGATGGCCAGTTGGCGTACCGGGATATCGATCCTATTCAAACCCTGCGGCCTTACGTTGCCCGGCCTGGCCCTGTTGCTGGGTCTCGGTCCCACCACGATGGCGACCGCTGCCCCTCCCTTCTCCGTGCCGGGTTCGGAATGGTCGATCGTGTCCCTGGCCAGTGCAACGGTGACAGATGACGTCGAGAGGTTCGTCCAGTTCGCCGGCGAAGGTCGGGTAAGCGGACACAGCGGATGCAACGGGTTCTTTGGAACCTACAGTCAGACGGCCGACGTCCTAAAAATCGGACCGCTCGCGTCAACCAAAAAACTCTGCCGCAAAAACGTCATGGATATCGAGCGAAAATTTCTCGATGCGCTGCAAATCAGTCACAAGGTCGTCGGTGGACATTTGGCCATCGAACTCATGTCGAGCCACGGCGATACCGTTTTGAGTTTAAAACGTCGCGACTGGGACTAGAGACTATCAGCCGAATTTCACGGCAGTGCCATTGGCGGACACCATGAGCATGCTGGTTGTCTCGCCCAGCGCCTCATAGTCGATGTCGACCCCCAGAACCGCATCCGCGCCGAGGTCTTCGGCCTCCTCGATCATGTCCTCGATGGCCAGTTTGCGGCCGTCACGCAGGACTTTCTGGTAGGACCCTGACCGGCCACCGACCACGTCACGGATGTTGGCAAAAAAATCGCGGACAATGTTGGCGCCAAGGACGCATTCCCCGCCAACGACGCCCAGGACTTCAACCACCCGCTTGTCCGCAACCTGATCCGTGGTCGATACAATCATATTCAGTCTTCCCTTTGTTGGCAGAAACATGTCTCTGCACAAATGATGCCTTGCGCCTACTTTTCAACTCTGAATGTGCAAAGTACCAATTCACCCTTCCATGTACCGACGTTAGCCTACCCGGTTGAGGCGGATGCTGGTCTCCGTGTCGCGCACGTCTGGCAGTTCTCTGATCTTGTCCAGAACAGTATCGAGTGTTGCCAACGACTTGGCCCTCAACTCGATGACAAGATCGAACGATCCGCTCAGGGAATGCACCTCGAACACAGACGAGATCTTCTTTAGTGCTGCAACCGTCAGGCGGTTGTCGCTGGCGTTCAAACGCACCAGGGTGAAGGCGCTGATCAGACGGTCCTCGTCACTGGCGCCCAGTTCCACGGTGAACCGCGAAATAACGCCCTGGTGCTTCAGTTTGGCAATCCGATTCTGAATTGTCGCCCGCGACACCTTCAGCGTTTTTGCAAGGTCGGTAATTGGAGACCTGGCATCGTGCAGCAGTCTTTGCAGAAGATCATGGTCGAGTTGATCCATCATGATGGTCTCCCATTTTGCTCATTTCTGCATCACAATATGTTACTCTGCTGTCATTTTGCTATCAAATAATACCTTTTCGTGAGCGCCGAAGTTTTGTCTCCTCGAGTCTGTCACACTTCAGATCACACGGGACACGGTCACCATGAACCATCACCACATCCTGACCGCATGCGGACTGGACTCCGCAGCACTTCCGAGCGGCAACCTCACGGTCACCACGCCGGTGGACGGCTCCGTCATAGCCCGACTCAACACACACACACCCAGCGATGTGGCCGCCGTCATCGACAATGGTGTGACCGCCTTCGACGCCTGGCGCAAAACACCAGCGCCCCGGCGCGGAGAACTTGTTCGCCTGATTGGTGAAGAGTTGAGAGCGGACAAGGAGAAACTCGGTGCCCTTGTCAGCCTGGAATGCGGCAAGATCCTCCAAGAAGGCCTGGGCGAGGTTCAGGAGATGATCGATATCTGCGACTTTGCGGTTGGTCTTTCCCGCCAGCTCTACGGCCTGACCATCGCCTCAGAGCGTCCCGGCCACGCCATGCGCGAAACCTGGCATCCGATGGGTGTGTGCGGGATCATTACAGCCTTCAACTTTCCCGTGGCCCCATGGTGCTGGAATGCGGCGCTGGCCCTGGTCTGCGGTGATCCGATCATCTGGAAACCGTCGGAAAAGACTCCGTTGACAGCGCTGGCCACTCAGAAAATCTGCGAACGTGCCCTGAAGCGGTTTGGCGATGCACCCGACGGACTTATTCAAACCGTGATTGGCCAGCGAGAGACCGGCGAAGCCCTTACAACCAGCCACAAGGTTGCCGTTGTCTCCGCAACAGGCTCGGTGCGCATGGGCAAGGCCGTATCAGTTGCGCTTGCGGAACGGTTTGGCCGGTGCATTCTCGAGCTTGGCGGCAACAACGCCATGATCGTTGCGCCCTCGGCGGATCTCGAGATGGCGATCCGAGCGATCGTCTTTTCTGCTGTCGGCACGGCAGGACAACGGTGCACCAGCCTGCGCCGCCTGATTGTTCACCACTCAGTTTACGACCAGCTCATCCCTCGCCTGAAGGCAGCCTACGACGGCCTACCCATTGGGAACCCGCTCGACGACGGCGTGCTGGTGGGACCATTGATCGATGCCGGTGCCGTCACCGCAATGGACCGCGCCGTCGATCAGGCCAAGGCCGACGGGGGAACCGTTCACGGCTCCGGGCCGGCGCTGGTGGAGACTTATCCCGATGCGGCCTATGTGCGGCCTGCCATCGTCGAGATGCCGTCGCAGACCGATATTGTTTGCGAGGAGACGTTTGCACCGATCCTCTATGTCATGAAGTACGACACCTTCGACGACGCCATGAAGCTTCACAATGGCGTGCCACATGGCCTGTCGTCGTGCATCTTCTCCACGGATGTGCGCGAAACCGAGACCTTCCTGTCGGCGGTCGGATCGGACTGCGGTATCGCCAATGTGAACATCGGACCGTCTGGTGCTGAAATTGGCGGCGCCTTCGGCGGCGAGAAGGAGACCGGCGGCGGTCGCGAATCCGGATCGGATGCCTGGAAGGGCTACATGCGGCGCCAGACCAACACGATCAACTACTCCCGTGACCTCCCGCTCGCCCAGGGCATCAGGTTCGATATCTGACTCCAACACGCAAAGTAGACTGCTATGAAAAAGATCATGGTCCTCGGCCTTGGCAAGGTCGGCATGCTGGCTGCACATCTGTTGCATGACTCAGGTTTCGACGTCACGGGGTTTGACATGAGCCCGTCCCAGGCACAAATGCCGTTTTCGGTAAAAGCGGCAAACCTGGACAACATCGATGCTTTGCTCCCGGAAATTCAGGCAACGGATGCAGTACTTTCCTGCCTGCCGTTCCATCTCAACACCGGTGTAGCCGCTGCTGCCCACCACGCCGGTATTCACTATTTTGATCTTACTGAAGACGTCAAGACAACTCAGGCCATTCTGGAACTAGGCAAGACATCAAGTGGGCTGATGGCACCGCAATGCGGACTTGCCCCCGGTTTCGTGGGCATCGTCGGCGCCTCGCAGATTGCAATGTTCGACCAGTGCAGATCGGTTCGCATGCGGGTCGGGGCCCTGCCCCAGAACCCGACCGGCCTGATGGGGTACGCCTTCAACTGGTCGGCAGAAGGCGTGGTCAATGAATACCTGAACGACTGCGAGGTGATCGAGAGCAGTGAGAGAAAATGGATCTCGCCGATGGAATGGAATGAGACGCTGTACATCGACGGCGTCAAACTGGAAGCCTTCACCACGTCGGGGGGGCTTGGCACCATGTGCGACACCTATCATGGCCGGGTGGAGAACATCGACTACAAGTCCATGCGTTATCCCGGCCACATGGACCTGATGAATTTCTTCTTTCATGAACTGCTGATGCGCGATCGCCGTGACATCGCCGGAGAAATATTGGTCAACGCCAAACCGCCGGTCGACGACGACGTGGTTTACGTTCATGTGGCATCGGAAGGCCAAATCGACCGGCGCCTTGTTCGCAAGGAGTTTGTCCATGGTTACAAACCGTTAGAGATCTCAGGAACCCGGCGTACCGCGATTGCCTGGACTACGTCAGCTTCAGTCGTTGCGGTCATCGAAATGGTGCGTGGCGGTGTGTTGCCTGCAAAAGGGTTCCTGAAGCAGGAGGACATTCCCCTCGATGCCTTCCTGTCGACGCCGACGGGGAAATTGTTCCGGATTTCGTGACTATAGGATTCCGGACCAGGAATGCAGGTTGTCCCTGCTCGATAGCCGAGACTGTCCGTCAAATGGAGTTGGCGCGGGCCGAGCGGGCTTTGATACCGGCTCGTGTCTCTCTATGCGTAATGTAAATGCCAGCCGTTACGACAATTCCTGCACCGATCAAAACCCAGCGGTCTGGAACCTCGTTCCACAACACATAGCCAAGAATGATGGCCCATATGAGAGCCGCGTACTCAAGAGTGGCATTCACTGCTGCCTGCAGATGACGGTAGGCGACAATCACGAGGAAATGTGCCGTACCGCCGATCAGGCCTATGGACAGAAAAATCAGGAGCGAAAATTCGCTGGGCGGCACCCAGGTTACGACGGCAAAAGGCGTCATGACCAAACCGGAAATAATGGTGGTGTATGTGAATATCGAGGTGTTGGTTTCCGTCGATGTCAGGCGGCGGGTAAACAGAACCGCAAAAGCGAACAGAAAGGCAGACGCCACGATCAAAAGCATCTCCATCTGAAAACTGCCAAACCCGGGGCGCAGAATGACCAGCATGCCCAGGAACCCCACGGCCACAGCCGCCCACCGATGCCGCCCGACCCGTTCCCCCAGTATCGGCATCGAGAGCGCGGTGATAAACAGAGGCGCGGTAAACGCCACGGCAATCGCGTCTCCCAGCTTGACGTATCGCAGCCCCCAGAAAAACAGCAGCAGCGTCAGGCACATCAGTACGGCGCGCACCAGATGAGCCAGCGGTTTCTCGGTTCGCAGACTGACACCACCGGCGATCCAGATTGCAATACCCATGGGAATCAGACCGAACAGATAGCGGAAAAAGACGATCTGGCTGGCATGATAGCCTTCACCACCAAGCCATTTGGCGGCGGCATCGGTGATCGCAAACATCAGCGTTGCCAGAAGCAGTGACGCCGCACCCCGGACCTTCAGATCATCAGATGATTGCTCGATACTGGCCACAGCGTGCCGCCTTCTCCGGTCTCGTTGGTTTTTTGTCGGTACAAAAGCCCCTCTGCTCACCTACAGGACGAGCTGACCCCTTGCAATGACGATTGCATTGCCGCGAAGTAGATTGTTGCCGCGCCGGGATTTTGCGAGACGACACGAAGGCGTGTCGATATCCTTGGCGCAATGCGAATCGCGTCGCGCCTGCCGAGACAATACGTGGAGGACATTTCCTGAAGGTGGCCTTGATCCCAACGATACCGACCGGGCGGGTCCAGCGACATGCGTTTGTTGGATTGTTGGCAGCGCTTGTTTTGTTTGCACTGCATCCTGGAACCGGCCTTGCTCAATCCGTGGATGTCGACAGGATCGTGTCGAAGCTTGGATTACAGACCGAACTTCCAAAGATTGAAAAGAAAAATCAATCCAACTTGAGTTCCGTGAAGGTCTCTCTGCCCAGTTGGGTCCCTTATCTGCTTGTTGCACTGTTCGGCGTGCTCATGATCGCCGTAATCGCCAGGGAATTGAACCGACGCGGCCTCACTGCCTCGTTCAGATCGGCGAAGAAAGCGCCGGAAGTGGACATCGAAAAAGTTCGTGATGCGCACGCGCTTGGGAATATCGATGCATACATTGCCGCCCTGCTTCGCGAACTTGCCGGCACCACTGACTTTTCTGCCGGTGTGCACCGAATGCTGCTTGAAGCGATCGCGATCATAAAACCTTCGCTCAACTTCCACCTGTCCGACGCCTTCACAAGCCGCGAAGTCATAAACAGGCTCGACCTCGTCCCCTCTCGCGAGGAACACCTTGCCTTGATCATCCGCAATGTGGAGCGCAGCCATTTTGGCGGTCTCGCTGTTACAAGTCAGGACTTCGGCCAGTGCCTGGAAGCCTTCACTGCACTTGTCGCCCCTGGGAGGACGGCTTCTCATGGCTAATGCGGGGACCAGTGACACCGGAGGATTCTCGACCAAGATCGTGTTCGGGCTGATCGGTGTTGGTCTTGTCCTTTTTCTTGCGGCATTGCTGGTCAGCCTGAGCCCTCAGGAGACCCTTTCCAAAAAGGACCGGTACGGTGCCGGAATGCTCTCGAAATCGGTACTGGGGTATGCCGGCATTGCCCGTTTTCTTGAACGCAGTGGGTTCCAAATCGTGAGAGAGCGTTACGCAGCCCAGGTGGACCGGCGCAATCGCGCCAATATCATTCACGTGATTACGGAACCCGTTATCGGCGCGTCCAAGCAACGCCGTGCCCATTTCAACCAGCGCATCAAGCAGTCAACCGTCGTGGTCATTTTGCCGAAACGCTATCCGGGGCGTGTGGGGGCAAAGGGCTGGCTCAGAACGGTCGGCCAATATTCAGAAAAGGTTGCCCTGTCGCCACTTCAGATTCTCGATCAGAATGCTGTTCTGGTGGAAAGCAGCAATCCGCTGCGCACGCCTGACGGTAAAGTTATCCTGGCGAAATCGGAAACACCGCGGCAACTTTTCAGGTCAAAATCATTCATCCCACAAATCGGCAACGACGATGGCCTTCTGGTCGGTTTGCTCCGAGGCAACCGACGCGACCTGTGGCTGGTGAGCGATCCGGACCTCCTCAACAATTATGACTTCAAGAACAAGGGTCACATCGCTGCGATCGAGTATCTGGTCAACAAGTTCCCCGAAGACACGCTCGTGGTCTTTGACGAAACCCGTGCGGGATCGATACAACCGCCACGAGAGTTCCTCCAAATTCTGCTACAGGCGCCGCTCTACTACGTGCTGATCTATGCCGTGCTGGTCCTCCTGGTTGCGTTGTGGGCGGCGGCGCCTCGTTTCGGACCGATCGTGCGGGCATCGACAGACACTAGGCACGCCGGCAAATCCAGCCTGATCGGTGCAGCAGCCGGACTTCTCCGGCTTGCGGGGCAGGACTCTGAAATTATCCGCCGATACCTTGGCGCGAGCCTGCGCGATGTGGCGCGGCGCAACCATGCGCCTGACACGCTCGACGACACAGGACTTGTCGCATGGCTTGACCGGGTAGGTCAGGCACGCCAGGCAACCAGGCCCGATGAACTGGCCCAGATGGTCGATCGCGTCAATCATCAGATTAAGGCCCGGCAGAAACTCGAGCTGTTGCGCGAAGCGGGCAGAATCCACAATTGGAAGAGAAGGATGATCCATGGATCTTGAATCGATCAGGACGTTATGCGACCAGATTCGCGGAGAAGTCCGAAAGACCATCATTGGCCATGATGAAGTCATGGACCTTATGCTGACGGCGCTATTGTGTGGCGGGCACGTGTTGCTTGAAGGCGTACCCGGAACCGCCAAGACACTCCTTTGCCGATCGTTTGCGGCGAGCCTCTCGCTCGACTTCGGCCGGATTCAGTTTACGCCAGATCTGATGCCAGGCGACGTGCTGGGAACGAGTCTGTTCGATTTCCGGACCAACGAGTTTCACCTGAGCAAGGGGCCGATCTTCACGGAGATTCTGCTCGCCGACGAAATCAACCGAACGCCGCCCAAGACACAGGCCGCCATGTTGCAGGTCATGAACGAACGGATCGTTACGATCGATGGGACGGATTACCCCATGGGCAATGCCTTCATGGTGGTCGCAACCCAGAACCCGATAGAACAACAGGGCACCTACCCCTTGCCGGAAGCACAGCTCGACCGTTTTATGTTCAAAGTCATAGTCGGTTATCCCAACGAAGATGAAGAACTGCAGATCGTCCGGCTTCATGGTCACGAACCGGTAGTGGGCGGCGGACTGGAGGAACAGATATCGGCGGTCGTGTCGCCGGAAGCTCTGACCGGTATCCGGGACGCCATCGAACGGGTCCGACTCAACGACGATATCATTCAGTATATTGTCGCCATTGCCCGGGCCACGCGGGAGACGCCCAACATTTCCTACGGTGTGTCGGCGCGTGCATCGACCGCACTGGCCTCCGCCGCTCGATCCTACGCGACGCTGAGTGGCCGGGATTATGTCATCCCCGACGATGTCAAATACCTTGCGTTGCCGGCCCTGCGGCACCGTATCGTCATGTCGCCAAGTGCTGAAATCGCCGGACAGTCGGCCGACAACATTCTGTCCGACCTGATCGCCCAGGTGCCTGCGCCGCGATGATCGTTCCCCGGACCAAAGCCGTTATACTCCTGGGCGCGGTCTTGCCGGTCATGATCGCGACAATGGCCACGACCCCCGACGCATGGGTCTACTGTGCCTATGGCGCCGCCATTCTCGTGGCCGTAATCGCCGCCGACATGTTGATGCTTTACATCGAGCCACCGCCAGCATTTGAACTGTCTCTGCCCAATGAGATTGGCATCGGCGAACCCGGAGAAGCGGTCCTCGACCTGACCAGACATGGCCGCGGCAGACCGTCCAGAACCCAGGCCGTCGTCGAGTTCGACGGACCGCTCGACGAATTGCAGGTTTTTTCAAGCCCCGTGGCAGGCGGCGAGTCGATCAGCGCGGTCCTGCCTTTCAAGCCAACCAAACGGGGCATCGTCGACATCAGGGCAATGTGGCTGCGTTATGCCGGGCCGCTCGGGCTCAGCGAACGCCGGCTTCGGCAATCCCTCGACCTGTCGTGCACAGTCGTGCCCAACATTGCAGCGGTCCAGCGTATGGCGCTCGATCTGCAAAAACTGTCCCGGGATTTCGGCCAGAAACAGCAGCGGTTCCATGGCGACGGATCGGAGTTCGAGGCTCTTCGCGAGTTTGTTCCAGGCATGGACACACGATATGTGGACTGGAAACAGTCCGCCCGTCACCGCAAGCTGCTGGTCAAGGAGATGAAAGCCGAACGCAACCACAACGTGATCGTCGCCTTCGACACCGGTCATCTGATGTCGGAACTCGTTGATGACATACCCAAGCTCGACCATGCGATCAATGCCGGTCTCAAGCTCGCTTCCCTGGCACTCTCCAGCGGTGATCTCGTCGGTCTCTATTCATTTGCCGAAGAAGCCGGATCCTTTATCCGTCCGATTCGTGGCCAGACAGCATTCGGTCAGTTTCGCCATCACACCGCACGATTGCACTACAGCCCAACGGAGAGCAATTTTACGCTTGCTCTGACCCATCTGTCCGCCCGCCTGCACCGACGCAGCCTGATTGTCCTGTTCACCGACTTCGTCGATACCGTTTCCGCAGAACTCCTGCTCGACAACATGCGTTTGTTGGCCCAGCGCCACCTGATCTTGTTCGTTTGTCTGAAGGATCCGCTGCTCCATCGCCTGATCGACGATCAGCCTGCCAATTTCGATAATGTCGCGGAGGCCGTGGTTGCCGACGAATTTCTTCAGGAACGCACGATCGTCTTCGAAAAACTGCGCCGGTTGGGCATTTTCGTTCTGGATGTCTCCGCCGAGGCTCTAAGCCCGGACCTGATCAATGGCTATCTTGGCATCAAACAACGGGAACTGTTGTAATGAGCGATATCGGGCGTGATTCCGGATCGGCCTCAACGGGTGCAAGCAATCCTGAGTTGACAGCCGATGCCATGGCCTTGCGCAGCGTGATCTTTCGTCATGAGCGAAAGAGCAGTTGGCAGGAATTGGAAGCATTGCTCAACCGGATCGAAAAATCGGGACTCCGGTCTCTGTCGACACACGATCTGGTGCGTTTGCCCAACCTTTATCGCAGTACGGTTTCATCCCTTTCCGTCGCCCGGTCTATTTCACTGGACAAGAATCTGCTGGACTATCTGGAAGCCTTGTCGGCACGCGCC
>JAJFHC010000306.1 GCA_021775835.1 Hyphomicrobiales bacterium | reverse complement strand
CTGCGGAAAAACCGCGTGTCCTGAGACCCAAGGACGCCGCCACGCTGATTATCCTCCGAAAGGAAGGAGGCCGGCATCAGGTTCTGATGGGTCGACGTCATGAAGGACACAAGTTCATGCCGGGAAAATTCGTGTTTCCCGGCGGCCGTGTCGACCGTTCCGATTCGCGTGTCCTGCCCGCAACGCCACTCGACAGCCTCACAGAAGAAAAATTGCTCAAGAAGATGCGCGGCACGCCCAGCCCTGCCCGGGCACGCGGGCTGGCCATGGCTGCGGTGCGGGAAACCTTTGAAGAGACCGGCCTGATCATCGGCAGGGCTATGGAAATGGCTCCCAGGACACGATCGGCCGACTGGCGCGCATTCGCGGAAAACGGCGCGGAACCCGCTCTCCATGGTGTCCGCTTCATCGCGCGCGCTATCACCCCACCACAACGTGTTCGCCGATTTGACACTCGATTCTTTGCCGTTGACGAGGAACACATTCAAAATGATCCACATGATCTGTCGGCCGGGTCCGATGAGCTTCTGGACCTACACTGGTTGACATTCGAGGATGCCCGCGGCCTCGACATTCCCCAAATTACCTCCATTGTGCTCACCGAACTCGAATCCCGGCTCAACGGCACTAATTACATTGAAAGCGACAACACCGTCCCATTCTACTTCATGCGCAATAACACCTTTGTTCGTGAAGAACTTTAAGTCCAAGAATTAACGACAGCCCAGACACGACCCTTGACACCGCGCAAATCCTGAGTAGTGTGCGGACCAGATTTAGGATATCCGGTCACCGATGAAATCTGTCCGTCGGACTTTGGTTTCCGGGACCAGCCTCTTTGGAAGAGAGAACACAAAATGGCAAAGCCAACCACCGTCAAGATCAGGCTCAATAGCACTGCGGACACGGGATTTTTCTACGTGACCAAAAAGAACTCACGCACCATGACGGAAAAGATGACCGTCAAGAAATATGACCCTGTTGCGCGCAAGCACGTCGAGTTCAAGGAAGCCAAGATCAAATAGTTGATCGGGTTGAATATTGCTGTTTTGACAGCTTGAAGGCATCGCAGACGCGGTGCCTTTTTTTGTTTGAGAACGCTTTTGCGATATCACTGATTGCCGTGCTATCGGGTTGGCTAGGACAGTCTCCCCTTCCCGGTTTCCAGACAAAAAGAAGCCGGTCCCAAAGGAACCGGCTTCAATTTCCCCAACCCACCGAAATCATGGATATCCAGTCGTACCCATGTTCGCCACAGAAAAGGTGGCCGGTCCAAAACGGCAATCACGAGGAGGCCACTCCAACCGTTTAGACCGGCCGTAACCCTACGGACCCAGGAGATGCGGCGGACCTGAGCACTCCGTAGGGCATTGCTATGGACAGAAGGAAATACTCGGATTATCTGCTGGCTATAGTCACCCTGCCTGCAGCATAACCCAGGTTACCTGTCCTATATTCGACGCCCTGTTCGTATGTTTGAAATACGACAATTGTTGTTGAGGGAACACTATAGGACTGCGGTTCAAAAGCAATCGTAACCTTGTACCTGACCCGATCAAATACAATAGTTAGTAAACCATTAACCTTAACTGGGGTGATAGAAACCGTAGACTATCCGGAGCACACCGGACATCAGCCAATACCAAGGGATTTCTCGAGAAGATCGATTGTAATGGCGAGTACAAAAAGTGCCTGTAAAAACTAGGCCGCGTCGGCAACGACCCTGTTGCGCCCGTCCCTCTTGGCCCGGTAGAGTGCCTTGTCCGCTCTCTTGATCAGGGTGTCCGGACTATCGTCCGCCTGTTCCAGTGTGGTGACACCGATACTGATCGTAATGCTGAGCGGGCCGGCTTTTTCATCGACTTCAAAGGGCACACCGGCAATTGCCTGGCGCAGTCGCTCGCCGATTGTGTAGGCCAGCGCCATGTCCGTATCCGGCAGAACCAGAACGAATTCTTCACCGCCCATACGGCAGGCCATATCAATTCCGCGAATCCCCTGACGCAGACGACGCGAGAATTCCTTCAGAACCTCATCACCCACATCGTGGCCATGATTGTCATTGACTGCCTTGAAGAAGTCGATGTCGACGATCATGAGGGATATCGCCTTGCCGCGCCTCGCTGCGTGGTTGACCAGTGTTCCCAGGTGCCCTTCCATGTAACGCCTGTTGTACAGGCCGGTCAGGGAGTCGGTGACGGCCATTTCCATGCTCTGCGCAACATTCGACCTCAGACGCTCCGCATACCGTCGCTTGCGCAGCTGTGTTTTTACCCGTGCCTTCAGTTCATTGCGCTCAACCGGCCGCAGAAGATAGTCATGGACACCAATGTCGAGTGCTCGCAGCAACCGCGCCGTATCGTCCGGCTCAACCAGTACAAGAATCGGAAGGGCCCGGGTTCGCTCCAGAGACCGCAACTGCGAGCAGAGCCTCAGCCCGTCGTAATTGCTGAGGGTCAGATTTACGATGATCATTTCCCAGTCGTTCTCGGCCGCCGCAAACAGGGCCTGTTGAGGGTCCTCGAAAATTTCCACGTGGTGATCGCCCTCCAGCGTCGACACAATACGTTCACCGGAACCGTCAGGGTCGTCGACCAGAAGGATCCGGCCAGGCAACTGCTGAACCGTCGGATCCTCAGTCATGTCTTCCAGCAGTCCCATGGTTTCGCTGGTCGCCGCCCGTGAACGCAACTCGTCGGTCAACATCTTGAGCCGCACGAGGCTTTTCACACGTGCGAACAAGGCTACATCGTTGACCGGTTTTGTGAGGAAGTCATCCGCACCGGCGTCGAGACCCTGAACTCTGTCGGATGGCTGATCCAGTGCCGTTACCATGACGATTGGAATATGCATGGTCTGGGGACTGGACTTGAGCCGGCGACAAACCTCGAACCCATCCATTCCCGGCATCATCACATCAAGCAGAACAATGTCAGGTTGGTTGCGCTGCGCCATTTCAAGGGCTTCCGCGCCGCTCATGGCCGTAATGACTTCAAAGTATTCCGCCGTCAGCTTGGCTTCCAGAAGCTTGACGTTGGCGAGAATGTCATCAACCACGAGTACGCGAGCAGTCATTACTTGTCCCCAAGAAAGGTTTGTACGGTCTCGATGAAGGTCGCAACGGATATTGGCTTGGAGATGTAAGCTTCACACCCCCCTTCCCGAATTTTTTCTTCGTCTCCCTTCATCGCGAAGGCAGTCACGGCAATGACCGGGATTTGGCGGAGATCCTCGTCTTCCTTGAGCCATTTAGTGACCTCAAGGCCGGAGACTTCGGGCAATTGTATGTCCATCAGGATGAGGTCGGGCACATGTTCTCGAGCAATTTCAAGCGCTTTCAAACCATCACGGGTCTGAATGGTCTGATAGCCGTGTGCATCGAGCAGATCATGAAAAAGCTTCATGTTCAGCTCGTTGTCCTCCACAATAAGAACTGTCTTGGCCATGGTGCGAGACGTCCCAGTAACATCACGATTGGAATAGTTTGACTATTCTATCGTGCATGTATTGATACAATCGTAACAGAATCGACCATCTGCACGTCTAAACGATTCGAGATCCGGCAATAAGTAAGCATGACACGAAAATGTTACCTAAGCACTTGATAAAAATGACAATATTGTGGCATCAAGATGGCCGCAATGGACCCTTGGATTTGGTGACATGAAGCAATCCTCCCTGACGACCAACGCCGCGGAAGCCGTAGCCATTCGCGCCGTGGAATTTCTGGCAACCGATGAGGATCGCCTCGGCGGATTCATTGTTGCCACCGGCGTGTCCCCGGGCGATTTGGGATCCCGATTGCAGGAGCCCGATTTTCTATGTGGCGTTCTCGATCACATCATGGCGAATGAATCACTGCTTTTCATTTTTTGCGAGTTTGCCAGCATCGCTCCGGAGCACCCTGCTGTCGCCCGCTACATTCTCGGTGGCGGCCAGGACGGAGAAACCATTCAATGACGGCACTAGACCCGGCGGTCTCCGAGCAACTCGAGTCTGTCGATATTCACCCGGAAAAACCTCTCATCATCTGCGACGTGGACGAAGTGGTCGTGCACTTTCTTCGCGGTCTGGAAGATTACCTGGAGAGACACGGGCACTGGCTGGACGCGACCAGTTTTGCCCTCAACGGCAACATCAAGTCGCACGGCACCGACCAGCCCGCCTCGTCAGCAGATGTCTCCACAATGTTGCTCGGCTTCTTCGATGACCACACCCATGAACTCGCCCTGATCGACGGCGCTCACGAAGGCCTTCGGGCTCTGGAGGACCATGCAGACATCATTCTGCTGACCAACCTGCCACCTCGTTATCTCGATGCACGGACGGAAAACCTTCGCGGACACGGCTTCGATTACCCCATAATTGCCAACATCGGCCCCAAGGGCCCCACCATCAAGACCATGTTGCACGAACACGACGAACGCGTGCTGTTTCTTGACGACAGTCCGAGCAACATTCTGTCGGTTGCAGAATACACGCCCCAGGTAAATCTGGTCCATTTCCTTCAGGATGTACGTCTTTCCCAAGTCGTGTCGCCTCTCGATGAAGCCCACTTCCGTACGGACAAGTGGCATGAAGTGGTCTCGTATGTAACCGAACATCTGTCCTGACACGACACGTCGATGCCAGTACAATGGCGGCCCTCAAACTGCGCTGAAACTGGCAGCTGTCATGAGCGATCTTGAGCCTGGATTTTGCAGAGACTGTCTGGCCGCCGCGCCCCGGCATACACGATGCGATGCCTGCTCCAGCCCGCGGTTGCTGCGACACCGGGAACTCGAAACACTGTCAATAGCCCATCTCGACTGCGATGCATTCTACGCCGCCGTCGAGAAACGCGACAACCCTGACTTGCGAGACAAACCTCTTATCATTGGCGGAGGACGCCGGGGCGTCGTCAGCACCGCCTGTTACATCGCCAGGATCAAGGGTGTCGGATCGGCGATGCCAATGTTCAAGGCCCTGAAGGCCTGCCCTGAAGCAACGGTCATCAAGCCCAACATGGAAAAGTACTCCAAAGTCGGCCATGAGGTCCGAGACATCATGCGCGAACTCACACCACTTGTTGAGCCCCTGTCCATCGATGAAGCGTTTCTCGATCTGTCGGGCACTGAAAGACTGCACGGTCGCTCGCCGGCCCGGACTCTCGCCATGCTGGCATCGCGAATTGAACGTGAAATCCGGATCTCGGTTTCCATCGGCCTGTCCTACAACAAGTTTCTCGCCAAGGTGGCCTCTGACCTCGACAAACCGAGGGGGTTTTCGGTGATCGGCAATGCAGAAGCCGTCGGCTTTCTGGCATCACAGCCTGTTGGCATCATCTGGGGGGTCGGCAAGGCGCTGCGGCGAAAACTGGAAAAGGATGGCATCCGGCTGGTTGGCGATCTTCAGGCCGCAGAAAAAAATGTCCTGATGTCCCGGTATGGCGTCATCGGTTCACGATTGTATCACCTCGCACGTGGCGAAGACTCTCGGGAGATCTCACCCAGCGGTGAGGCCAAAAGCATCAGTGCGGAGACGACCTTCAATGAAGACCTGGCCGACGCCCGGAAGCTGGAAAAAATACTGTGGACCTTGTGTGAAAAGGTTTCACGCCGCGCAAAGCGATCGGGCATAGCCGGGTCCACGGCAGTTCTCAAGCTGCGCTCTGCCGACTTCAGGATCAGGACTCGCAGCCATACCCTCGGCAGCCCCACGCAACTCGCAGACGTCTTGTTCAAGGTGGCAAAACCCATGCTCCTTGGCGAGACCGACGGCACACGCTTCCGACTCATCGGGATCGGCATGTCCAACCTCGTCAGCGACGCTCAGGCCGGTCAGAAAAACCTGTTTGATCCCCAATCGGAAAAGCGCGCCGACGCAGAACTCGCCATGGACAAGTTGCGAAACAAATTTGGAAACGAAACCATCGGCAAGGGTCTCACCTTCGGCGGTGATGACTAACGCACGCAGCGATTTATGGGAATCATTCCGGAAACTGACCCGCTGGGCAATAAGGTGGCGTGGCGTAACCGTCTTCTCAATCTGTCGTCCTCCTGCGTCGACACGACGACCTCATGCATTTTGCTTCAAACAGATCAGTTGCACGGTTCCTGGTCAAAGACCGCGAGATCCGACAGTTTTCCCTTGACCGTGAAATCTCCATAATCGAGCACAAGGTCGGTTGATACGCCATTTTCGAACATGACAAACCGGATTTCATGGCTGGGTGTCTGTTCACCGCCGGCAGGTTGGGAATCATCAAAGAAGCTGACCGTAACCGGCCACGAACGCTGAGCATCCAGAACCGCGGCCTGTTTAACTGTCGCCGGTATCTTGGTGCCTCCGGGCGCCCTCACCTTGCCGACAAACGATGTCGCGCTGAATACCTTCTTTCCGTTGGTTCCGTCATAGACCTTGGTCCGGTCAAAATTCTCTCCAGCCATCGCTGTGTTCATGATCCGCAACATATGCTCGCTGGGGAACACAACGGATGCATCGAGTTCGAACGATTGCTTCGATGGTTTCGTCAAAATACCGGCACCGGGTTTGTCATCGGTCCCACGCGTGGCCCGTCCGGTGGTCTGGTCTGTCAGCGCCTTGTTGAGATACTGGCGCGTGCTGAACCGGAAGGAACCTCCATCTTCGGACTCCCAGGAGGTGGCACGGATATCTGAAAGGTGTTGCTTGCCGTCGGTATTTCCGTACTGCATTACGATCTGATAGTTGACGGTGTAGCCGTTGCAGGAAACATGTTCAATCTCCTGAACCAAGCGCCCGGCAACCGTGGCGATTCCCGAACGTTGAGTGGCTTCGCCAAGACTCAGGTCGTAGACCGCGCGGTGGGACAGAATATCGACCTTGGCGCCGGCAGCAGATGCGCTGGCCATTCCGCCAAACAGCATCGCCATCAGGAAGCCACTTACGGCAAATCTCTTTTGTTTCAACACTTTACTGCGAAGTCCTTTGTTATGTTCAAGGTTCCGGTACCGTCAAGAATTACAGTCCTTGTATGCTGTCTTGCGTATTGCTCTCGAAACCTGGGTCATTCGGTTTGATCGTTACCGGCAACCTATACGAATTTGCCGAAAAACGCATCAACACAGCAGATGACGTTGTGTTGAATTTGGTGGGCGATATTGCGCCATCCCCGAAGACATGGCGCTGTCTGGCTCCAACGGAACATCAACGAATTGCCGGCATTTCTTACGGACGTTTTTGAGCCTGCTCGGACTTCGCAATCAAGACAAGCGACATGAATGCGTCCGTCCTTCCGGCACCGAAAAGGTCGTCACGCCCGGGCGGGCCCAAATCACCGGCAGCCTCCATGAGGGCGCGGCGCACGGATTCGGTAGATACCGAGTCTGCGTGTTCGACCATAAGGGCAATGATGCCACTCACATGAGCCGCCGCAAACGAGGTGCCGGTATGAAGCAGATGGCCGTGTTCCAGCGCCGGCGCCAGCACATCGACGCCAGGCGCCGCGACCGTGATGTAGCCACCATGGTTTGCCGATGTGTAGAGCCGGTCGGCAACATCTGTCGCCGTCACGGCGATAACCTGGCTGTAGGCCGCCGGATAGGCCGGTGGCGCCTTCGATCCATCATTGCCGGCCGCCGCCACGACGATCACTTGTTCGCCGTGCGCCCTGGTGATGCCACGTTCAAGCAACGGGTCATGCGGACCAGCCAGGCTCATGTTGATCACATGAACGCGTCGGGATAGCGCCCAGTCAATGCCGCGGAGTAGTTTGGCCGTCGTCGTCGCCGGAGATCCATCGGCACCGGTGGCCTCGAACACACTGACACTCAGGAGCGCAGCTTCCGGGGCAATGCCTCGGATCAGACCGCGCGCGCGGATGATTCCGGCAATTGCGGTACCGTGGCTCCCTGGTTGGGCGGCCTTGCCGCCAGCAACGTCAAAACTCTCTACGACAGCACCGGCGAGATCAGGATGCGATGCATCAATTCCTGAATCCAGAATCGCAATCCTCGCGCCTCGTCCGTGGGCCACCGCATGAGCCGAATCGATGTCCACTTTCGCAAGCGCATATTGAAGCTCCGCCACGTGAGGCTTGGCGCTGCTCGCCTGAGGGCGGTAATAGTAATTCGGCTGTGGTGCTCCGATGCGTGGATCACCCTGCATTGCGGCAATGATCTGTGCAACGGTCCGCGCGTCCCCGATACGGTAGCGCACAAGTCGCGTGTCAAGCGAAGCGAGGGACCACCGCCCCGTGACCTCGACACCATAGGTCTGCGCAATCGCATCATCGACCGCTTCATTCACAAGACGGTCGACGGTAATCAGAACTTCATCTGGCACAAAATTGGAGCGTGGTTCCGCAGCACGCGATGGTTCGGTGGAGTTTCCCGAGGACACTGTTCTGCCTGGCGGCTTGGGCGACAACACTAGAGTGCCCGGCAAAATGATTTGATT
The DNA here is from genome assembly GCA_021775835.1 of Hyphomicrobiales bacterium. Next base: position 24,954 of record JAJFHC010000306.1, on the reverse strand, counting down.
GCCGGCAACCGCGCATCCGTAAACCGCCTGAGACCCAAGCCGTTGCGCCCGTGCCCGTCGACATCGGCACTTCCCTGCCTTTACTTTTCCGCCTATGCAGACCAGATTGTTTGGCCCCCTATCTGGTTTGCCATCCTTGGTATTGTGTTTCCCGGGTTTGTCACGGCGGGCTTTTTTCCGATTTGGTTTTTTGTGATCGGACTTCGCCTTATCTTCCCGGCTCCGGTGTTTGCCGTGTTGGCCCTTGCGCCGGGACCTCTTGCGCCAGTTTCGTTGTCCCCTGATACCCCGCCTCTTGCGGGCTATCAGGACCGGCTTCAAGTCGTCGGCCTCCTGCAATCCCGGGAAGGTCTGCGCCAGGAATGAACGTCCTGCGTTCATCGCCGACGCTGACCTGCTGCCGACTGTGCAGACAAGCGATCCCAACAGGACGAGCACAACAATCAGGCCACGCACGCGCGGCAATTCCGGCGTCTTCCTCTTGAAGGACACACGCATCGAACCTTCAGTCTCTGAATGCCATTTCGTCATTTTGTCACCGTGACGAAGAAGACCAGATCCTTGCGCGTTCTTAGAGCTCTTACACGGCTCTCGCGTTCGGCCTGGCTAATGTTCACCGGCCCAATCCAGACCCTGAACAGACCGCCCGCCTTCGGGCCATCCATGATCTCCATATCGAGATCCGAAAGCATTTTTGCAATACCCGAGACCGTTGCGCCGTCGGTAAAACGCACAAGCACAGCCGATCCGGTGGTTTGAAGCTGGCCTGTTCCTGAAGCCTGACGATAGTTTCCGTCATCTTTCAAGCCCACCAATTTGACGATGACTGCCGCCTGAACAAGGATCAGGAACACAGCCGCAACACCGGCCCAACGCACACCTCCCGTGGCCGGCAGTTGGAAAAGGCCCTTGATCCATGAGACAACTCCCGATCGCCGTGCTGAGCTGACACCCGCGACCTCCGCCATAAAACGGTCAGCGGACATGGTCGGCTTTCCCGGCGCCTGCTCATTGAGAAACACGGTTTCGTCGCGTTCCTGACGAATGGCATCAAGCCGGTCCTTCATCGCTGGGTGGCGTTCGAGATAACCCTCGACCAGCGCGCGGTCTGAAGACTCAAGCTTGTTCGTAACATACCACGGCAAGAGCATCTCGATGTCGTCGTCGTCAGGTTCTTTCTTGTCGGTCGTGTTCATGGCCATCCTCGATCCACACCGGCTGCATCCAGTAGTGCTGCAAGCCGCTTGCGGGCTTTGAAAAGTCTTGCTTTGACAGTTCCCTCGGGCACATTGAGCACTTCGCCCGCTTCTCTGATCGACATCTCGTGAAAGTAGACCAGATCAATGATCTCGCGGTCTATCGGGGACAGGGCATTCGAACAGTCTCTCAACACTGCGCCCTTGTCCGCTTTTTGCACAGCGACTTCCGGGTCATCCCGGAGGTCCGGCATCTGTGAGGCCGCCTCTTCATTCCATCCCTGCTCCCGGCGTTTTCTCAACACGTTGAGGGATCGGTGATGGGCGATCGACAAAAGCCAGGTCGTGACAGACGACCGGCCCTGAAAATTGCGCGCGCCACGCCAGACTTCCAGGAAGACCTCGTTGGTCAACTCCTCGGCAACGGCATCGTTTCGCATAATGCGCCGAATGAAACCGAACACTCGGGCCTGATAGCGCGTGAACAATACTTTCATGGCCGCCTCGTCGGCGTCCGCAATGCGCGACATCAACAAGCGGTCGTCGGTGCCTTCGTGCATTTTGCGTCGGTCTCTGCGTTTTGCCCAAACCGAAAAGTCTGGCGGTGTCATGAAAGAAGCTTGCAGTGTCTGAAGCGTCTCTACCCCAGTCAGTTCAGCGAGCGTCAATTCGACTTGCGACAATCGACTCCGCCCCACGCAGCAATGTGGGAGTCTATAGAAACCACTTGGCGATGTCACGGCGAGCACGATCGCCTTTCCGTTCACGCGGTTGTCTTCAATCACGGTCATGGCGTCCTGCTACGTTCCTGAGTTTGTACCAGCCAATAATTCGGGACCTGATAGCCGACCAAATGCCGGGAACAGTGCAACCGTCAGCTTGCCTTGTTTCGCAGTCCATGGTCTCGGGCCCTCTGTGCTCCCGACGGCTGTCCTCGGACCTCGGGAGCACCAAGCCACGCGACAGGCCGCTAACAAAAGCGTCTGCAAAACGTGACCGATTCGTCGCCCGGCGCGAGTCCGGACGTTTCCGCCTGGCCATGAGCTCTCTCCCTTGTAAATTTCTGTGTAAGGGCCCCCGCACCGGTCGATGCGGGGGGCTAATTGTCACTCATCCAGCCTAGTTCCAGTACCAACTGTTATAGGCGCGATAGTGCCAGTGATTGCACCGGACCCGGGTATGCAGGCCCATGCCGGGAACCTTGTAGGTGTGTGCATGACACCCAGCACCCGCGTACGGTCCATAACCGCGGCCGCGGCCATGACGGTGATGTCGACGGTGGTGGCGACGCAGGCTTCGCCGGATGTAGCGCCTGATGCGGCGTTTCTTGGCGCCAACCTTGACAATATCGCCTGCCTTCATGGCCTGGGCATCCAGTTGGACACGCGGCATGGCGTTTGCCTGTGTCGGATAGATCGCCACGATGGACGTTGCGACAACGACCGCAGCCGCGGCCAGCATCGTATTTCTGATATTCATTTTCTGAACTCCTGATGTGTTTTGGTTCCCAGGCCCGTCACAGTTCCGGTGCTTGATTGCCTCCGGAACCGCGGGCCTATGTAGGGTTAGTCACACCAGGAAGAATTCGGTTGCCGCTTTAGGTGAAAAAAGTTTGCGGAACCGGAAACCTGCAATATTTTCCGAAGCTTAGATCCGCGGTCCATTCACTTGAGCTATGCCCATGATGACAGGTGGTCGGATCCCGGCGCAGGGCCGGAAACCGAAAACACTGAATACCAGGGCAGGACTCAACTCCTCCAAACCTTACGAATTCTCCATATCCAAAGACCGGCAATCCGGTTAAAACGACGACAGAACCAACCAAGGGCGGGGACCATGAGATCAAGCAAGGTTATTCACGTCGTCAGTTGCCACGCTGAAGGCGAAGTCGGCGATGTGATCGTGGGAGGTGTTGCGCCACCGCCGGGCGAGACCCTGTGGGAACAAGCACGCTGGATCGCCGAAGATCACACTTTGCGGAATTTTGTCCTCAACGAGCCCCGGGGCGGTGTTTTCCGCCACGTCAATCTTTTGGTTCCGCCGAAGAACCCCAAGGCCCAGATGGGATGGATCATCATGGAACCGATCCATACACCGCCGATGTCGGGTTCAAACTCGATCTGCGTCTCTACGGTCCTGCTGGACAGCGGCATCATCCCCATGACCGAGCCGGAAACACGTTTTACACTTGAGGCTCCGGGCGGGCTGGTCGACGTCCGCGCTGAATGCCACAACGGCAAGGCCGAACGGATCACTGTTTTCAACGTCCCCTCGTTTGCCGGCAAGCTCGGTGCAAGTCTCGAAGTCGACGGTCTGCGAACGCTGAATGTCGACACGGCCTACGGCGGCGACAGTTTTGTGGTCGTGAACGCCGACGCGTTGGGATTCTCGCTGACCGCCGGCGAAGCCGACACGCTGGCGCAAACCGGCATGAAGATCACCCGCGCGGCAAACGAACAACTGGGCTTCAGTCATCCGGAAAACCCGGATTGGGCGCACATCTCGTTTTGCCTGTTTGCCACTCCGGTCACCAATGACGACGGCTCGTACCGCACACGACACGCGGTCACCGTGGAGCCGGGAAAGATCGACCGTTCCCCCACAGGAACTGCCGTGTCCGCCCGTATGGCGTTGCTGCATGCCAAGGGCCAGATGAAACTGGGCGATAAGCTCATCGCAAGATCGATCATCAACTCCGAGTTTACCGGCTGCGTCGAGCGCGAAACGCGGATTGGCGAGCAACCGGCCATCGTGCCTTCCATATCGGGTAGAGCCTGGATCACGGGCACCCACCAACACATGCTGGACCCGTCAGATCCGTGGCCTGAGGGTTACAGGATCAGCGACACCTGGCCTGGAGGATCAAAAACATGACTGAAATTCCCTTCATTCTCGCAAAAGACGTCGAGCACTTGCTGTCGTGGACCGGAATTGCCAACGCCCTCGACGCCGGACACAAACTGGCCAGGGCACAAATCGATGACCTGCTGTTGCAACGTACTCCTGACGCCATGCTCAACCGGGCATCCTGGATTGACGGCATGGGACTGGCGATCAAGTCGGCAACGATATTTCCTGAAAACAACAAACAGGATCCGCCTCTGCCCTCGATACATGCGGTCGTTGTTCTGTTTGACGACACCAACGGCAGGCCTCGGGCCGTTATAGACGGCGACCTCGTCACCAAATGGAAGACCGCCGGCGATTCGATGCTGGGCGCCCGTTACCTGGCACCCAGCGACCCGAAAAACCTGACCATCATTGGGGCCGGTGTGGTCGCCCGTTCGCTGGTTGATGCCTATAGCGAAGTCTTCCCCAGCCTCGAGAATATCACCGTTTGGAACCGGACACATGCCAATGCTGAAGCCCTGGTAGAAGATGCCAAAGCGGCCGGCTTTCCAGTCAGCGCCACAACTGACCTTGAGACCGCGGTGGGAAGTGCCGATATTGTTTCCAGCGCCACCATGTCCACCTCTCCATTCATCAGAGGAGACTGGATCTCACCGGGGACTCACATCGACTTGATCGGCGCCTTCAAACCGGATATGCGCGAAGCCGACGACGCTCTCATTGGGAGGGCGTCCCTGTTCGTCGATTCCCGGTCCACCGCGGTACACGATATCGGAGAACTGGCCATTCCACTAAAGGCCGGTATCATTTCGGAAACCGACGTAAAGGCGGATTTCTATGACCTGAGCGGCGGCCAGCCAGGTCGCAGCAACGAGAGCGAAGTTACACTCTTCAAGAACGGCGGCGGCGCCCACCTCGACCTGATGACAGCGACGATGATTTACGACGTTTATTCAGCGCAGTAAGGCCAATATCCGAAAATCCGCCTGACGTAACATCACAGTACGGAATTCAGCGTTTTCAACATCCTCTAATACGGATATGGTCACCCGATACTGCCGGAACCGGCGCAAAATTCACAACTGGGAGCGACCCTGAAGATGAGCACAATCGAACAACGCCTGAGCGAAATGGGCATTACTCTACCGACCCCTGCAGCGCCAGTTGCAAACTATCTGGGTTATGTCGTTAGCGGTTCGATGGTTTTCGTGTCCGGCCAGGTCCCGCTGGGTCCGAACGGTTTCGAGTATCAGGGCAAGGTCGGCGCGGACCTGAGCATTGAGGACGGCATCAAAGCGGCAAGGCTTTGTGCGGTGAACATTCTAGCCCAGGTAAAGGCTGCAGCGGACGGTGATCTCGAACGTATCGTGCGGTGCGTAAAGCTGGGCGGTTTCGTGAACTGCCCCGTCGATTTCACTGAACATCCCAAAGTCATCAATGGCGCGTCGGACTTCATGGTTGAAGCCCTTGGTGACCGAGGCCGCCACGCCCGCTTTGCTGTGGGCGCGGGCAGCCTGCCGCTCAACGTCGGTGTCGAGGTCGACGCGGTGTTCGAGATCAATTGAGTAGCGTCTGACACTGAGATCCGGCCATGAAGGGCAATGACTGGCTAACCGCAAGACCGGTCGCCCATCGCGGGTTGCATGACAAGACCGTTGGAATAATCGAAAATACGTCCAGCGCCTTTGCCGCCGCCCTCGAAGGCAACTACGCTATTGAACTCGATATGCAGCTTGCGGGCGATGGGTCGGTCATTGTCTTTCATGATGAGACGCTGGATAGGCTGACCCAACAGACAGGCTCCGTCATCGACATGACGATGCCGGAATTGCGCGCAGTCCGATTCAGGAGTTCCGACGACCGGATCCAGACACTCGAGGAAGTACTGGAACAGGTGAATGAGAAGGTCACTCTGGTCCTGGAAGTCAAAAGCCAGTGGATGAATGTCGGACCTCTGGAGCAGCGGGTTGTCGACATATTATCGCGATACCAGGGTCCAGTGGCTATCATGTCATTTGACACCAGGTCGGTCGCAATGTTGAGGAAGTTATCGCCTGGAATGACCCTGGGTCTGGTTGCAGAACGATTTGATGCCGACGAATATGCCAACCTGGGCTGGTACCGCAGGTTTTGCTCAACGCATCTGCTGCACGCATTCTCGATCAAGCCCGACTTCATCAATTTCAATGTGAAACACCTGCCGGCCGCCGCCCCTCTCATCGCCAGGAAGGCCGGATTGCCGTTACTGACATGGACCGTTAAGTCCCCGCACGACCGTGAGATTGCGGATAAATATGCCGACGCCATGGTTTTTGAGGGTTTTCGGCCATGATCCCGCGCGCCTTGGAATACACAAATGCAGTCCTTTTGGATTCCGGAGGGTCATGAGCGAGCATAACAAAGCCGTTGTCCGGGTAGAAGCCGACATCAGCGACATTGCCAAAGATGATTGGGACAGATGCGCCAATCCGCCATCGCAACCCTACAATCCGTTCATTTCACACGCATTTTTGCAGGCTCTGGAACAAAGCGGTTCGGTGCGGCCGGAAAGCGGCTGGCTGCCTCAGCATCTCGCGCTGGAAGTCGACGACGGCCAGGTGGCTGCTGTGATGCCGTGTTATCTGAAGGGTCATTCACAAGGCGAGTACGTATTCGATCATGGTTGGGCGGATGCCTTCGAGCGGGCCGGAGGCCAGTATTATCCCAAGCTGCAGGTGGCGGTACCGTTCACACCGGCGACGGGCCGGCGTCTGCTGGTCTCACCGGACCATGACGGCGAAGCCACCGAAGCAATGTTGCTCAATGCCGCGATCCAGCTTTGCGAAAGGCTGGATGCCTCATCCGTCCACATCACCTTTCTGACCAAACCGGAATGGGACAGGTTCGGATCACTCGGCCTGTTGCAGCGCACAGACCAGCAATTCCATTGGCAAAATCGCGACTATGGGTCGTTCGACGATTTTCTGGCTGATCTGGCATCACGTAAGCGAAAGACCGTACGGCGTGAGCGTGCAGGTGCCATGGAGAGCGGCGTCGAGATCGAATGGCTGAGCGGCAATGATATTACGGAGGCCCACTGGGATGCCTTTTTTCAGTTCTACGTTGACACCGGTGACCGCAAATGGGGCAGGCCCTACCTGACCAGGGAATTCTTCTCCCTTTTATCCCAGTCCATGGCCGACCGGGTTCTCCTGATAATGTGCCGGCGCGCCGGAAGATTCATAGCCGGCGCCCTGAATTTTATCGGCGGTGACACATTGTACGGGCGTCACTGGGGCTGCATCGAAGACCACCGGTTTCTGCATTTCGAAGCCTGCTACTATCAGGCCATCGACTATGCCATCAGCCATGGCCTGGAGACCGTAGAGGCCGGCGCTCAGGGGCCACACAAACTGGCCAGAGGATACGTGCCCGTGACAACCTACAGCGCCCATTACATTGCAGACGCCGGTCTGCGGGATGCGGTGGCGCGATATCTCGAACGCGAACGCTACTATGTGGATCAGGAAGGCAAAGCCTTGTCAGAGCACGTGCCGTTTCGCAGAAAGGAACACGGCACCGAACAGGATTAAACGGTTTCAGGTCAGGATTTCAATCCAAGCATTTTCCCAAACCGGTTGAGACGTCTCACGGCCTGCGGGTTCTTGCGCAGATCTTTCTTGGCATCCGCCAGTGCTTTGAGCGCCTTTTTGTTTTTGCCAAGCACGCCGTAATATCGCACAAGCTTCATCCATTCCTGAAGGCTACCGCCATTCTTGTGGAGGCGCTCAGAAAAGCTGTCAACGCTCGCATTCATCATCGCATCACGCGAAACCGCACCATCATTGTCGTATTTGTCCGGTGTTTCAGATGTTTGCTGTGCCTGTACATTTGCAACCAGCAGGCCCACCAGGAAAATGGTTGTGAAAATAACGGCATCTATCGAGATTGCGGGTACCTTCCCTGATCTTCTTTGCATCACGGTGAACTCCTACTCATTCAGGTGAATAGCTGCGATCATCACGGCATAAAGGTCTTTTGCCCTTCAGACCGGTTTGAATTAACGAGTGTGATTTTTCCTCGCTATTGTGTTTTTGGGGTGTCAGGACAAGGGTCATTTGCTGGAATTGTAGCGGGGCCCTCCGGTTCAGCATCCGCTGGAATAGCCAATCTCACCATGTGGATTGACGGCACGTGCCGGTTCAGGCACTGAAGGTTTCAGTGAACTACGAGGTCGAGCCTGATGTATGACGACAACAATATATTCGCGAAGATTCTTCGAGGCGAAATTCCCAGTTACAAAATATTTGAAGATGATCGCACATTTGCATTTCTCGACGTTATGCCCCGCTCTCACGGTCACACATTGGTCATCCCGAAGGCGCGGGCCACCGGTTTCACCGACATTACCGACCAGGATCTGGCGAACTTGATGAGAACCGTTCAGACCCTGGCACCACTGGTGGTCGAAGGCATCGGTGCGGAAGGCTTTATGTTGCAGCAGTTCAACGGTCTGGCTGCCGGCCAAACCGTGTTCCATCTCCACATTCACATTGTCCCCAGATGGGCCGATCAGTCTCTGAGAGCCCATGGCCAGACAATGGAAGACCAGGATGTCCTCGCCGCAAATGCCGAAAAAATACGGGCGGCTGTTTCAGCACATTTTGGATAGATTGCAGCTCGACAGACCCAATGTGCTTCTGCCAACGGTCGGTTACACCCAGCGCCGTACCCTCGTCTTGTAGTCCAGATACGTCTTGCCGAACTTGTCCTCAAGGTAACGCTCTTCCCGGGCTATCACATAGGTCTGGATCACGGCGACGGCGACAGCCAGGGTAGCCAAGGCCCCGACACTGCCACCGCAGACAGCAATGCCGCCATGAGCGACCGCCATACCGAGGTAGATCGGGTTGCGTGAATAACCGTAGACCCCGGTGGTAAGAATCGTTGTTGTCGGCTTCCAGGGTTCGACGTTGGAACCCACCTTCTTGTGTCGCGGTACACTCGCCAGGATAAGCGCGACGCCCAGGGCTGCGAAGATGCCCCCGGCAATTGTAAGGCCCAAACCTGCCATGCGACCGTCGAACCATGGCGAATCGAGCCACAGACCAGCCAGAAGACATCCCAGAAAAATGAGCGGTGGCGGAACCCTGACCCCGGCACTATCCGAACCGTTCTGTGAATCCTTGTCGTCTGTCATCTTGACACTCTCCCACCATGCTGCCGCGCATGACGTCACGCATGGTCAGTTAAAGTAAGGAACCAGAATGCCTTCCGCGATCAGGAACACGACCACGGCACAGCCAACCCCGAGAGCGATCGATCTGCGCAGCAAAATGAATGCACCGGCGCCGACCATAATCGCGGTCGTCCGACTGACAAGGGCAGTATCGGCGAGGCTGCCAGGAGGGTCGAGCATCATGCGCACAATAAGGGCGGCGATCAGGGCAGTCGCAACCGCCCTCACCCAATCCAGCATCGGGCTGCCGATTTCAAGGCGGCCTGCATAGATCACCCCGAGGGCACGCCAAATGAATGTAGCGCAACCTCCTGCGACCAGAATGATCAGGATTGTGGACGCGGTTTCGCTCATTCGGGTTTTTTCATTCTCGAGAGACGCGACATGACAAAAGCCATCGTTCCCCCAACGACGCCTGCAATCAGCATATCGAACTGGGGCAGCACATAGTGCAGGACCGCAAACAGCCCACCGCCCATAATCATACTGGATGTATCAAGACGGTCCTGGGCACTGGCCAGCAACCCGAGCAGAAAATAACAGGGTGTCAGAAACACCAGGCACGCTGCCAGAACCACAGGCAGAAATCCGGCAAGCGCATATCCCAAAACAGTCATCATGCACATGATGATCATGAACGCCGAACCGAGACCTGCCATGTAGGGAAGTCGCTGCGACGTTTCGATGCTTGGAAAAACACGGCGGGCTTCAATCCAGACCGTTGCTGCCGTAAAATGGGCAACGAGAAAATAAAGCCATCGCGGGTGGCCGGAAAACCGCATATCCGGCATGATAGCCACGACCATCGGCATCAAACGAACCGCCGTAAGGGTCACGGCCACCGCTGCGGCCACAATGCCGGCACCGGCCGAGAGAGCACCGACGAGAACAACTTGTCCGGGTAGCGCCCAGACCACAACCTTGATCAGTACGCCCTCTGTCACCCCGAGTCCGCTTGCGTTCACCAGGGCGCCGTAACCAATTGACGATGCGGCAAGCACAACGCAACCGGTACATCGCGACGCTTTCACTCCGCGACCGAATGCTCCCCAGTCAAACGGTCGCTTGGTCATTGCAATGTATGTCCCCACGGCCTCTTTGCGGGTTCTCTATCAGGCACAATCAAGACACTGGAACGGGTCAGTCGGCCAGAAGAGGAACCTTCGGTACGCTGCCGCCGCCGCCCTTGCCACCCTTGCCGGATTTGGGCTTCTGGTTGCGAGGTTTGCCCTTGCCGCCAGGTCCGCCACCCTTGGGTTTCTTGGGAACGGCCTTTTCGTCTTCAGGCTTCAGGAAGTCAAATCCGAGCACGCGTTTACCGTTTTCGTCCTTTTCGACAACGACCTTCACGGTTCCGCCATTCAGCAGCTTGCCAAACAGCAGCTCATCCGCCAGTGGCTTCTTGATGTGCTCCTGTATGACCCTGGAAAGCGGCCGGGCACCGAACTTCTCGTCGTAGCCGGTGTCCGCAATCCAGTCGTTGGCTTCATCGGTCAGTTCGATGGTCACATTGCGGTCCTGAAGCTGGGCTTCAAGCTGAAGTACGAACTTCTCTACCACCCGGCGCACAACATCACGCTGCAGATTGGCAAAACCCACGACCGCATCGAGTCGATTGCGGAATTCCGGTGAAAACAGACGGTTGATCGCCTCTTCGTCGTCGCCTTCGCGTTTGCTCTGCTGAAAACCAATCGGTGGTTTGGCAAGGTCGACCGCGCCCGCATTGGTCGTCATGATGAGAACCACATTGCGGAAGTCGATGCTTTTGCCGTTGTGATCGGTAAGCTTGCCGTGGTCCATGACCTGCAGCAGGATATTGAACAGGTCCGGATGGGCCTTCTCGATTTCGTCGAGCAGAAGAACACAATGAGGATGCTGATCGATACCGTCCGTGAGCAATCCGCCCTGATCGAAACCGACATATCCGGGTGGGGCACCGATTAGCCGCGATACCGTATGGCGCTCCATATATTCCGACATGTCGAAACGCAGGAGTTCCACCCCCAGCAGCGTTGACAGCTGGCGCGCCACTTCCGTCTTGCCGACACCGGTGGGGCCGGAGAAGAGGTAACAGCCGATCGGTTTTTCAGGCTCTCTCAAGCCGGCCCTGGCAAGCTTGATGGCCGACGACAGGGAATCGATGGCCTTGTCCTGTCCAAAGACGACACGCTTCAGATCATTCGCCAGGTCCTTCAAGGAGGCGGCATCCGACTTTGAGACGGTCTTCGGCGGGATCCGCGCCATGGTCGCCACGGTCGCCTCGATTTCCTTGACCCCGATAGTCTTTTTGCGCCGGGAATCGGGCAGCAGCATCTGTGACGCACCGGTCTCATCGATCACGTCGATCGCCTTGTCTGGCAATTTCCGGTCGGATATATAGCGCGCCGACAATTCAACTGCCGTCTTGATGGCGTCGTTGGTATAGCGAATCTTGTGAAATTCTTCGAAATACGGTTTCAGGCCCTTCAGAATTTTGATGGCATCGGGAACCGTCGGCTCGTTGATGTCAATCTTCTGGAAACGCCTGACGAGCGCCCGGTCTTTCTCAAAGTGGTTCCGGTACTCCTTGTAGGTCGTCGACCCAATGCACATCAGCGTGCCGGATGACAGCGATGGTTTCAGCAGGTTCGAGGCGTCCATAGCGCCACCGCTGGTGGCACCGGCGCCAATCACCGTGTGGATCTCGTCAATGATCATGATGGCGCCGGGATAATCTTCGATTTCCTTGACCACCGCCTTGAGGCGTTCTTCGAAATCTCCCCGATAACGGGTTCCGGCCAGAAGTGCCCCCATGTCCAGTTGAAAGATCGTGCTTTCGTTCAGGACTTCCGGCACTTCACCGTGAATGATCTTGCGCGCAAGGCCCTCGGCAATCGCAGTCTTGCCGACGCCGGGTTCGCCCACGAAAAGTGGATTGTTTTTCTGGCGTCTGCACAGAACCTGGATTGTCCGCTCGACCTCTTTTTCCCGTCCTATGAGCGGATCGATCTTGCCGTCGGCGGCTTTACGATTGAGGTTGATGCAATAGGCTTCGAGAGCATCTCCGGCTTGCGTTGGCGCGTCTTCGCTCTCTTCTGCGCTGTCTTCTTCGGCACCCTTGGGCGTCCTTGCTTCCGCAGCACCCGGACGCTTGGCAATGCCATGGCTGATGTAATTGACCGCGTCATAGCGCGTCATGTCCTGCTCCTGCAGGAAGTACGCGGCATGACTTTCGCGTTCGGCAAAAATCGCTACGAGAACATTGGCCCCGGTCACTTCCTCTCGTCCCGAGGACTGCACGTGGATGACGGCGCGTTGAATAACCCGCTGGAAACCAGCCGTCGGCTTGGAGTCCTCATCGTCGTCGACAATCAAGCTGGCCAGTTCGTTGTCGATGTACTCTTCGAGATTCTTGCGCAGCACATCAAGATCCACGTTGCAGGCCCGCATGACGGAAGCGGAATCCTGATCTTCAAGCAGCGCCAGCAGGAGATGTTCCAGCGTCGCGTACTCGTGGCAGCGCTCGTTGGCGAGCGCGAGGGCTCGGTGAAGAGCGTCTTCAAGGCTACGGGAGAATGTGGGCACGGCTTACTGTTACTCCTTTTCCATCGTACATTGTAGAGGATGCTGGTGTTGGCGGGCAAAGTCCATCACTTGTGTAACTTTTGTTTCCGCCACCTCATACGTATAGACACCGCACACTCCGACACCCTTTTGGTGCACATGCAACATAATCTGGGTCGCCTCCTCGCGTCCCTTACCGAAAAACTGTTCGAGAATGTGAATCACAAACTCCATCGGCGTATAGTCATCGTTGAGCAAAAGCACCTTGTACAAGCTGGGTTTCTGGGTTTTCTGGCGCGTCTTCGTAACGACGCCCGTGCCATTGCCGCCATTCAGGCCATCGTCTTCGTCGTCACCGGAGAGGACCGGACGGATATTTTCCTTCGCCATTTCCATCGTCACAGAAATATCAGCCCTGATGTCTCTCTTGGACATTGTATTATATAGACTTCCAAAATCATTTTTCGACACCGGATCGCGGAAAAGGCTAACGAATGTGCAGGCCGACATCTCAGTCCCCCACTTTCAGTATAGATAAACATACACAACAAAAAACCCGGCGCCAGAGAGCGCCGGGTTTTTTCAGCCGATTTCTATGGGTAAAGTGTCAGGAAGCTTTCTTTTGGGCAACCTTGCCGGAAAACGCAGCAATCTGGGCTTCGAAAGGCTTATAGGCCTCTTTGGCGGTGCTCATGTAGAGTTCGCCGATCTTGGTCAACTGACCGACATAAGCTTCGTAGGCTGACTTGGCATAGGTTGTCTGGATATCGACAGCCTTGTCGAGAGACTTGGATGCCAAAGCCTTTTCCCAAACAGCGGTACTTTCTTCAAAAGATTTCTTCGAGAAATCTGCAACTTCGGTAGCGATCGTCTGGATGCCCGTTGATACGGCGGTTGCACTGGCAACAGATGCATCAAACTGGTCTTTTCCGATCGTCTGGAATTCTTCGAGGTTTTTAATCATGGGGAATCTCCGTCTAGCCACATTTTGCCGTTAAGTGAATGTCACATCAAAAAGAGTATGTTGCAACGCAATATAGGCACCGCACAAAGAATGTCAACACGGAATTGCTGCGCTGCACAAGAAAAAATGAGAGATGTCAAGCGGCGGATGAATGCGGGGATTTTACTCTTTAGTAACACTCAAAGCAGACAATTGGTGCGGGGTATCGTTCGAGAAGGTACGCGCGCTCCATTGGTTTGCTGGTCTGGTGGTTCGCCCTTGGTTCAGGAAAATCAGAACCATGTGGACATGCGCATGAACCTTCCGAAAAACGCCAAACCGAGGTGACTGTTTTTCCTCCATTGGCACATGAACGACACGTGATGGAAATGCCGACCGTCGTCGGCAAGTACAAGTTTGAGTTAAGGGTAGTGAGTAATGTTTTCAGTAAACTTGAAACAGTTTCGCCTTTCCGCGAATTCGTTCATTGTCAGAACAACTGGGGCTGCAATCCTGACCGTTGCGATGATCGGCCTTCAAGCTGATCCTTCTCAGGCCAGGCAGGCGTATTCCGGAATTGTGGTGGACGCGAACACGGGCAAGACAATATATGCCCGCAAAGCTGACGCGCGCCGTTATCCCGCGTCTCTTACAAAGATGATGACCCTTTATGTTCTGTTTGGAGAAATGAAAGCCGGTCGCATCAAGAAGTCCACCCGGTTCAAAGTATCCCGGCACGCTGCGAAACAGCCGCCATCAAAACTCGGCCTCAAGCGTGGTCAGACGATCCGAGCCGAAGATGCGATCAAGGCTCTGGTCACGAAGTCCGCCAACGATGTGGCCGTGGTCGTCGCCGAAGCCATCGGCAAGACCGAGTCCGGATTTGCCCGTCGCATGACACGCACGGCACGCCGCATCGGCATGAAGCGCACCACTTTCCGCAACGCCTCTGGCTTGCCGAACCGCCACCAGGTCACCACCGCCCGGGACATGGCAACGCTTGGCATTCGCCTGCAACGCGACTTTCCCGGATACTACAAGTATTTCAAGACCAAGGCCTTCAAGTTTCGCGGAAGGGTCTATCGCTCGCACAACCGTCTGCTCGGACGCTATCGCGGTACAGACGGCATCAAGACCGGTTACACACGCGCATCGGGCTTTAATCTCACGTCTTCGGTTCGCAGAGGACGCAAGCATCTTGTCGGCGTCGTCCTTGGCGGCAAGACTGGTCGTTCCCGGGACCGTCAGATGAAGAGCATCCTGAGCGGTTCATTCTCGAAGGCATCCACCAAACGCCGCAAACTGGCAAAGACCAAGGTCGCCTCGGCGGTCAAGATTCCGACGCCTGTGATTCGCCCTGTGTCCGCTGGTACCCTTACAGACTCTGACCTCAAGGTACCTGCCAAGAATGTCGGAAAGCCCCTGGTCATCACTTCGGCAACACCAGTAAAGGCAAAACTGATTTCCGCGACGAACGCGGTCGCAAAACCCAAAAAGGCAAAACTGTCCTCTGAGGCAACCAATGCCGGATCGGAAGATCTGAAAGCCGCCAAAATCATACCGGCTGTAAAATCCTCCGACCATGCAAACGGAACCTGGTCAATTCAGATCGGCGCCTACGCGAAACAAGAAGATGCCATGCGTCGTTTGAAGAAAGCCAAGAAGACGGGACTCAAAACCCTTTATGGCAAGAAAGCCATCGCCTTGGCTTTCTACAAGAAAGACCAGGTTCTCTATCGCGCGCGGTTTGCCGGATTTGACAAACGTTCCGCCCGACGGGCCTGCTCGGCACTTAGCCGCAAATCGATCAACTGTCTGGCGCTCGCGCCATAGCCGAAGGATCGGAAAAGACATTCACAAAAAACGCCCGCTTGATAAAAGCGGGCGTTTTTCGTTGGTCATTCAGTCTTCGAGAAGAACGTCTTTTGCCTGATTGATCTTGGCAGCCAGGTAATCCGATCCCCCCTGATCGGGGTGGTACACTTTCATCAGTCGTTTGTGGGCCTTCTTTACGTCTTCCGATCCTGCCCCTTCATCGAGTCCGAGTATTTCGAGGGCCTCACCGGCAGACATAGGCCCGCCGGAACCTCGGTGGTCATCCCCTTCCCGTTCTGTCCCGGCAAAGCGTTTGTCCGCGCGCCAGTCCGGTCGCATCCTGTCAAGGTAGGATTCAAGGATCGCCTGACTTTGATCCTGAGCGCGAGAACATTCTTCATGAAAGGCTACAAGATCGATTTCCGATAATTCCTCCAGATCCGCGCCGGCAAACTTACCGGTCAAAATCGCACCCCTCATCTCTCCGGTCGCATGGTTGAGTTCCATCTCGAGCATTTGGGTGCGGACTTTCGACTGGCCACCGCTGGATGGGCCACGGCGCGCATACCCACTGAAAGCGCCGCCACCCGCTAACACGCTCATCGCCGCAGCGATCACCTGACGGGCAAGCATGAACCGGCCCGTCAGAACCAGAAACAGTGCCAGAATGGCCGCAGCGCCAATGCCGAGAGGTTTTACTCTTCGGGCAATCTTTGCGGGATTGGCTTTAATGAACAGAAGCGCTGCGAGATAGGCGACCGCCAGTCCTATTATCCCGAAGAGTAAAAACCTCATTGCACACTACCTGAGTTCAGCGCATCTGCGTGAGAAGCCGCTGCGCGCCGCCTCCGCGCTTGCTTGAAAAATCCTCAAGCGCGGCTCTGCCGCCCGCTGCATAGACGGCGACGGCTGAAAGCAGATCACGCAACTGCTGAGCGGATGCGGCATCAAACCGGCAGAACGCACCACGTGTCAGCCGGGCAATTTCACGAAACGCCTGTTCAGCCACCGGATCCATACCTTCCTGGAACATGAAGATGGGAACACCAAGGAGTCCGACTTCTCCAGCGAGTTGACAGAGTGTGTCGACGTTTTCCTCCATGCAGTCACCAACAAACACCACCGCGCCAACACGGCCCTTGGGTTGTTCTTTCTTGATGTGCTCAAGCACCCGCCGGATTTGCGTGTGTCCGCCGCGGCACATCACCTGGGACATTAGTCCGGCAAGCGACTCGGGGTCACTCGCCCATCGGCTGGCGCGACATTCGTTAAACCCGCGGAAGTAGACGAGTTGAACGTCGAGTCCGCCTATCCGGGCAGTTTCCTGAAACATTTCAGCCTGTATGGAACAGGCCGTATCCCACGTTGGCTGTCGGCTCATGGTAGCATCCATGGCAAAAATCAGCCGCCCTCTGTCACTGCCCGTGACCGGTGACGGTGCGGCCTTGACCTGCGCCAGGAATGCATCAACATCGTCGCTGGATGATTTTGCGATGTTTCTGTCGTCGGCCGACACTGGAGATTTGTCCTTCTCCCCCAAGATATGCACCTCCATTCAAAATCAATCTCATCGCGGCGCGCCAAACGGCCCGCAACCGGGTTGTCTACACTATAGATGGTATTGGAACTGTCTGGGGAAAAGAGGTTACCGGTCAACGGATCGCAGCGCTGGAGCCTGTCCCACCGTGAAACGGTGCGGAAACCGAATGTGCTCGCGGCAATCGCAAGGTATCAACCAGCGCGCGAATTTCTACCTGTGCGGCGAGATGGGACATTGTCACGTCGCTGGCGGAATCGTCCTCAATCACATCGAACAGGGTGAGGCCTTGCGGAAACAGCTCCCTGAACACGACTCGTTCAGAAACACCGGGAGCTATCCTGAAGTCGAGTTGATGGGAAAGCTCCCTGACAAACTTCTCAATGCGTTTCGCGTTTCTGGAGTTGAGGGGCGACAAACGATTGCGCATCACAACCCAGTCAATCTCACCGCCATCGACCGTACAGCGGCGCTTCCTGCTCTGGCTCACCATTTCGCTGTATTGCGACGCCCGCTGGAATTGCAGTGTTTCGGGACAAACATTGCCGAGAACGTCCAGATCCAGAAAACTGTCATTAACCGGGGTGACGAGAGTGTCGGCCATGGAATGTCCAAGACGGGACAGATAGTTATCGCTGCCTGGAGAATCGATCACGAGAAAATCGCAGGTATGTTCGAGCGTGCCAACAGCGTCGGCAAAAGCAGCGAACTCGCCGTCTTCGTCCTTGCGCAAATGACCTTCCGCATCAAGAGCGACCGTCCGGTGTATCGGATGTGGAATCAGCAAATCGTGTTGATCAGCCCAGTTCCTGCGGTTTTGGACGTATCGGGTCAAGGATTGCTGGCGACTGTCTATGTCGATGGAACCGACCGATTTGCCCCACTTCAGCAACGCCACGATCAAATGCATCGCGGTGGTTGACTTGCCCGAACCCCCTTTTTCGTTACCAAGAACAATTACATGAGCAGTTTGCGGCAGGCCTGAAGACTCGTTCATGGGCAAACGTCGAAGATAACAGGGGAAAGGGAGACAGGCGCCGTTTTGAGGCGGTTGACCGGACATCGACGACACAAGTCATGGAACAACATTGCACTTCCCCTTTGGCAACGCCCCGCCCCTAATCCTTTAGCATATTGTCAGTTGATTCGAATTCCGTACCAAAGACATACGAGAACTACGTCACGACTGTGGAAACAATGTGTCTCCGCGGAATCAGCAATTGCCCGAAGGTCTATATGAGGCCGAGTTCCATAAGTTCCGCACGCATTTCCTGCGGAATCTTGTCGATTTGTCCCTGACCGAGGTCGGTCGGGACATCCACCCCTTCAATATACCGCCATCCCTGAAATGCGCGCCGTGGTTGATGTCTTGTTTGAACGAGTTCGTCGCCCAGCATCAGACGGCAACGCCTGATGCCGTCATCATCGGTGAAGGGACATATGTCCACCAGCGCCTGCCGGCATTGGATCTGCCCTTTGATGACCCAGTAAAGCGAGCCACCGTCAAGCAGTTCCTCCTTCCGGCGTGGAACCATACGGGTCGTATGAAAGAGTTCCTGACCGTCGGCCAGACGCCGGTCCTGCCAGACACGCAATTCGTCTACTTCCGAGACGCCGACACACAATTTAACCAGATGAAGGCTCATGCCCGTAATTTATACAGTCGGGGCCATTTGACCAAACGGAAGCCGACGCCAATACAGTCTTTTCCACACTACCGTCTGCGGATTGTGATTCAGACTCTCAACTTTCTGCGTCAACATCTTGCAAAACAACAAGAATGTCGCCCTCGCGAACCTGTTCGCCTGATTTGCAGTTAACTTCGCCAACTATCCCGTCCATGTCGGCAGCAAGCGTGTGTTCCATTTTCATGGCTTCGAGAATCGCAAGACGATCGCCCCTGGAAACCGTATCGCCCGGTGACACAAAGAGGGATTGCAGTTTCCCGGACATAGGAGCGCGCAGGAGGCCACCGCCATCTGCTCCTTCCAGGTCACTCAAAAGTAGGTCGGTCTGGAGGACTTCAATCTGACGCCCTGCTATAAGCACAAAAAGAGCGGCCCCTGCTGAAATCAGTCGAGCGGCTACATTCCGGGGCCCCAGTCGAGCCCGAAGCCACCCATCTTCAACCACGACATCGCGGAATTGTGCGGTGACCGGAGTCTCACTGTCATCGATGTTTACGGTGAACGTGGAACAGTCTCTCTGCAGACGAAACCAATGTGCCACACCGTTGACCGTCAGATGCAGCGTTGACGTGCGTGACGCACCCAGTTGCCAACCGGATCGGTCTCTCCAGGGAGATGTGTGATCCGGTCCCGCTTCCAAATCAGCAAGATCCCGATCAAGGAGAGAAAACCAGGCGACCGCAGCCAGCGATGCGGCGGCGTCACGCGAAACTGTTGCCTCCAGATCGGCCCCATGGGTTTCCAGGAAGGCCGTGTCGATCTCTCCCGCTCTGAAGTGTTGATTGGCAAGAACCGTCGATAGATATCCCAGGTTGGATTTGACACCCGCGACCACCGTATGCTCAAGCGCACTCGATAGATTGGCAATTGCCGCGGCGCGGTCATGTCCATGAGCGATGATTTTTGCAATCATGGGATCGTAGAACCGGCTCACATCATCGCCTTGATCGACCCCGGAATCGATACGGACGGAAGCGGAACTCGTGGGGAACTCCAATGCATGAAGATGTCCGGTACTCGGCAGAAAGCTGTTGTCGGGATCTTCTGCATAAAGGCGCACTTCCATGGCATGACCGTCGATCGCCAGTTCGTCCTGTCGAAGCGGCAACGGTTCGCCGGATGCGACGCGGAGCTGCCATTCCACCAGATCGACCCCTGTGATCAGTTCGGTCACGGGGTGTTCGACCTGTAGGCGGGTGTTCATTTCCATGAAGAAGAAACCGTCTTCGCGCAGCCCTTCGCTCGTATCGGCAATGAATTCAACCGTACCGGCCCCCTGGTAGCCGACGGCCTTCGCTGCCGCCACAGCCGCCTCTCCCATACGAGCGCGCATCGCTTCGGGCATTCCCGGGGCCGGCGCCTCCTCAACCACCTTCTGATGTCGGCGTTGAAGCGAACAGTCGCGTTCAAACAGATGAACGGCATCACCCATACTGTCGGCGAATACCTGGATCTCGATGTGGCGCGGCCGCCCGACAAATCTCTCGACCAGCACCCGGTCGTCACCAAACGCGGATGCCGCTTCCCGTCGCGCACTGTCCAGCGCATCCTTGAAGCCGGCGGCATCGTCGACTTTTCTCATGCCCTTGCCGCCACCGCCAGCGACCGCCTTAATCAGAACCGGGTAACCGATGTCGTCAGCCGCAGACGAAAGGACAGCGTCATCCTGATCAGCCCCGTGATAGCCGGGCACGACAGGCACGCCGGCCTTCTGCATCAAGCGCTTGGCGGCATCTTTCAGACCCATTGCGCGAATGGCATCTGCGGGCGGACCGACAAACACAATGTCCGCCGCTGCACATTGATCGGCAAACCCGGCATTTTCTGAGAGAAAACCGTATCCCGGATGGATTGCCGAGGCCTTGGACTTTTTGGCCACGTCGAGAATGACATCGGCCCGAAGATAGCTCTCCGCCACTTCCGGCGGGCCGATATGCCAGGCCTCGTCGGCAAGGGCCACGTGCTTGGCAGTACGGTCGGCGTCCGAATAGACGGCAATTGTCCGCAGACCCAGCCTGCTCGCCGTGCGGATTACACGAACGGCGATTTCACCACGATTGGCAATAAGAACAGATTCAAACATGGTGCATCACATCCTGAAAACGCCGAAGCCTGTCTCAGGCACGGGAGCGTTGAGGGCAGCCGACAGCGACAGGCCAAGTGTCATCCGGGTCTCCGACGGGGTAATGATGCCATCGTCCCAGAGCCTGGCGGTTGCAAAATACGGATGTCCTTCCGCTTCGATTGTCTCGCGGATCGGTGTCTTGAAGGCCAGTTCCTCGTCAGCACTCCAGGAACCGCCATCTGCCTCGATATTGTCGCGGCGGACCGTTGCCAGGACACTGGCGGCCTGTTCACCGCCCATCACCGAGATCCGCGCGTTCGGCCACATGAACAGAAACCGCGGGCCGTAAGCGCGTCCGCACATGCCATAGTTCCCCGCTCCGAACGAGCCACCAATGATGACCGTTATTTTTGGCACTTGCGCACAGGCGACCGCCGTGACGAGCTTGGCACCATCCTTGGCGATACCGCCGGCCTCGTACTTCTGTCCGACCATGAAGCCTGAAATGTTCTGCAGAAACAGAAGCGGTATCTTTCGCTGGCAGCACAGTTCGATGAAATGTGCAGCTTTGAGCGATGATTCCGAAAACAGGATGCCATTGTTGGCGATGATGCCTACCGGACACCCCATGATATGGGCGAAGCCGGTCACCACAGTCGTTCCGTACAGTTTCTTGAATTCATCGAATTCCGAACCATCGACAATCCGCGCGATCACCTCGCGAACGTCATACTGGACCGCGAAAGATTGCGGGACAACGCCATTGAGTTCAGCCGTGTCGTAAAGCGGATCAGTTGGCGCACGCAGCACCACATCGACGTTCTTGCGCTTGTTGAGGTTGCGGATGATCCGGCGACCGATGGCCAGGGCGTGGGTGTCGTCGGCGGCATAATGGTCGGCAACACCGCTTTCGCGCGCATGGACATCCGCGCCACCAAGATCCTCAGCACTCACTTCCTCGCCGAGCGCCGCTTTCACCAGCGGCGGGCCGGCCAGAAATATCGTGCCCTGCTGGCGCACGATGATGGTTTCGTCCGCCATCGCCGGCACGTATGCACCCCCCGCCGTGCATGAGCCCATGACAATGGCGATTTGTGGGATGCCCATGGCAGACATCGTCGCCTGGTTGTAGAAGATGCGCCCGAAATGTTCCTTGTCAGGAAACACTTCCGTGTGGCGAGGCAGATTGGCTCCACCGGAATCGACCATGTAGACACATGGCAAGCGGTTTTCCCGAGCGATCTCCTGGGCACGAAGGTGCTTCTTGACCGTCATGGGAAAGTACGTGCCGCCCTTGATTGTCGCATCGTTGCAGACAATCACGCATTCACGGCCCTCGACGTGACCAATTCCGGTGATCACGCCAGCTGAATTGATGTCGTCGTCATACATGCCGAAAGCGGCAAGCTGGCTGAATTCCAGAAATGGCGTCCCCGGATCGATGAACTGCATCACACGGTCACGCGGCAACAGTTTGCCGCGGGACAGATGACGGTTGCGCGACCGCTCGTTGCCACCCAGTGCCACGCCTTCGCGTTTCTGGCCCAGGTCTTCGACAAGGTCATTCATGGCCGCTGCATTAGCCTTGAAGCTATCCGCACCGGTGGAAATTGACGACGTCAGGACGCTCATTTCTTGCGTTCGACTTCTTCTATAGGGGCGCCCGTGGCTTTCCAGCCGGCAAAACCCTTGGCCATGTGGCAAACCGGTGCCAGCCCCATGCGATGGGCAGCCTGTGCGGCCAGTGCCGAACGCAGACCGCCGGCACAATGAAAGACGTACTTCTTGTCCTGATTGAACACGTCCTTGTAGTAGGGGCTTTCCGGATCGATCCAGAACTCCAGCATGCCGCGTGGAACATGGACAGAGCCCGGAATGCGCCCTTCCCGCCATAACTCGCGAATGTCGCGAATGTCGATGATGACAACGTCATCACTGTCCTTGATGGCGACGGTATCCTCGACCGAGATGGTTTCTATTTCCTCTTCCGCCGCCGCGCAGAGTGCCTTGTAGCCTGTCGTAATGTTCTGTGCCATATTTCGATTTCCCCTAGTTCATCCGCTCGATGGCAACAGCCGTGGCTTCGCCGCCGCCAATGCATAGTGAGGCAACGCCCCGGTTCAGATCGTTTTTCTCTAGGGCCGCCAGCAACGTCACCAGAATGCGCGCGCCCGATGCCCCTATAGGGTGTCCCATGGCACAGGCGCCACCATGCACGTTGACCTTGTCGTGCGGCAAGTCGAGGTCGCGCATAGCCGCCATGGTGACAACAGCGAATGCCTCGTTGATCTCGTAGAGATCAACCTCGTCCTTCGACCATCCCGTCTGTTCAAGCAGTTTCTTCATCGCGAAAATAGGAGCGGTCGTGAACCACGCCGGTTCTTGCGCGAAGGCGGAACAACCGGCAACCCTGGCAAGCGGCTGCAAACCGCGCTTCTCCACTTCCGACAGGCGCATCAGCACAAGGGCGGCGGCCCCATCCGAAATCGAGCTTGAATTTGCCGGCGTCACCGTCCCCTCTTTACGGAAGGCCGGTTTGAGCGTGGGAATCTTTTCTATGTTGGCCTTGAAGGGTTGCTCATCGGCACTGACAACAGTGTCACCTTTGCGGGTACTCACCGTCACCTTTGCAATCTCGGCGTCAAAACTGCCGTCTTCATTGGCCTTCTTGGCACGGGCCAGGGACTCGATTGCGTAGGCGTCCTGGGCCTCCCGGGTGAACTGGTAATGCTGGGCTGTGTCCTCCGCATAGGTTCCCATCAGGCGGCCCTTGTCATAGGCATCTTCAAGACCGTCAAGAAACATGTGGTCCTTGACCTCTCCATGCCCCAACCGCAGACCGTCACGCACCTTCGGCAGAATGTAGGGTGCATTCGACATGCTCTCCATGCCACCGGCCACGACGATTTCGGTTGGCCTGGCGTAAAGGCTGTCGTGCGCCATCACGGCGGTCTTCATGCCCGAACCACACATCTTGTTGACGGTAGTGCAGGGAATTGAGTTTGGCAGACCGGCAGCAAAAGCCGCCTGACGCGCGGGTGCCTGTCCCTGGCCCGCCGGCAACACGCAGCCCATCAGAACATCAGAAACATCGCCGCCGTCGACCCCGGCCCGCGAAAGCCCTTCCCGGATAGCAACGCCTCCCAACTCAGAGGCGGTAACAGAGGAAAAGTCTCCCTGAAACCCACCCATCGGTGTCCTTGCGTAACCCACGATAACCACAGGATTGCTGTCTGAATCCGTCATTGTTTTCGCCTTTCAACTGAAACTTGATCCGGCACGGGCCGTGCCGGTCTTTATTGACCCTGCTCCCATCGACGCCACGTCCTTAGCTCAATGGCCCGGCGGGCGGTCATGGTATTGATGCAACTACTTGCAAAATTGCTGGCGATTGTGCCGTCGATTGCTTTGTAGGGATAGGCACATTTAGCGTCACGATAGGCGATCCAGTGCCGCTGCACGCCTCGCAATGCTTCAAATGTTTCTTTTGCCAGGCTCCCCCGCAGCGCCTTGTATTCGACGTTGAGGATCTCATCCCAGATGGCATTCTCCCGATACAAGCAGGCATTCATACTTTGTGTCGAACCACCGCCGTCATGTTCCATGCATGGGCTTGCGACCTTGTCGATGCAGGTTTCAGCCGTGACATCTTTGCGCAGCGCATCGCCAAGGCATAACCTGATCGTATCCCTTTCCTCCGCCGTTGGCCGTTCTGCATCCTGTCCGCTCGCCGCAAGCGTTCCAATAAATAGAGAAACAACAAGCAATCCGCAAAACCGGACCAATACTATCGTCATGCGGAATCCTTGAACAGCTCACGGCCGATCAGCATCCGCCTGATTTCCGAAGTCCCCGCCCCGATTTCATAGAGCTTTGCATCCCGAAGCAGACGGCCGGTCGCGTTGTCGTTGATATAGCCGTTACCTCCCAGAGCCTGGATCGCCTCAAGCGCCATCCATGTGGCCTTTTCCGCTGAAAAGAGAATGGCCCCAGCCGCGTCCTTGCGGGTCGTCTTGCCGGCGTCGCAGGCTTTCGCCACGGTATAAACATAGGCCTTGCAGGCGTTGAGAGCTGTGTACATGTCGGCAAGCTTGCCCTG